>JBARVT010000204.1:0-25682 GCA_049646405.1 Alteraurantiacibacter sp.
CTGCAAGGCGACGCAGTTCGCGGCGACGCTCCTGCCGGGCGTCGCCATCGGCGACACGGAACAGCGAGGCGCGTTCGAAACGTGGCTGGCTGGCATCGCGATACAGCACCGGAGCGGCGCTGCGATAATCGTCACGCTGCCAGCGCACGAACTGGCGGTTCGCATCGCGGCGCGCGCGGCGTTCCTGCTTCCAGCGGCGGTCGGCCGCGCGTTCGTGGCGGCGATCCCATTCACGCCATGCTCGTCTCTCGGCCCGCGCCCGGTCCCAACGGCGCTGCTCGGCCATGATAGAGCCGCTGCGGCGCTGCCAGAGCGGGGCAGACACGCCAAAACGATCACCGGAACTGGCCGCGCGATAGAGCCGCGTGCCGCGATCGAAATAGGCATCGCCCGCACGATAGCGCTCGCGCATCCGGTCGCGTCGCAGCACGCGGCCGTCACGATCGTAGACTGCGATCAGACGGTTTTCGCGATAGCCGTAGCTGTAGATCGGATCTCGGACGAGAAAGGGGCGCGCAGAGCGCGGTTCATAGTAATAGTAGCGGTACCCGCCGCGCACCGGCTCGGCATGTCGGTAGTAGCCGTCATTGGTCCGCCACGCCCATGGCTGTACGTCATTGTAGCGATAGGCATAATCGGGAGGGGAATCGCCAAGCACTCGGCCCACCATCGCGGCGAGCGCCAACCACGAATATTGGTCGGTCCCGGCGGAGCGGTCGTAATATGGCTGATCGCCATGACTCGAATAGGCTTCCTCATAATAATCGTCGCCATAATCGGCATCGTATTGCCCGTAGCCATCGCCGTCGTAACCGTCGTCGCCGTAACCGTAGCTCGACGCATACTGGCGCTGCGGCGCGTCATAGTAGCTATTCTGCCCGTAATTCCACGAGGGTGCAGGGGCGTAGCTTTCGGGATAATCGTCCTGCATCGGATAGGCTTCGGGCAAGCCGTCATCGTCGAACGGATAGGCGTCGTCTGCCAGCGAGAAATTGTAGGGCTGGAGCGAGCTCGACAGAGCCAGCTGGTCGAGGTTCGGCGCATCGTCCGGTCCACACGCTGCAAGCGCCAGCGTGGCGACCGAAACGGTCGCGAGGCGGAAGGGAAGTTTGGTGAGGAAGGTCATGTCCAGCTCCTGCGCAATTCGTATTTGTCGCATGGAGTATCGCAGGGCCGGATTGAACGGAGCGTGGAAGCGCGGTTAAGCGTGCAGCATGCTTGCGACGACGAAGCGAAGGTCCGGCGCGACGAGGCGAGGAGAACCGCCTAGTAACCCCAGCGAAGGCCGAGCCAGATGGTGCGCGGCGCTCCCAAGTCGATACTACCGCCCTGATTGCGCGTGACGATCTCGCTGTCGAACAGGTTTTCAACCCGCGCCACCAGGGTGAGCTTTCCGGTGAGTGCCGCCTGCCCGTAAAGATCGAGCGTAGTCGCGGCGGGGAGTACATCAGTTTCGAGTTCGTCCTCGAATTGCGCGCCAACATGGCGCAGCGTGGCGCTGGCGAAACTGCCTTGGCCGAATGCGTAGCGCGCCGTCGCGCTGGCGGCGAAGTCCGGCGTTTGCGACGGGCTGTTGCCGTCGAGCAAAGCGGCGGGTCCGGTGCCGCGCACCTCGGCATTGGTCAGCACAAGCGTTCCGTCGAATGCAAAAGGGCCTTGCATCAGCGAGGCGGCGAGCTCGACACCTCGCGCCGCGATGGAATCGAGATTGCGCCGCTGCCGTAGATTTTCCTCCAGCGTGACATTGGCGATAGCGCTCTCCACGCGGTTGTCGAATAAGGTGGCGCTCAGAGATACGTTATCGACAGGAGCGAAGTCCGCGCCCACTTCCCAGCCCTGCAACCGCTCCGGCTCCAATTCCGCATTCGCCTGCGTCACGACAGGGAAAACGACGAAGGGCCGGTAAAGCTCGTTGAGCGTGGGCAGGCGAAACCCGCGATACATCGCTGCGCGCAGTCGCACGCTATCGCTGGCATCGAACAGCGCACCGGCGCGCCACGTGACTTCCCAACCGCCGCGGTCGGCAAAACTGTCATCGCGAACGATTGCGCCGTCCGCTGCGACCGCTCGGTAGAAGCCGTCCTCGATCCAGTAGCGGTCGGCGCGGAAACCGGCGGTAAGAGTCAGCGCGCCCATTTCCCGGTCGTCCTCCACGAACAGGCCAAGCGTCGTGTTCGCACCGCCGGCATTCCGGCTTTCGGTCAGGTTGCCGGAAAAGGCCGAATAAGCGTCTTCGAACAATTCGCCAGAGCTGCGGCGGATGTCCGCCCCGACGCGCAAGGTATGCGCATCACCGACCGGCGGGCGCAGCTCGATCTTGCCACCAAGCCCTCTCGCAGGAGTGTCGCGCTGGTCCAGCACGCGGGTGAAGCGGGTCGAGGAGATGACGACGTTGCTGAAATCGCGCCATTGCGCATAGCCAAGCGCATCGAATGCCCAGTCTCCGCGCCCGATTATGCGGAGCGAGATATTCTGCCCTCGCGACGAATTGTCCGCGCCTACGAAACGCAGCGTGCGGTTGTCGTCGAAAGCCAGCACCCGCGCCTGCACTTCCAGCGCATCGCCAAGCGGCTGGACGATGCGCGCGCCGGCTGACCACGAATCGTAGTTCGCTCTGCTGCTGGCCGCAGCGCGCTGGTCGACGGGCGTAGTATAGAACCCCTGCCCGCGATCCCATCGCCCGTGCAGGACGGCGAATCCGTCGCCGATCTCGGGAGCGGCAATAGCAGATAACTCGCTGTCGCCGCGCATGTCCGCCAGCGCGCTCGCTACGATGGGGCGGAGCGCCTCCGGACCGGCGCTTTCCAGCCTGATCGTCCCGGCCAGCGCCCCTGCACCGAATGGCCCCGAGCCACCGCCGCGCGTCACCCGGACGCTGCCGAGGGTCTCGGGTGGGACCGCACCAAAGGGTATGTAGCCGAAAAACGGATCGGCAATCGGCATACCGTCGAGCAGAACCAGCGCGCGGCTCGTCGCATTGCCGCCCAGCGCTCGCAGCGTCGCACCCTGCGCGCTCGGGTTCGACGAGCGGCTGTCCGAGCGGCGGAATTGCTGGAAGCCCGCCACATTCGCCAGCGCGTCCTCCAGCCGTCCGCTGGCCGTGGTGACGAGCGCCTCGCGGTCGATTTTTATGGTGGAGTAAGCGGGCGCGGCGGGCGTTTCCGGCAAGCTCGCGCCAGTTACGATGATCGTGTCGTCGCCAACGGGATCGACTGTCTCCTGCGCGGCCGCAGGCGCGGCGAGGCAAGCCGTGACAAGAGGGCCGACGAAATACTTCATTTGCAGGATCGTCAGGCCGGGCCGCAGCGGTTGAGATAGATGCGGTCGTCGAGCATTGTCACGCGGGCGATGTCGCCATTGTCCATCCGGTATTCGCGAATCTCCAGCCCATCGCCAATCGCTTCAAAATCGTCGCCCCAGAGAACGTCAAGGCCAGCGCGGTTCGGCAAGTCGGAGCGGTCGAGATCGGCGCAGGCGCGGGACAATTCGGTGGGTTCGGTGTCGCTCGCGTCGTCCCCGGTCACTTCGCTCTTCGCCAGCGCGGTCCCGATGCCGTCGAGGAAGTCTCCCGCGATCCGCGGAGTGCCTTCACTGCCTTCGCCAGCCTCATCTTCCTCGACCACCTCTTCGGCAGCCTCGGCGATGTCTTCGGTACCGGCATCACCGACGTCGTCATCTTCGACCGACCCTTCGACAGCCTCAACTTCGGTTTGCGTCGCGTCGTCATCCGCTGGATCGTAGCTCGACTCGGTCACCGCATTGTCGCGGTCGTATAGCCGCTCGTCTTCGAACGGGCCGAGCGCCGTGCTCCGCGCCACGCGCACCAGCGGAAAGGGCGGCAGCTCGACGCCGACATAGTGCATCCGCGCCTCGTTCTCTCCGGTCGGCTCGAAGCGGAGGATATCGGTGCTGCCTTCCTCTCGCGTGGGCGGGAAGCGCAGTTCCACCGTCTCCCCGTCGACGGCAAATTCTGTAGTGGTCACCGCCTCCCCGCCGCGGAACTGGGAGAAGACGACGCCATTGCCGCGAAAGGATTGCGGGCGCACCCACTGGCCGCGCCATTCGCCGTCCGCCGTTCGATCGAGCGCGAAGAGGAAGATCACAGCATCGTCGATCTGGAACGCCCAATAACCTTCCAGATCCTGCGAAGCGGCAGCGCCGGGCAAAGCGAAAAAGGCGGCGATAACAAGTAGGAGGCGTTTCAGCATGCGGCCTTGTGCCGCAGCGCACCCCATCGGCGCAAGAGAAAGGGTGGGAAAGGCGCGGCAGCCCGCCTATAGCGCGCGGCGATTGCTCCACCCCCGCGCCGAAGGACCGCCAATGGCAGACATTATCGACGGCCGCGCCCTCGCCCGCGAACTGGACGCGGTGACGACAAGCGAGGTCGAGGCGCTGGTCGCCGCAGGCCATACCGCGCCCGGCCTCACCGTTATCCTCGTCGGCGATGATCCGGCGAGCGAAATCTATGTCCGTCGCAAGATACAGGCGTGCGAGCGGGTCGGTATCCGGTCGAGCGAGCATCGCCTGCCCGACACGATCACACAGGATGCGCTGCTGACCCTGATCGCGCGGCTCAATGCAGATCCCGAAGTTCATGGAATCCTCTGCCAGGTGCCACTGCCCCAGCAGATCGACACGGGCAAGGTGCTCGGCGCCATCGTGCCAGAAAAGGATGTTGATGGTTTCCACCCCGTCAATGTCGGGCGCCTCTCCACCGGCACAGGCGGGATCGTGCCTTGCACCCCGCTTGGCGTGATGAAGCTGATCGGCAGCGTGGTGAAGGACGTGACGGGCAAGGACGCGGTCGTGATCGGCAAGTCGAATATCGTCGGCAAACCGGTCGCCAACCTGCTGCTCGATGCCGAGGCGACCGTTACCGTAACGCATATTCTCACCGAAGGGCTCGCCGACATCTGCCGCCAGGCCGATATCATCGTCGCCGCCGCCGGGGCGCCGCGGCTGGTGCGTGGGCACTGGGTGAAGGACGGCGCGGTGATCATCGATGTCGGTATCACCCGGGTCGAAGGCGAGAACGGCAAGACCAGGCTCGTCGGTGACGTGGCCTTCGACGAGGTGCAGCATGCCAAGGCCGTCACCCCCGTGCCGGGCGGCGTCGGCCCGATGACCATCGCCTGCCTGCTATCGAACACGGTAAAGGCCGCGCGCGCAGCCTACGGTCTGGACAATGATGTCAGTAACGAACTTGCGAGCGACGCGCCGAAGCCTATGTTCACCGGGTCGGGCAACCTGCCCAACTGACCGGAGCGCCTTACCGCAATGACCCAGCCCGATATCGACGTGTGCATCATCGGCGCGGGGCTTTCTGGCATTTCGATGGCGGGGCACATGGGCATGCTCTGCCCGGATCGCAGTTACACGATCCTCGAACGGCGCGAGCGACTGGGCGGGACGTGGGACCTGTTCCGCTATCCCGGCGTGCGTTCGGACAGCGACATGCACACGCTCGGTTTCTCGTTCGAGCCGTGGAAGCACGACGATGCGATCGCGGACGGCCCGGCAATCCTCGAATATCTGCACCGCGTGGTGGACGAGCGAGGTATTCGCGAGAACATCCGCTTCGGACGCGAGGTGCTCTCGGCGGGCTGGGACAGCGACACCGCGCGCTGGACGATACGGCACCGCGACGGGGAGGGCGGCGAGCAGACGACCACCGCACGCTGGCTCTATTTCGCTAGCGGCTATTACGATTACGACCAGCCGCACGAAGCCGAGATACCCGGCCTGGACGCATTCGGAGGCGAGATCGTCCATCCGCAATTCTGGCCCGAGGCGCTGAACTATGTCGGACGCGACGTCGTCATTATCGGCTCCGGCGCGACGGCGGTGACGCTCGTGCCCGCGATGGCAGGGACCGCGAAAAGCGTCACCATGCTCCAGCGCACACCGACCTGGATGGGCGAGATGCCGCGACAGGATGCGTGGGACAAGCGCTTCCGCCACTGGTTTCCCGAAAAGCTCGCCTACTGGCTCACCCGCCGCAAGAACATCCTGCTGCGAAGCTACATCTTCGGCCTCGCCCAGCGAAAGCCGGAGAAGGTGGCGGAGCGGCTGCGCGAAATGCAGCGCGAAACGCTCGGTCCGCTGCGGGAAGACAAGCATTTCGAGCCGCCCTACCATCCGTGGAACCAGCGGCTGTGCCTCGTGCCGGACGGCGATTTCTACGACGCGATGAAGGCCGGCACGGCGCGTATCGTTACCGATCACATCGCGGGCTTCGACGCGGACGGCGTGCTGCTGCAATCGGGCGAGCGTCTGCCTGCCGATATCGTCGTTACCGCCACTGGACTGAAACTCGCGCTGGCAGGCAAGGTCGCGATTTCGAAGAATGGCGAGCCGGTCGATTTCACCGAGCACTTCTTCTATCGCGGCACCATGTTCTCCAACATGCCCAACCTATCCTTCGTGTTCGGCTACCTCAATGCCAGCTGGACGCTGCGGGCGGATACCAATGCGCGCTATGCGTGTGAGGTGCTGAACGACATGGCGCGGGCCGGGGCGGATATCGCGGTGCCGGTGCTTGCCGAGGCGGACGAGCCCGAGGAGGTCGAGCCGTGGGACTATTCCTCCGGCTACCTCCAGCGCGCGCGTGACCTGATGCCCAAGGTCGCGGCGGAGCGGCCCTGGACGCTGCGGCACAATTACCTCGAAGACCTGCGCGATTTTCGCCAGCGCCCTGTCCGCGACGGGGTGCTGCGCTTCTTTCACGTCAGCCAGGAAGCGGAGGCGGCAGAATGAGCAGCGAGCGCATCTGGACCGCCGGGATGATCGTGATCGGCGACGAGATTCTTTCGGGCCGCACGCATGACAAGAACATCGCGCAGGTCGCCAGCTGGCTACAGGTACAGGGCATCCGCCTCACAGAAGTGCGCGTGGTGGCGGACGACATGGACGCAATCGTCGCAGCGGTGAACGCGCTGCGATCGAGCTACGATTACCTGTTCACCACCGGCGGCATCGGGCCGACGCATGACGACATCACAGTGGACGCCGTGGCGAAAGCGTTGGGCGTCCCGGTCGTCGAGCATCCCGAGGCACGGCAGATGCTCGCCGATTATTACGCCTTGCGCGATCTCGAACTCACCGAGAAGCGGCTGCGCATGGCGCGGGTGCCCGAAGGCGCGGGTCTGATCCCCAACCACATGTCGGGCGCACCGGGTATAAGGCACGGCAACATCTTCCTGATGGCGGGGGTGCCGCACATCACCGCGCAGATGCTCGACGGTCTGACCGGCCAGCTCGAAGGCGGCGCACCGCTGCTGGCCGAAACGGTCGGCGGGTTCATTCCAGAAACCGAGGTGGCCGACATCCTGCGCGAGGTCGAAAAGGCCCACCAGGACTGCCAACTCGGCTCCTACCCATTCTTCCGCGAAGGCCGGGTCGGCGCGAATTTCGTCATCCGCTCGACAAGCCGGGAAAGCGTCGACAGCGCGATAGACACGCTGTGCGAAGCGCTGGGCGAAGCCGGGTTCGACTTCACCCCCGGCGGGATTTGAGCGGGAGGCGGGCGGCCTTTCGCCCGCCCCCGATCAGAAGAATCAGCCGAAGACCATGTCGTCCAGCGTGATCGATGCGCCGTCGGTCAGCACCACTGCAAGGTCGGCTCCGCCGTCACCATTGACGTCGACGAACACCTGGTTGCCGAAAATCGCCACCGCGCTTTCGTCCACGCCGAAGGCGCTGAGATCGAGCGTGTCCTCGCCGCTGACGAAATCGGTAATGTACTCGAACCAGCCAGCCTCGGCGACGACGAAGGTGTCCGCACCCGCGCCACCGGTATAGGTGTCGCTTCCCGCGCCGCCATCGAGCATGTTGGCGACATCGTTGCCGATCAGGCGGTCGTTCCCGTTGCCGGTCGCGCCGTCCTCGATCACGACGCCGTAGGCGATCGCGATATTGTCCGAAAGGAAGCCCGGATTGCTGCCGAGCTGCCCGGCATAAAGCGCATCCCAGAAAGCGTTCGACGCTTGGAAGAGGGTGGCGTTGAGCGTGTCGTAATCGGGCTGCGCATAGCCGGAGCTGAACTCGCCCTCACGCAGATCGAGCGTCACATTGCCGTAAAAGCCGCTGAGGTCGAGCGTATCGTGCCCGCCCGCGTCCCAGATAGTGAGGAATGGGTTTTCGTTGACGGTGAAGTCGAACACGGCGCGGCCTGCCGTGGAATTGAACCCATAGGTCGTGTCGCCGGTCCGTGTCGTCGTGTCGGCACCGTAAAGCGACTGCGCGGCGAGTATATCGTGCACCATCGGCGTCTGCGGCGTCTGGAAAAATCCTCCACGCGCCCAGTTCACGAAGCCACGCGCGCCGGTGTTTCCCGCATGGAAGTAGGACATGACGGAGAACTGGTAGGAATCCTGGAAATACTCCGCATCTGCGCCGTAGCTGATCGGGCCGCCATTGCCGGCATTGTAATTGCTGGGGTGCTGCAGCCCGATAGCATGGCCGGTCTCGTGCACCAGCGTTGTATAACCATAGCCTTCGAAACCGAGATCGAAATTGCTTGGCTGGTCCTGATTGATGAAGGTATCGCCCTGAATCTTGGCAAAGCGACCTTTCTCCCCGCCATAGAACGGGGTGTAGGCACCCGCCTGACCTGGCCCGGTATTGGTGTTGAGATAGACGATGTCGGCACCCTTGCCGTTCTTTTCGACGAAGCCGATGGCAAGGACGTCGTCCCACAGCCCGATGACATCGCGCGTGGTTTCGCGCTGCTCTTCAGTGAAGGGCGCAAAGCCGTCGACCGTCGCCCCGAGGCCGGTCTTGGGGCTGTTATACTGTCCGCCGGGTGCCTTTTCGGCGAAGGTATAGGTGATGACGCCATTGCCGGTGATCGGCCATTGCGCGCCGGTGCGCGTCAGCTGCTGCGCGGCCTCTTCGGGCGAGAGTACGGGCTTGCCATTATAGGCGATCCCGTCCCCGTCCGGATCGGGGTTGCGCAGCTCGACGAGCGTTGTTTCCGTATCGCGGGTGAAATTTCCCACGTCTTCCAGTGCGTAACGCTGCGGTCCGCTGCGATCGCCATGCAATTCAGGCATGTCCTGCTCCCGTCCAAATTTTGTTCGATGATCAAGCGATCCCGTCGCTCGCATCCAGAATGGCAGTTCAGCTTGCCGAGTCAAGCTTGATAACGACTATGTTACAAGCAGTTGCTCAGAACCGCACGCCGATCCCGGCGACCACCTGATCCGTCGTAACATCTCCGAACTCGTCCCCGCCCACATCGCCATAACGCGAGCGGCGATACTCGAGGCGGGCCTCCAGCGGGCCGGGCAGCGCGACTTGTACGCCGCCGCCGAAGCGGATGCCGTCGGCATTGTCCTCGAGATCGTCGAGCGAGCCGGATTGGGTGAAGGCGCGGGTGTCGAGCGCGGTGTAGCCGACCTTGCCGTATGCCGCGATACCGGGCGTGAGAGCGAAACCGGCGCGCAGGCCGAGATAATACTGCCCGTCGGTGTCGAGCCCATCGCGCGCTTCGCCGAGCGTGTCGGGAAATTCGGTCGTGCCGTCGCTCGCCGAATATTCGCCTTCGACGCCGACAAAGGCGCTGCCGAGCGAGAGGTCGTATCCGGCGGTGACGCCGTAGACGGCGCTGTCGGCGCTGGCGCTGGCGGTGCCCGCATCGCTTTCGACGTCGATCCCTTCGTACCCGGCAATGACGGCAGCGTGCAGCCCGCCTGCCGATTGCGCGAGGGCGGGGGTGGCGGCGAAGCTGGTGGCGAGGATGGCAGCGGCGATCGCGATGCGCATGAGAAAATCCTTGTCAGTTGCGGTCCTGCACCCCGTTTCGCCCCGCCGCCTTGCCGCGCGGTGAACCGACGGGCAGGACGATGGCGGCGTGCGGCGAAGCGCAAAACACAAGGGGCCGGAAGATCGCTCTCCCGGCCCCCCTACGTGTTTCTGGCCCGTGTAGGACAGTGCTAGTTACGCACCTTCGATTTCGGCGAGGTCTATTTTCAGGCCCGGGCCCATCGTGCTGGTAAGCGAGACCTTGCGCACAAACTTGCCCTTGGCACCCGATGGCTTCGCTTTCACGATCGCCTGCGTCAGCGCTTCGAAGTTTGTCTTCAGGTCTTCGTCTTTGAAGCTCATCTTGCCGATGCCGGAATGGATGATGCCCTGCTTCTCCACGCGGAACTCGACCTGGCCGCCCTTGGCGTCCTTCACGGCCTGTTCCACGTTCGGGGTGACGGTGCCGAGCTTCGGGTTCGGCATCAGGCCCTTGGGGCCGAGCACCTTGCCTAGACGGCCGACGACGCCCATCATGTCGGGCGTGGCGATGACGCGGTCGTAATCGAGATTACCGGCCTGCATGTCTTCCATCAGGTCTTCGGCACCGACCTTGTCAGCGCCTGCGGCAGTCGCCTTTTCGGCATTGTCGCCGCGCGCGAACACGGCGACCTTCACGTCCCTGCCGGTGCCCGAGGGCAGCGACACCATGCCGCGCACCATCTGATCCGCATGCCGCGGATCGACGCCGAGGTTCATCGCGACTTCGACGGTCTCGTCAAACTTGGCCTTGTGCTCGCGCAAAGTGGCGATCGCCTCGTCCACGGTGTAGAGCTTCTCGCTATCGAGTTCGGCGAGTGTCTTCTGCTTCTTGGTCAGCTGTGCCATCGTCTCAGCCCTCCACCACTTCGATGCCCATCGAACGGGCGGAACCACCGATAATCTTGACCGCCTGGTCGATATCGTTGGCATTGAGATCCTTCATCTTCGTCTCGGCGATCTCGGCCAGCTGGCTGGTCTTGATCGAACCGATGATGTTCTTGCCCGGCTCTTTCGAACCGGACTTGATCTTCATTGCCTTCTTGATGAGGTAGCTGGCAGGCGGGCTCTTGGTGACGAAGGTGAAGCTGCGGTCGGCATAGACCGTGATCTTCGTCGGGATCGGCGCGCCCTTTTCAAGGCTGTCGGTCGCAGCATTGAAGGCCTTGCAGAATTCCATGATATTCACGCCGCGCTGGCCCAGCGCAGGGCCGATGGGCGGCGAGGGGTTGGCGGTGCCGGCGGGCACCTGAAGGTTGATGTAACCTTCGATCTTCTTGGCCATGGTGGCCTCCTTGTCTCACTGTTCCGCAAGCCGGGGCTCGCAGTCATGTTAAGCGGTCGAACGGCTTGCCGGGGCAAGCCTCCCGCACGGAATTCCCGAACTGTCGCTGGGAAGGCGCGCAGATAGTCGCAAGGCGGCGAAAATGCAAGCCTTCGCAGCGTGTGGACGAAGCTGACGAAGTTGACGCCGCGGCAAGCCTGGAAAGCGACTTTTTATTATCTGGACCAGATGCTTAACGCCAGAATCCAAACTTGGCTTCCTGCCAGGGATAAAGATTGCCTGCTGCCGACTGCCTGCTGCCTCACCAACCCCCGTAACCCGCACGCAACGCTGTAGGAAACTTCTTCCGCTTGTCTTGCGCCCACGCGGCTCTCAGGCGAAAGACCGGAGCGGGATCACTTCACGGGGCATCGAAAACATGGACACAGCCGCCATCACGGACACTTCCGCGCCGAAAGCGCTGACGACGAAGGAGCCGGTAAACTGGGGCCTCGCCATCGCCCAGGTCATCACCGTCGCCTTTGCCTACGTCGTTGCCAGCACGCTCCCGGTGCTGCCCGAGACGATCATGCACATCCAGGCCGGGAACGAAGGCGATCCGGAATTCTCCTCGCTAACCCTGCTGTCGTCGGTCATGCTCGGTATGCTGGGCGGGCTGACCGTCGCCTGGGCATGGCTGAAGCATGACGGGCACCTGGCGCAGGCGTGGAATTTCGCGCGCCCCGACAGCTGGAGATCGACGCTCGGATGGGCAACGATCGGGCTTGTCGGGACGATCGTCATCTTCACCGCCGGGGCGCAGGTCGTCGAGGCGCTGGGCCTACCGACGCCCGATGCGACTTTCGTGCTCGATGCCGTCACCGAAAGCCCGCTCACCTTCGTCCTGTGGATCGTGGGCGTCGCCATTCTCGCGGCCGGGTTCGGCGAGGAGATGCTGTGGCGCGGCTTCCTGATGGACCGGATGGAACGGCTTGCCGGCCTAAAGGGCCAGGTCTGGCTGATCGTGCTGATCCAGGCGGTGCTGTTCGGCCTGCCGCACGCATATCAGGGCGCAGGGGGCATGATCATCACCGGCTCGGTCGGCCTGCTGCTCGGCTGGATCCGCATCAAGCAGCGCGGAAATCTGTGGGCCGTGTGCCTCGCCCATGCTGCTGTCGACGTGGTCATGATGAGCCTCGCCTATGCAGGCGAGCTCGGATATTTTCCCTCCTGATCCGGCATGCCTTGAACGGCGCAGCCGTTCGCTTGCCGCTTTGCGAACAATGCGGCAATATGTCAGCGTGACGGACGCTGTATGGGGCATTTCAGCGCTCCGGAAGCGTCAGACGAAACGCGTCACTTTCTAACCTCGGTTCAGTGGGTGTCGCCCGGTATCACGACACTGTTCTGCGTCTATCTTGCGGTGTTCCTCACCACGCGCCCGGTTCTGCAGGCGAACAGCTCTGGCGAGCTTTCTACAATGCAGCGCCAATCGTTCCGCTGGTGTTTTGCCGGGACGCGCATAGATGGGGATGGCGGTGTGCTGATGCCGGGTTTCGCGGACATGCATGTGGTCGCAAACCGCCGGACAATATGCGGTCGATGTCGATTTCTATGAGGCGCAGTTACGGGAAACGCCTGGCGGCGCTTACTTGACAAGTTCGACCTGGTCGAAATCGAGCTCCACCGGGGTTGCGCGGCCGAAGATGGAGACGCTGACCTTGACCTTCGCCTTGTCGAAATCGAGTTCCTCGACCTCGCCGTTGAAGCTGGCGAAGGGACCTTCGAGCACCTTGACCTGGTCGCCGATCTCGTAATCGACGCTGATATCCTTCTTGGGAGCGGACTTGGCTTCTTCGACACCGCCGAAATAGCGCGCAGCCTCCTTTTCCGAAATCGGCTGCGGCTTGTTGCTCGATCCGAGGAAGCCCGAAACCTTGGGTGTGTTCTTGACGAGGTGATAGACATCGTCGGTCAGGTTCAGCTTGGCGAGAACGTAGCCCGGCATGAACTTGCGTTCGACCTGCACCTTCTTGCCGCGCTTGATTTCGGTCACGGTTTCGGTCGGCACTTCGACCTCTTCCACGCCTTCGGAAAGTCCCAGCCGCTCGGCTTCGGCCAGGATGGCGTCGCGCACCTTGTTTTCGAAGCCGGAATAGGCGTGGATGATATACCAGCGGGCAGCCATGGAAAATCCTCTAGGTCGGTATCTTGGTAAGGGCGCTGACGATCAGAGCAGTTCGAGCAGCGAGCGCACGACCCAGCCGAACAGCGAATCGACGCCGAGGAAGAACAGCGACAGGATCAGCACCATGATGCCGACGAAGATCGCCGTGCGCACGGTTTCCTGACCGGTCGGCCAGACGACCTTGCGGACCTCGCTTTGTACCTGGCGGATGAACTCCGCGGGGCTGGTCTTGCGCTTTTCCGGGGTCTGCGCCGCTTTGTCCGCCATGATGGGCTCGCTCTTGCCTTGCTTCGAATGATCTCGTGCCTTCCGGGTAGGACCCTGCGCCGCCCCGGGCAATGTCCGGGAGGGGCTGGCAGAACTCCGATGTCGGAAGACGGGGCGCTATCTAAGCGGCAGCGAGCCGCTTGGCAAGGCCGCTGCGCTGTTGAAACTGTCGCAAATCCGCAAGGGGGGCTAGGCAGCGGCGGACGGCGACGATAGCAAGGCGCCCATTCAAGGGACGTTTGAGGGGATTTTCGCACCATGTCTGCGACCAACGCCAGCGGATCGGTCAGCCTGATCGACCGCGTTACCAACATATCGGATTTCATCTGGGGCGGCACCTGGAACGGGGAGCCTCTGTGGTGGCTGAGCTTCGAGGTGGGCGGTGAAGCACAGCCGATCCCGCCGATGACGCTGATCCTGCTGGGCATCGGCCTGTGGATCATGATCGGCCTGCGCTTCTATCCTATCCGCAAGCTAGGCAGCGCGTTTGCCGGCCTGTTCAAGAGCCGCAAGGGCGAAGGCGCGGGCGAGATTTCACCCTTCGCGGCGCTATCCACCGCGCTGTCAGGGCAAGTCGGTACGGGTAACCTCGCAGGCGTGGCCACCGCGATCGCGTTGGGCGGGCCGGGCGCAATCTTCTGGATGTGGATCACCGCGCTCGTCGGAATGGCGCTCGCTTTCGCCGAAGGCTCGCTCGCCATCCGCTATCGCGAGAAGACGTCGGACGGCGTCTATCGCGGCGGCCCGATGACCTATATCATGATGGGTCTCGGCAAGAAATGGACATGGCTCGCCATCCTGTTTTGCCTCGGCACGCTGTTCTCCGCGCTCGTCACCGGCAATTCGATCCAGGCGAATGCGATTGCGGACGGCATGAACGAACTGTTCGGCATCGAGGAGTGGATTGGCGGCCTCGTCACCGCGATCCTCGTCTTCATCGTCATCATCGGCGGCATCAAGTCGATCGGCAGCGTGGCGGAAAAGATCATCCCGTTCATGGCCGCGTCCTACATCGTCATGGCCTTGATCGCGCTGATCCTGAACTTCGGCGACCTCGGCGAGACCTTCGCGCTGATCTTCAACGGGGCGTTCAACCCGCAGGCAGCGACGGGCGGTTTTGCCGGGGCGGCGATCATGCTTGCGATCCGCGCCGGCGTGGCACGCGGCCTGTTCTCCAACGAGGCGGGCCAGGGTTCGACGCCTATCGCCCACGCCGTTGCGCAGACCAACGATCCGCAGCAGCAGGGCCGAATGGCGATGCTGGGCACCTTCATCGACACCATCGTGATCTGCACGATGACAGCGCTGGTCATGCTCACCGTCGAAGGCAGCTTCACCGCAGGCGACGAAGTGGTGCGCCATGCGTGGAATTCGGACCTCGAAGGCTTCGCCATGACGAGCGGTGCCTTTGCGGCCGCCTTCCCGTTCGAGGTCATCGGGGTGCCGCTCGGCACGCTCATCGCAAGTATCGCGCTGATCCTGTTCGTGTTCACCACCCTTCTCACGTGGAGCTACTACGGCGAACGGGCAATCACCTTCATCTACGACCGCGTACCGGGATCGACTCGCGGCGGGGAAAAGATGCTGCACATGATCTGGCGCGTGCTGTGGTGCGTGGTGATCTTCATCGGCTCGACGCAGGACCTGACGCTGGTCTGGCGCCTCGGCGACATCGCCAATGCCGCGATGGCACTGCCCAACCTGCTAGCGCTCGCTTTGCTCTCGGGCGTTGTGTTCGCCCTTGCAAAGGGCAAGCGCGATGCCGGGCCGACGCATACCGCCGATACGCCGGAAGAGCCGGAGGAATACTGACGCGCCACCGTGCACAAGGGGCACGTACAAAAGGGCCGGGAGCGCGATGCTCCCGGCCCTTGTTACGTGCACCGTGCGTGAAACCTAGCGGCGGCTGAACAGCCTTCCGAAAAAGCCCGGCTCTTCCATCGGCAGGATCCTGCCGTGCGACATCGTGCGATAGGTCGCATCCGTATATGGACGCGGGCTGCTCCATGCATCGGGGCGGCTGCTGCTGAACAGGCGTGCCATCATGCGCTCCTTCGATTAAAACTCCCCACCCTTGCCCGTAACAAAACCGTCATCGCATTTCGGTTCCCCGCGACCAGATCAGCCAGACGATGATCGCGCTGGCGAGCGGCATCAGGTTGATGGCGAGCGGGATTGCGAATGCGCGGGTCGCATAGGGAGCGGCATAGAGCGCAACGAGGCCGAGCTTCTCCCACGGGCGAAAGCCATCGTGCATCCCCTCGCGCACCAGCCACAGCAATGGCAGGACGAGGAAGGGCAGGTCGTAATTGAATAAATAGGGCGAGGCGAGCGGGGTTGCTGCCAGCACCAGCGCGCCGCTTCCCAGCGGGTCGCCGCCCATCCGCCGCCAGCTCGTGAAAGCGAGCGCCATCATGGCGAGCGCGATTATCCCGTTTATGGCCAGCGCTATTGTCGGCGAGGTGAACATTGCGAGCTGGCCATAGGGCGTCGCCATGCGCAGGTAGAACTCGTCGGTCGCGTAATGCATCAGCGCCGCGCTCGCATCCCAGCTGGTGGTGTAGGCGACCAGCGTATCGGTGCCGAAGACGACCCACGATGCGAGAAGCAGCGTAAAACCGCTCGCCCCGGCGGCAAGAAAGGCGCGCCATTTGCCCACTCCCGCCAGCCAGAACGGCACCAGCAGGGCGAGGTGCGGCTTGATGATGAGCGCACCGATCAGTACGCCGGAGAGCACCGGGCGAGAGCCCAGCAGGCCCGCCGCCCCCAATAGCAACGCGCCCGTGAGCAGTCCGGTCTGCGCATGGCCTGCCGCAAGCAAGGCTCCGGGAAAGACCAGCACCAGCGGCCAGAAGCGCGGAAAGACGCGGATGCTCGCCCATGCCCACAGCGCAAAGGTGGCGGCGACCCAGGCGAGCCATGCGACGGGAAAGTCGAGCCAGCCGAAGGGCGCGGCGACGAACAGGAACGGCGGCGGATTGACGAAGGCGAACCAACCCTTACTCCCCGTGCCGGTCTGCACCCGCTCCTGCACGGCCAGGTCGTAGGCGGCGGACGGGTCGCCCTGCACCGTCACTGTCCCCGCTCCCCAAAAGGCGAGAAAATCGCTCCCGTCCGGCCCCATCGCCTTCAAATAGCTGTTCGCCAGCAAAGCCAGCGAGGCGATACCCACCAGCACCGCATATCCGCGCACACGGCCCGGCGTGAGCCATTCGGCGTCGCGGACAAAGGCGATGGCGCGGTGCATGAGGCGGGTATGGCGCGAGACTGCAGGGTTGGTAAGAGCGCAAGACGCGATCGCGGGGGAAAGCGTTTTGCGGCGCAAAAGCTCAATCTGCAGCACGCCTCCAAGCCGATCAATGACTTCGTGTACCGTCTATATCGCAAGGTATAGCTGCGTTTTTATAACCGAGGTTAAATTGCCTGCGCCAGCATTCGGCGTATTGTTTCAATCGTTGCTGCGAAAACAGGGGTCGCACAACAATTCGGGACATAATCAGCAACACGCAAGCCGGTCGCAATCGCGATTTCGGTTTCGCTGATTTGGTTTCAGCAGGGGGTTTAACAGGTGCAACGGAGAACTTTTCTCAGGACAGGCGTAGTCGGGGCGGCCGTGGCGGCGACCGCAGGTGCATCCCAGGCCTCGACACGAGCGAACTATCTGCCGAGCGCGACCAGCTTCGACTTGACCATTTCGCCTGCCCAGGCAGAGATGATCGACGGGCAGATGCTCTATCAGCTGCTGTTCTTCCAAGGCGCGAACGACCCTTCTCCGGAACTGCGTGTACAGCAGGGACGGTGGATCACGATCAATGTCACGAACGCGGACAGCCGCCCCCACCAGTTCTACATTCTCGGGGTTCCCAAATCGTTCATCCCGACGATCGAGCCCGGACAGACAGGCACGGCAGTGTTCCGGTCTCCGCGGGGCGGAACCTATCTGTATGTCGATCCGCTCATGGATCCGGTCAACCGGCTTCTCGGTCTGCACGGTGCATTCGTCTCGGAGCCCCTGCGCAACGGCAAAACTCCGAACGGTAATCCGACGCCATATTCGGATCGGGATCACAATCCGCAGCTCCACGCCCTGTTCGACGCCTTTGGTCGCACCTCTCGCTTTCCCGGCGATCGCTGGCGGCACAGCGACAGCGACAGGGAGAAGACGTGGCTTTTCACCCAGATCGACCCGTCACTCAATGCGAGCGTGGCGGCAGGTGATACCGTCGATCCCGAACGGGTCCGCGACGCGTTCCTGCCCCGGTACTTTACGATCAACGGATTATCCGGCTTCGATACGGCTGTGCATGGCGATGGAAGCCACGCGGACCCGCGTGCGATGCGCATCATGCCCCGCGCGCGACAAGGGCAGCCGTGCCTGCTGCGTTGCCTGAATGCCGGGCTGGCCCACCATGCCGTCCATATCCATGGCAATCACTGCATGGAAGTCGCCGAATCCGACAGCGGTCACCGCATGATGGTCAATTCGAATATCTACGAGCGCGACACCTGGCACCTGCATCCGTTGCAGCGAGTCGACATGATGCTGCCATTCGAAAGGCCGCCGGATATTCCCGACCAGTGCTGGCCACCGAGGGAAGAAACCTTTCCCCTGCGCTACGTCATGCACTGCCACTTTGAACTGTCGCAGACCGCTGGCGGAGGGAATTATCCGCAAGGTGCCGTGACGCACTGGGAAATGACTGCGCCCCTGTGAGGAAGCAGGGGACAGGAGGACCACGATGGTAGATTTCAAAGACACGGCGCTGGGTGAAGAGATAACCTTCGAAACTTTCGGCTGCAAGGTGTTCGATGCCGATCCCGAAACACCGGACCGGCTGCAACCCGACAAGACGATCTACCGCGAGGGTGCGGAAAAACTCGATCTGATGGCACCGGACGGGAAGAAGATCCGCGTCTGGACTTTTGCCGACACGTCGCCGGGGGCGCAGTTGCGGGACGAACCGCTGACTTATCCCGCGCCGCTGATGCGGGTGACACAGGGTCAGGTTGTTCACACCCGACTAACCTCCTCGACCGGCCCGCACACGATTCACCATCACGGCATCGAGCCGAGCACCTTCAACGACGGTGTCGGCCACGTATCCTTCGAGGTCGGCGATAGCTATACCTACCAATGGCAACCGAGCCGCACGGGCACGTTTTTCTATCACTGCCACCGCAATACGACGCTGCATTTCGAACTGGGCATGTTCGGCGGTTTGATCGTCGATCCGCCCGACGAAGGCGACGGACAGAAGCGGATCTATACCGGGGGGCCGGTTTACGATTCCGAGAAGTTCTGGGTTGTGGACGATATGGATCCGCGCTGGCACCTCATCGGCGACCATGATGCAGGCCTATGCGGAATGGATGTCGGGCTGAACCGGTTCGAACCCGAATATTTCCTGCTTTCCGGCGTTTTCAATAACCGGACCGAGGAGGACACCCGCGCCGTCGTCGAAGCGCAGCCGGGCGAGCGCGTTCTGATCCGCCTGCTTAACGCCAGCTATTCACGGCTGGAAGTGCGCTTCGCCTGCGATGTGACGATAGTGGAATCCGACGGACATATGTGGGGCAAGGAGCCTTGGTGCCCGAACACGGTGCTCGTGCCCGCGGGCGAGCGAATCGAGATGGTGCCGGCTCAGCGATACGGGTTGATGCTTACGACCCAGGGTGTCGGCGACATCCCGGTAGAGATGAAGTTCCGCCACTGGATCACCGGCAAGGTCCAGCATGATGGCGCGGGCAGGCTCAATACGAGGATCAAGGTGAGATGAGACAGTCGGCGATCCGCATTTCGGAATCCTACGTCGTGCCAGAAGCGCAGCGCGAAGAGCTGGACACGGCACGCCACCGCTACGGCGCGGCGCAGGTTGCGCCGGACGAACTAGGCGGGTGGTTCGACTATCTCGACTGGAAAGGCCGCCCGGTTTCGGTCGATTATTTCCTCGGTCGCTGGACGCTCATGTATTTCGGCTATGCCCGCTGCGGCGGCACGTGCCTCAAGGTCGCGCCGCTGTTGGCCGAGGCGGCGGAGACGCTGCGCACGGACGGCCATGCCGCCCGCGCCGCCTTCGTAGATATCGAGACCCATCCCGTCAGCCTTCCGCAGATGGTGGACCGCGCAGCCGTGCGGCACCTTCACGACTACAACTGGCCGATGCGCCAGGCGCAATCGCGGCAATATCGCGAGTATGGCGGAAAGCTCGACGTTCTCGGCGGCACGCGCGCGCAGCTCGCGCAGGCGACCGCCGCGTTCCATGTCCTGCGCGAACATGTGCCGCCGAAAGCCGGCGAGGAAGGTCATGCGATTAACCATAGCTCGATGATCTACGTCGTTGGCCCCGATACCTATGTCGCTGCCTATGGCTATCACGACATGGGCCCGGGTGAGCTTGCCGGACTTGTGCGCCAGCTTGCCGAAGCGGAGCGCAAGGAGGTCGACCATGCGGCGGTCAAAGCACGATATGTGCGGTTCTCCTGCGGCGGCGAGGCCTGAGTCTGCGAAGTCGCATTTTTACAAAGATTCAAGTAAAGTGTTGGCTCGCGGAAGTTAATTGCGCACGAACAGAGTCCCGGAATGACACTGTTCAGAATTTGCGTTGTTAACCTCCACAATTTGTCTTATAAAGGGAATCACACGCAAAAAGCGATTCGGGTTGCTCACTCTGTATCTTTCCGAGGGGGGCAAGATGAGAAAATTTGTCTGCATCGTGGCACATGGCCACGCACTCAGTCTTTTGGGGCTGTCCATGATAATCGAACGGTGGCAGTCCGACGTCGAAATCGTCGAGGCGTCCGATTTCGATAAATTGCGGGAGGCCTTCGCGGACAACCGCCCGGCAATTCTGATAATCGACAATTCACTGCCGGGCATGTTCGGTATTTCAGGCCTGCGCGACCTAATGTGCCGCGCGATCGACACCAAAATCTGCCTGCTTGTCGAGACGCCGACCACCGAGCTCATTTCGCGCTGCATCGATGTCGGCATCGACGGCTGCGTGGAGAAGCAGCACACCAAGGACGACCTGCCGAACGCGCTCGACGCACTGATGGCGGACAAGCTGCATCTCCCGCGTCCGACCCAGGTTAAGTCGGCCGTTGCGCAAAACGATAATATCGGAGTGCTGACGCGGCAGCAGCGCAATGTTATCCAGATCATGGCGAAGGGCAAATCCAACAAGGAAATAGCCCGCGAGCTCGGCATTTGCGAAGGCACGGTGAAGGTGCATGTCAACGCGGCCTATCGCGCACTGGGCGTGCACAATCGCGTCTCGGCGGTCAGCAAGCTGCAGGCGCTGGCAGGCTAACCCGGCACCGGGGCCCTGCTTCCGCACGAAAACCAGCAATCGATCCACCAAAGGCGGTCCCGCAGCACGGGGCCGCCTTTGGCACAATTTATCGCCTATACCTTAAGGTATATACCGACAGTCATATCGAGCGTGCGCATATAACCTTTTGGACAGTGTCGATTTATATCAAATAGAAAAATTGAATAGTTACGCGATTTAAGCGACCTTCTTCTCCACGACGGCACATGTTTAGGAATCATTGCCGTTCATCCGGGGGGAAGAATTACGTCGCCAATCACGGCGACAGGTCGCCCCCATCATTTTCGAGGGGGAATTACCATGGCTGTCAAACTCAACCTGCACGATCTCATCTTTATCCTGAAGCAGATCAAGATCGCCGAAGCGCACGCCGACGGCACGCCGCTTTCAGAACTTATCGAGAGCCTTCACCTGCCCTTCGGCCTGCGCACGGTCGACGGCAGCTACAACAACCTCGTCCCCGGTGCCGAACGCTGGGGCGCGTCTGACGAGATCCTCCCGCGCCTCTTCACACCGTTCTACCGCGACGACCAGGATGGTGACAGCTTCGATCCGGATGGCCCCGACAGCCCGGCGCCCGCCGTTACCAATACGGATTATTCCGCGACCGGAAGCGTCGCCGACGCAGACCCGCGCATCATCTCCAATCTCATCGTCGATCAGACCGCCGGCAACCCGGCGGCGATTATGGCCGCGCTGACGCAGACAGGTTACGAAGACGACGCGATGGCGGCCGTACAGGCGCTGGGTGCTGCGTGGGTAGATTACGAAGCGGGCAACATTACCTTCGAGGCCTTCGAAACGATGGCTGCCGACTACGGCCTGTCGATGCAGGGCGATTCGCTTTACATTCCCAACACCGCGCCGGACGAGGGGCTGTCCTCGCCTTTCAATGCCTGGATGACCTATTTCGGCCAGTTCTTCGATCACGGTCTCGACCTGATCCCGAAGAGCGACAACGGCACTGTCTACGTGCCGCTGCAGCCCGACGACCCGCTCTATGTCGAAGGCGGGCACGCCAATTTCATGGTCATGACGCGCGCGCAGATCGACGGGAATGGCGATACGCTCAACACCACCACGCCCTTCGTCGACCAGAACCAGACCTATGGTTCGCATGCATCGAAGCAAGTCTTCATGCGCGAATACAAGTTGGTGGACGGGCGCCCCGAGGCAACGGGTCACCTGCTTGAGGGCGCGAATGGCGGCCTAGCCAGCTGGGCCGAAGTCAAGCATCAGGCGCTTAACATGCTGGGGATCCAGCTGACCGACAAGGACGTCGGCGCGATTCCGCTGATCCGCTCCGACCCGTATGGCAATTTTATTCCCGACGAGAACGGGTTCGCGCAGGTCATTATCGATCTTGGTGACGATGGCATCCCGAATACGGCTGACGATGTCGTCGTCAGCGGCACGCCCGACAACCCGGTTCAGCTGGCGTTGGGTGTCGCAGGAGAAGTCGCGCCCGAAGGTGCCGTGGTGCCGGCGCGCACCATCCATGCCTTCCTCGACGATATTGCGCACAATGCCGCACCGGTGCTGCAGAACGGCAATCTGGTTCAGGATGACGATACAGATACCGGCAATGCGGTCGAGTCCATGTTCGGCAGGAACACCGAATACGACAACGAATTGCTCGATCGCCATTTCATTACCGGCGACGGGCGCGGCAACGAGAATATCGGGCTGACCGCCGTCCACCACGTGTTCCACTCCGAACACAACCGGCAGGTCGAGGCGGTGAAGCTCGAAATCCTGAAGTCCGGCGATGCAGAGTTCATCAATGAATGGCTGACCGTCGACATCACGCAGGCCGAAGCCGACGTGATCGCGAGCCTGGATCAATCGGTCTTCCTCGCCTATGTCGAAAGCGCGCCGTGGGATGGCGAGCGCCTGTTTCAGGTCGCCAAGTTCTCGACCGAGATGCAGTACCAGCACCTCGTTTTCGAAGAATTCGGTCGCCGCATCCAGCCCAATATCGATCCGTTCGTGTTCAACACGACGACCGATATCAACCCGGCTATCTTCGCCGAGTTCGCGCATGTCGTCTATCGCTTCGGCCACTCCATGCTGACCGAGGATATCGGTCGGATGTTCCTCAACGACGAGGGCCAGCCGGTAAGCTATAACGAGCTTGGCGAAGAAGTGCCCATCACCGACCTGGAAAGCTGGAACCAGAATATCGGGCTGATCGAGGCGTTTCTCAATCCTGTCGAGTTCGATCTCGACCACGGCATCAGCGCCGACCAGGCCGCAGGCGCAATCTTCCGCGGCCTGAACCTGGAGCAAGGCAGCCATATCGATGAGTTCGTCACCGATGCGCTGCGTAACAATCTGCTCGGTCTGCCGCTAGATCTGGCGACGATCAACATTGCGCGCGGCCGGGACACCGGCATGCCGCGGCTGAACGAAGCCCGCGAGCAGCTGTTCGATGCGACCGGATCGACTTTCCTGACGCCGTATGAAAGTTGGGCCGATTTCGCGGCCAACCTCAAGACGCCGCTTTCCCTGATCAACTTCATCGCGGCCTACGGCACGCATCAGTCGATCATCGATGCGGGCGACGATGTCGAGGCACGGCGGACGGCGGCGACGCTGCTTGTGCTCGGCGCTCCCGACGAAACACCGGAGCAGCGCGACGAGCGTCTCGCTTTCCTCAACGCCCCGGCGGAGGAAAGCGGCGTAAACGAGATTGACCTCTGGGTCGGCGGCCTTGCCGAACGCCCGATGGCCTTCGGCGGTTTCCTGGGCTCGACCTTCAACGCGGTATTCGAAGCGCAGATGGAAGTCCTGCAGGACAACGACCGGTTCTACTACCTGTCGCGCACGCAGGGTCTCAACCTCCTCAACGAGCTTGAGAACAACGCCTTCTCCAAGCTGGTGGCTGCCAATACGGACCAGATGATGCCAGGTGCGGACGGCGTGCGCGGGACTGGCGACGATGTGATGAATTACCACACCCACGTCGACAGCTTCACGCATGCCGATTTCGTGTTGCATGTCGATCCGGACAAGCAGATCGGGGTTGATCCGCAACATGACAACGTCGCTCTTAATCTCATCGGCCAGACGCTGGTGCAGCGCGGCGAAAACTACATCAAGTTTATCGGCGCCGATCACACCACGATCAACGGCACGGACAGTGACGATACGATCATTGCCGGTGGCGGCGACGACGGCATCTGGGGCGGCAATGGCAACGACCGGATCGAAGGCGGCCACGGCGTCGACCTCATCATCGGCGGGGCCGGCGACGACATCATCACCGACAGCGGCGATAGCGGCGACTTCATCAAAGGCGAGGATGGCGACGATGTGATCGCCAACTCCAACGGCATTGATGTGCTGATGGGTGGGCGCGGCAAGGACGCCTTCATTGTCGGCGTCGACAGCACCGAGGTGTTCGGTGGGGAAGGAGATGACTTCATCCTGGGCGGTGACGATGCGGACTTCCTGCTGGGTAACGAAGGCGACGACTGGATCGAAGGCGGCGGCGGATTCGACACCACCGCCGGCGACAATTCGGAGCTGTTCTTCAATTCAACCATCGTGGGTCACGACGTAATGTTCGCCGGCGGTGACGAGCACGATTTCGACGCCGAATCGGGCGACGACATCATGGTCCAGGGCGAAAGCGTGATGCGTAACGAAGGCATGCTCGGCTTTGACTGGGCGAGCTTCCAGGGCAGCAGGCTGAATGGCGAAGCCGACTTGACGGTCAAGATCTTCCCGACCGACGCTGCCGACGTGCTTCGCAACCGCTTCGACGCGACCGAGGCGCTTTCTGGCGGCAACAAAAACGACATCCTTCGCGGCGACGATCGCGGCGATCCCGCCGGCGGCGAACTGACCATGGAAGGGCACGAACTTACCCAGGCGGGCGTCGATCGTATCCACGGCCTGCGCGAAGCGCTCGGCCTGGAACCGCGTGGCGATGCGCCCGATGACGAGGTAGTCTTCGACAGCGGGAACATCCTGTTTGGCGGCGCTGGCAGCGACACGCTCGAAGGGCGCGGCGGCAACGACTATATCGACGGCGATGCGCGGCTGCATGTCCGGATCAGCATCACTGCGCCGGACAGCGATGTCGAAATCGCCACCGTCACCAGCCTGAAGGACCGCATCGTCATCGACGGCAAGGAAAAGCCGGTTTCGACGCATCTCATCGCCGGTCGGATCAAGCCGTCGCAGATGCACATCGTTCGCGAGATCGTTATCGAGCGTGAATTCGGCGACGAGGATACTGCTGTCTATTACGACGATTTCGAAAATTACGAGATCGTCAACAATGGCGATGGCTCGCTGACCATCACCCATACCGATCCGACCGACGGGATCATCGATCCGTTCACCGGTAAGCCCCGGATTTCGGACGGTACCGATATCGTCCGCCATGTTGAATGGCTGCAGTTCGCCGACCAGATCGTCGATGCGCGGCCTTTCCTTAATGCGGCGGCGACGGGTGCTGCGGTCATCAGCGATACGACGCCGACCGAAGGGCAGGAACTTACACTCGACACCAGCAGCATCATGGATGCGAACGGTATCGGCGATTTTGTCTTCCAGTGGCAGGTGTCTGACGATGGCGGCGCGACCTGGACAGATGTTCCGGCCGAAGCCGGGGGGACGGCGGACAGCCTGACACCCGATGCGATGATGCCGGGACAGACGCTAAGGGTGGTCGTCAAATTCTTCGACGGGATCGGCGTGGAGGAAACCGTTATCTCCGAAGCGACCGGCGTGGTCGGCGATCTCTGGAACGCGACACCGGAAGAACCCGACTTCGTCGGCACGGCAGGCGACGATATCGCCATGGGCGATGCCGCTGCCAACCGGATGCAGGGCGAAG
>JBARVT010000205.1:0-2994 GCA_049646405.1 Alteraurantiacibacter sp.
CCTCAAAACGACCTCGTTTTCGCCGCTATTTGGATGAGCAAGACGGCACTCGTGTTTCGACGATCTGGACCGATATCGCACCGATTAACGCTCGTGCCCAAGAACGCCTCGGCTACCCCACCCAAAAACCGCTCGCCCTGCTCGAACGCATAATCGCCGCCTCGTCCAACGAGGGCGATGTCGTGCTCGACCCGTTCTGCGGCTGCGGCACGGCGGTCCATGCAGCGCAGAAGCTTGGGCGGCAGTGGATCGGGATCGACGTTACACATCTCGCCATCGGCCTGATCGAGAAGCGCATGAGCGAGGCGTTCCCCGGCCTCGAATTCGAAGTGAAGGGCCGACCGCAATCGCTCGACAGTGCGCGCGATCTCGCCGCGCGCGACAAGCACCAGTTCGAGCTTTGGGCGCTCAGCGTTGTCGATGCCGACCCGTGGAAGGGCGGGCGCAAGGGGCCCGATGGCGGGATCGACGGCATCATCTGGTTCAAGCCCGATGGCAAGAAAACCGAGAAAGCAATCGTCGAGGTGAAGGGCGGCGGGACCGGCGTGAAGGACGTGGGCCGCCTGGCGCAGGTGATGGAGCGCGAGAACCCAGGATCGGCGTTCTCGTCACCGCGCAATCGCCGACCCGCGCGATGGAGCGCGACGCGGCGGCGGTCGGCGTGTGGGAAAATGAATATACCGGGCGAAAGCACGCTCGATTGCAGATCATTACGCTGGCCGAACTGTTCCAGAACAAGCTTCCGGATATTCCGTGGGTCGATACCTCGGTGAAGCGCAAGGCCAAGCGCGAGGAGACCAGCAAGCAAGGGAAACTGATTTGAGCGAACCATTCACCCTTCGGGTTTTTATACCTTCAGGCGATCCCGAAGGTACGCGCATCGTCGACCGAATGAACTGGACCGGAAGAGCGTATTACGTTCCGCGAGAAGACTGGCCAAATGTTCGGTCGCGAACGGAACTAAGCGCCCCTAGTGTTTATATTCTGCTTGGAAGAGAGGAAGACGAGTTGGGAAACGAATTTCCCATCGTCTACATCGGTCAGGCCGAACACATCCGAAAACGACTGGACCAGCACGACGCTGGCAAGGAGTTTTGGGATAAGGCGATGTTTTTTCTTTCCGCAAATGGCGGCCTCAATCGCGCCCATATTCTCTGGCTCGAATGGGCTCTCATGAAGAGAGCGGCGGAAGCAGGCAGAAGCAAACTTGAGAACGGTCTGACCCATACCGAACCCATGTTGAGTGAGAGTGAAAAGGCCGACACTCGGGCGTTTCTGAACGAAATTTTGCGCCTTATGCCCGTAATGGGAGTGCATGTTTTTGAAATTGGAAAGACGACCGTCCCTTCGCACAACGCGATAATCGAGGCAGTGCAACCGGCGCCCGCAATTCCCGATGTCATCGTCGTGCCCGCAAAACCAGAAGGCTTCCAGTCTGCATTCATCAACAGCAATGCCTGGTGGGCCATCAGGATTGGCGCACAACATCTGCCAAATCTGAAATGGATAGCCGCTTACCGAGTAGCTCCCATCGCGGCAGTCACTCATATTGCCGAGATCGAGCATTTCGAGCCGTACGGTGACGAGGGAAAATACAAAGTGGTTTTCAAGGGACCGGCCGAGAAACTCGATAAGCCAATTCCGTTTGCGAATGCGGTAAGCGGGGCCATGCAGGGTCCGCGTTATTGTACCAAGCAGACCTTCGACAAGGCTGAAACCGTTGCCGATCTGGTACGATGATTACGGCACTTTCCTACAGCTCCGCACAGCGCCTAGCTCATGCTTGGCTCTTTGCATCGTCTATCCCCTATCCTTGCATTCAGACGGGTGACACTTCGCCCCAAAACGGGTGACACTTCGCGCGATTTCGGGTGACACTTTCCGGCCCGCCAGGGTGACACTTCCGGACTTTCCGGGTGACAAATTCCGCGCACAGGATGACGCATTCCGCGCCCCGGGTGACACATTCGCGTCCAAGGGTGACGGTTTCGGACTGCAGGGTGACAGATCGCGGGTTTTCCCCTCTGGACCGTGTAAGACCTGTAAGACCTTGAGAGGCGCAACATGCCGTCAGTCGACTCCGACCGGAACCCCGAACAGGTCGTGCGCGTCGGCATCCTCGATCACCGCGTCCACGATGTCGCCTGGGACCAGCGTTGCGTGGACATTGCGCAGGAGGACCTGCCCGTCGATCTCCGGCGCGTCGCCCTGGCTGCGGGCGGTGGCGCCGATGTCGCCGTCCTCGTCGGGCTCGCCCACCTCGTCCACGATCACGGGCAGCGTGCGGCCGATCTTGGCGGCGAGTTTGGCGGCGGAGATCCGCTCGGTCACCTCCATCAGCCGTGCGTATCGCTCCTCCTTCACCGCTTCGGGCACCGGATCGGGCAGGGCGTTGGCGGCAGCGCCTTCGACGGGTTCGAAACGGAAAGCACCCACCCGGTCGAGCTGCGCTTCCTCCAGCCAGTCCAGCAGGTAGGCGAAGTCGTCCTCGGTCTCGCCCGGGAAGCCGACCACGAAGCTGGAGCGGATGGTGAGATCGGGCGCGATGGCGCGCCAGTCACGAATGCGTTCGAGCACCTTCGCTTCGTTCGCCGGGCGGCGCATGGCCTTGAGAACGCGCGGGGCGGCGTGCTGGAACGGGATGTCGAGATAGGGGGTGAGCAGCCCCTCCGCCATCAGCGGTATGACCGCGTCGACATGGGGATAGGGGTAAACATAGTGCAGGCGCACCCAGGGCGGGGTTCCGTCTGCGGTGGTGAGCTGCCCAAGCTCGCGGGCAAGGTCGGTCATGTGGGCGCGGACGGGCTGGCCCTTCCACATCCGCTCCTCGTGGCGGGTGTCGACACCGTAGGCAGAAGTGTCCTGGCTGATGACGAGCAGCTCCTTCGTGCCCGCCGCGACCAGCTTCTCCGCCTCGCGCAGCACCGCGTCGATCCGGCGGCTCGCCAGCTTCCCGCGCAACTGCGGGATGATGCAGAAGGCGCAGGAGTGGTT
>JBARVT010000206.1:0-1980 GCA_049646405.1 Alteraurantiacibacter sp.
GGGGAGAGCGGCCACGAAGCGCGCATGCGCGGCGCGGGCGCGGTCTGCGAGGGTGCCAGCCTCGGCCAGCGTCGAGTCGGCAGGTGGCGGCGGCACATAGGGCGTGGGCATGTAGCGACCGACCAGACGCTCCCCGTCGCGTATGGCGAGAGAAGGGTATTCCTGCGCGGGCGCAGCGCATGCGCCTAGCAGCGGGAGCAGCAAAAGGGGGAAGCGCGCTTGCATCGTCACACCCCGGCCCTACATCGGCACGGAGGCGCTTTCCAGCGCCGAAATATAAGACCGCGACCCGCCGATTTCGGCGCAGCGGGCGGTTGACACCTCCGGACGCTTCGCCTAACGGCGGCGTTCACGACGGTGCCCGCTTGGGCACCTTTTTGTTGTTGCCCCGGATCGAGCAGTTCGGACCGGGCGCGGGAACACCAGATAGACGGAAACGAACACCATGTTCGCAGTAGTGCGCACGGGCGGCAAGCAGTATCGCGTCGCCGAAGGAGACAAGATCGCGGTCGAGAAACTGGCGGGCGACGCCGGAGACACGATCACGCTGGGCGACGTCCTGCTCGCCGGTGAAGGCGACGACATTAAGGACGCGGCCAAGGTCGTCGTCTCGGCGGAAATCATCGCCCAGGCGAAGAGCGAAAAGGTCATTGTCTTCAAGAAGCGCCGCCGCCACAACTATCGCCGCAAGAACGGACACCGCCAGCAGATGACCCTGCTGCGTATCGTGGGCGTGGGCGACGAGAAGAAGAGCGCCAAGAAGGCTGCTGCGCCGAAGAAGGACGAAGCTCCCAAGGAAGAGGCCAAGACTGCTTCCAAAAAGGAAGCCGCAAAAAAGGCCGCTCCGAAGAAGGACGCCGCCGCGGACAAGAAGCCTGCCGCGAAGAAGGCTGCGCCCAAGAAGGCCGCCGCAACGAAGAAGAGCGCCGACAAGTCGGCCGACAAGAAGTAAGGACCACGAACGATGGCACATAAGAAAGCAGGCGGTTCGTCGCGCAACGGTCGCGATTCGGCCGGTCGTCGCCTCGGTGTGAAGAAGTTCGGCAGCCAGGAAGTGATTCCGGGCAATATTATCGTGCGCCAGCGCGGCACGAAGTACTACCCGGGCAGCAATGTCGGCATGGGCAAGGACCACACGCTGTTCGCGCTCGCCCCGGGTCGCGTCCGTTTCCACGTAGGCAAGCTCAAGCGCACCTACGTCTCGGTCGACGTCATGGCTCAAGCCGCCGAATAACCGGGTGATCCGACAACGGGGTCATCCACCGGGATGGCCCCTTTCGGATCTCTGAAAATCCGAGAAGCTGGAAGGAGATGGGGCCGCCCCCGTCTCCTTTTTTGCATTCTCCTTCCCCGTTCTGAAACATCCGGCGCGCAATGGAGGCGCGCAGCCGGACAATGGGAGAAGTCCGATGTTCATGCGTACCGAAAGGTTGTTCTTGCGGCCCGTGTTCCCCGAGGACTGGCGCGGCGTCTATCGCGGCATTGCCGACGAGGGGGTCGTCCGCAACCTCGCCCGCGCGCCGTGGCCCTATTGCGAGGAAGACGCGCAATCCTTCTGCGCGATGGCAAACAGCGATGCGCGCACGCGCTTCGTCGTCACGCTGCCCGAGGAGGACGGCGCGGTGATCGGCATGATCGGTTTCGAACAGGTCGAGAGCGGCGGGGACGAGGTCGGCTACTGGATCGCGCCGGCCTTTCACCGCCAGGGCTATGCGACGGAGGCGCTTCGCGGCGTGACGCAGATCGCCGACGCGCTTGGCACGCCGCTGCTCGAGGCCGGACATTTCGTCGACAATCCCGCGAGCGGCAAGGTGCTGCGCAACTCCGGTTTCGTGCCGAGCGGCGAAACGCGGGTGACGCATTCGACCGGGCGTGGCGGAGCGGCTGTGCCGATGGTCCGTTTCGTGCGCCAGCGGGGCGGGGTTTTGAGCGACACTCCGGCAGCAGCCTGAACTCGCGCGCGGTGGCGGCGGTCTACTC
>JBARVT010000207.1:0-13072 GCA_049646405.1 Alteraurantiacibacter sp.
GCACGGCGGCCCGAAGCGCTGCGCGCCTGGCTGTCCGATTCACGGGCGGGCGCAGCCAAACGGCGGGCGAGCGCGAAACCGGACAGCGCGCCGGTGCTCGTCGCGACGAGCGCAATGGCGGAGCGGGCAGTGAAGCCGAGCGGTGGTGCGGCGGCCTGCCAGATTGCAGGCAAGCCGATGGCGGACACCGCCGCCTCCAGCACATGTACGGGCAGGATGAGCGTGCCCATGCCGAAGAGAGCGGCGAACCACAGCGCCACCACCGCCGGGAAGGCGGGGTTGGCCGTGATCGGCGGCTTGCCGCGCCGCTCGTCTGCTTGGTCCATCGGGATGGATGCCACTGTGTCGTCCTGTTCTGGCGCCTGTTCCGTCGGCCCGAAGCCATCAGGCTGCGGCGGAAATCCGGCTATTCTGGACATCGCCTAGCAGCGCTTGGTAAACGACCCGATAACGCTGTGCGTTGGCATGCCAGTCATGCCTGGCGCGAACATGATCGCGGGCACGGCTGCGCATCGCGTCCCATTCGCCGCGCCGGTCGATCAGGTCCGCCAGCGCGGTAGCGCAGGCGGCGGGATCATCGGGCGGGAAGAGCGTGCCGGTCTTGCCATGCGCGATGAGCTCGCGATGCCCGCCGACATCGCTCGCGGCAACGAGTTTCATCTGCGCCATCGCTTCCAGCGGCTTCAGCGGCGTGACGAGATCGGTCAGGCGGCTCTTCTTGCGCGGATAGGCCATGATATCGGTGAGCGCGTAGTAGCGTTCGACTTCCGAATGCGGCACGCGCCCGGTGAAACGGATGGCGTGCGCGGCAGGCGAGGCGTTCGCCTGCGCGTCCAGCGCCTTCGCCATCGGACCTCCGCCGACCATCAGCAGCCGCGCATCGGAATGGCGCTCCAGCAGGGCCGGCATGGCAGCGATGAGGTCGTCCAGCCCCTCGTAGTCGTAGAAGCTGCCGATAAAGCCGATTACCGGCCCGTTGCCGAGCCCAATTTCCCCGGCGAGAGCGGAGTCGCGCTCCGCCGGTTCGCCGAACATAGTCAGGTCGACCCCGTTGGGCATGATCCCGATCTTTCCCGGCGCAACGCCGCGCGCGACGAGATCGTCCTTCAGCCCGCTGCAGATCGTCATCACACGGGCCGCGCCTGCAACGGCCATGTTCTCCAGCTGGCGAGTGAGGCGGTATTTGAGCGAGCCTTCGCGGCCCGAGAGGTTGCCGACCGCGGCATCCTCCCAGAAGGCGCGGATTTCGTAGACGGCGGGGATGCCGAGCTTCCTGCCCGCGCGCACGGCGGCAAGGCCGTCCAGCGCGGGGCTGTGCGCGTGGAGGATATCTGGCCGCCACTCTTGCGCCAGCGTGACGATAGCATTGGCCAGCGCCCCGATCTCGCGCCATTCCTTTAGGCCCGTCGGTCCTTCGGCGCGTCCCGGCGTGCGATGGAAGACAAGGCCGTCGACATCCTCCGTCGCCGGACCGTCCGCGCTGTGGCGCTGGCCGGTGATGCCGCGCACGTCCAGCCCGTCCGCCTGCTGCGAACGCATGATGGCGCGCGTACGGAAGGTGTAGCCGCTGTGCAGCGGAAGCGAATGATCGAGGACATGCAGGATGCGGGTCATGGCCCGCTTCCCCTCGCACAGTTTGCTTAACGCGCCGTCAAGAGGTTGCCCCTATGGCGGGATCGAGCAGCCACCGGACAGACACCGCCCGTGATCGACATTTTCGCCATCCTCCTGTCGCACGGGCTGATTCTCGCAGCCCTGTGCAAGCTGCTGCTGCGCAACGATCTCGACACCGACGCGCCCGAAGCGGCCAAGCCAGAGCGACCGTGGCTGACAAACCGGGATGACGGGGAGCGCGCTCCCGATGCGTGACCTTGTGTTGCTGGCCTTCATCGCCGCCGTGCTGCTGATGGGTTTCAAGCGCCCGTTCCTGTGGGTGCTGCTGTATATCTATGTCGACATCCTCGCTCCGCAGGAAATCGGCTGGGGGATCATTCGTTCGCTGCATCTCTCGCTGGTCGCCTTCGTGGCGGCCTTTGCCGGGTATATGCTGCTCGACACCAAGGAAAACAGCCGTTTCACCTTCCAACAGGCAATCATCGTCGCGCTCCTGGCTTGGTGCGGCTACACAACGCTCGGCGCGGTATTCCAGGAATATGCCTGGGCGAAATGGGACTGGGTGTGGAAGAGCATGTTCTTCGCCGCTTTCCTGCCGCTGACGCTGCGCACGCGGTTGCGGCTGGAATCGGCGGTGCTGGTCTTTGTCCTTTCCATCGCAGCCATCGCCATCACCGGCGGGATCAAGACCGTGGCCGGCGGCGGCGGATACGATTCGCTGGTGCTGCTGGTGCAAAACGATTCGGGTATTTACGAAGGCTCGATCTTCTCGACCGCCGCCATCGCCAGCATCCCGCTGATCCTGTTCCTCGCTCGGCGCGGCACGATCTTTCCCTCGCACTGGACGGTGTCGGCCTTCACCGCCGCGCTGATTTTCGCCTGCCTGATCGTGCCTGTGGGGACGGGCGCGCGCACGGGCCTCGTCTGCATCGCCGTGCTCGCCGTGCTGATGCTGCGCCAGGTGCGCCACCGCGTGCTGTTCGCAGGCCTGACCGCCGTGGCGTTGCTCGTATCAATGCCGTTCCTGCCGGACGAATATGTCGAACGGATGGGGACCATCACCGGTTTCCGCTCCGACGAGAGCGCCTCCACCCGCGTCGAGGTGTGGAAATGGACCTATCACTACGCGCTCGCCAATCCGGCGGGCGGTGGGTTCGATGCCTATCGCGGCAACAGCTTCACTTACGAAATCCCGACCATCGAGGGCGAAGGCAACAACCGCCGGATCACCTACACCGAGGTGACCGACCGAGCGCGCGCCTATCACTCCAGCTATTTTGAAATGCTGGGCGAGCAGGGCTGGCTCGGCCTGTTCCTGTGGCTCGCCATGCAGGGGATGGGCCTTGTCAACATGGAGCGTATCCGTTGGCGGGAAGCGCCGAAGCGCGCCGATCGCGACGTGGTCATGTACGAACTTGCGACCGCGCTTCAGCACGCGCAGGCGATTTTCCTCGTCGGTGCGCTGTTCGTCGGCATCGCCTTCCAAAGCTTCGTGCTGATCCTGATTGCCTTCCAGTGCGCGATGTGGAGCCAGTGGCGGCTGAAGCGCAAAGGCTTCGAAATGTCGCCTGTCGCGCAGCGGCTGGCTGCCGCCCGCGTGCCTGCGGCAACGTAAGCGCCTCTCGACATTCGCATTTTGCGGGGCGATAGTCCGGCGCATGGACGCGCCCGCCAGCCTCGGTATTGTCGAAATTCTCGGCATCGCTGCGAGCGCCAGCCTGCTGGCCGGATGGCGACTCTATCTCGTCGTGCTGGGGACGGGCCTCGCCATGCGCAGCGGCTTAGTACCCCTGCCCGACCATCTCGAAAGCCTTCAGGCGCTCGCCAATCCGTGGGTGCTGGGCATTGCGGGCTTCGGCGCGGCGGCGGAGTTCTTCGCCGACAAGGTGCCGTGGCTCGACAGCGCGTGGGATACGGTCCACACGCTGGTGCGGCCCATTGGCGGCGCTTTGCTGGCGCTCGCCATCGTCGATCCGGGCGACCCGGCCATGCAGGTGGTTGCCTTCCTTCTCGGCGGCGGTGGCGCGCTGCTGGCGCATGGCGGCAAGGCTGGCGCAAGGGCCGCAATCAATACCTCGCCCGAACCCGTCAGCAACATCGCCTTGTCGACGGCGGAGGACGTCACGACCATCGGGCTGATGTGGATTGTCTACGAGTATCCGTGGGCGGCGGCGGGGGTTGCCGCGGTGTTGTTGGCGCTGGCCATCGGCCTGCTGGTTGCATTGAGGACTTTGCTGCGGCGGGTGTTCGGGCGGAATGCTAAGACATAGTTTGTTTGCGAAGCCGCCTCCGCAGCTTCGTCCTCGGCGCTATTCGCTCCGCTTCGCTACGCGGCACCTGCGGTCGCGCATTCGCACTCTGTCGGTCGCCAATCGCGACCGAAGCCTGCACAACATTGCAAAGGCTTTGCGGAGCTCCGGCCCTCTTCGGCCGGCAAGGGCAAACGCCCGCCCGCAGCGGGCGCAGCTCTGCTGCGCGTCTAGCGAGGACGCTCACGCGGTGGCGTGAGCGCAAAACAAAAGCTCAACCGTTCTTCCGGATCCACTCTTCCACGACCGGCGCGATGGTGCCACGCCACTTGCTGCCGTTGAAGATGCCGTAATGCCCGACGTCGGGCGCCATAAAATAGCGTTTCTTGTCTTCGGGCAAATGCTTCGCCAGCCCGAGCGCCGCCTTCGTCTGGCCGAGGCCTGAAATGTCGTCGTGCTCGCCTTCGATCGCTAGCAACGCGGTGTCGCGCAGAGCGTCCGGATCGATCGCCTTGCCGCGATGGACGAACTCGCCCTTGGGCAGCGAATGCTCCTGGAACACGTGCTCGATGGTCTGGAGGTAGAACTCCGCTGTCATATCGCAGACCGAGAGATACTCGTCGTAGAACAGCTTGGTGCGATCCGCGCTATCCTGGTCGCCCAGCGTCATGTGCTTGAACATTTCATAATGGCTCATCATGTGATCGGCGAGATTCATGCTGATGAAGCCGGCGAGCTGCAGGAAGCCGGGATAGACCTTGCGCCCCGCGCCCGGATAGGTGAGCGGCACGGTGGCGATGACGTTGTTGCGAAACCAGCTGAGCGGTTTGTCCATCGCCAGATCGTTCACACCCGTCGGGCTGGCCCGCGTGTCGATCGGGCCGCCCATCATGGTGAGCGATTTGGGGCGGCATTTGTCCTTCGCCGCGCCCATCACCGCCGCAGCGGCAAAGGCCGGGACGGAGGGTTGGCACACGGCCAGCACGTGCGTATCCGGCCCGATGAATTGCAGGAATTCGATCAGGTAGTCGATGTAATCGTCAAGATCGAAATTGCCCGCTTCGGTCGGCACCATGCGTGCATCGGCCCAGTCGGTGATCCACACCTGCTGGTTCTCCACCATGCGCTGCACCGTGCCGCGCAGCAGCGTGGCGTAGTGGCCGCTCATCGGCGCAACGATCATCAGTTTGGGTGCGTCTTCCGGCAAGTCGTCGCGCACGAAGCGGCGGAGCGAGCCGAACGGCTTTTCGAACACCAGCGCCTCGTTCACAGTCTTGGCCTTGCCGTCGATGACGACGGGTTGGATGTCGAAATCGGGCTTGCCGCGATCCTCATAGAGATGGGCGAAAACCTTCAGCGCGCTGGCGGCTGCCGGACCCATGCCGAAATAGCCCATCGGCAGCGCCGGATTGTCGAGCAGCCGGGCCCCGACGGTCGCCCAGTTACTGGCCGAGCTCAGCCAGGCCTTCTGCATTTCGTAAGCGGAATAGAGCAAGTCCTTGCGTCTCCTGCGTGCGGCGCGCCCGCAGGCCCGCCGTTCGAAAATGGTGCGCTGCTTTTGCGTTTTCGTTCTCGCGCGGAGGAGGCGATATGGCGGCAAAACGCGCGTTGTGCAATGCGACATGCAGGTTTGTATCCCGGCATACCGCTTTTTCTAAAGTGGACGCGTCGATGGGCGCTTCAACCCGCCGTCCGCTTGCGCTAGAGCGGCCCGCGACCATGGCCAGCACCCCACCCGCAGACGAGCCCAAGCTCGCTACGAGCCTGACGCCACTGCGGATGATCTTCCGCGAGGCGTCGAAGTATCGCCTTCAGATCGTGCTTGCCGCCATCGCGCTGCTGGTGACGGCGGCGGTGATGTCGCTGGCGATCCCCTACGGCCTGAAACTGGTGATCGATCGCGGATTCGTCGGTGCGGGAGAAGGTGCGGGCGATATCGACCGCTGGTTCCGCTACCTGCTCTTGCTTGTGGGCGTCCTCGGGCTGGGGACTGCGCTGCGCTTCTATTTCGTCAGCTGGCTGGGCGAGCGCGTGGTCGCGGACATCCGCGCCCGCGTTTACGAGAACCTGCTGCGCCTCTCGCCCGGTTTCTTCGAGGAGAACAGCCCCAAGGAAATCTCCAGCCGGATGACATCGGACACAGCGATCATCGAGACAGTGGTGGGCACGACCATCTCGGTCGCATTGCGCAATTCGATCATGGCGGTGCTGTCGACCGGGTACCTCTTCTGGCTCGCCCCGCAGCTGACTATCTGGTTGCTGGCTGGAATTCCGGTGATCATCATTCCCATCGCTCTCTTCGGCAAACGGCTGCGCACCGTCAGCCGGACAAGCCAGGACCGTGTTGCCGATGTCGGCGGGATCGTGACCGAAGTGCTCTCTGCAATGAAGATCGTCCAGGGCTTCAACCAGGAAAGCCGCGAAGCGGGGCGTTTCGGCGCGGCGGTCGACGCGACCTTCGCCATCGCGAAGAAGCGCATCCTGATCCGCGCGATCATGACCGCGACGGTGATGACGCTCATCTTCGGGGCGATCACCCTGCTGCTGTGGCGGGGCGCGGTGCTGGTGAGCGAGGGCGCGATCACCGGCGGCACGATTACCTCCTTTGTCGTTGGCGGGATGATCGCGGCGGGCAGCTTCGGCGCGCTGACCGAGGTGTATGGAGACCTGCTGCGCGGGGCGGGCGCAGCGAGCAGGCTTGGCGAACTGCTTGCCGAAGAGCCGGACATCATGCCGCCCGCGCGCCCGCAAGCCCTGCCGCACCCGCCACGCGGCAGCCTTGCTTTTGACCATGTCACCTTCAGCTATCCGACCCGCCCTGGCGCAAACGCCATCACCGATTTCTCTCTCAAGGTGGACCCGGGCGAAACGGTCGCCATCGTCGGTCCGTCGGGCGCGGGCAAGTCAACCATCTTCCAGCTCGCCGAGCGGTTCTACGATCCGCAATCCGGCACGATCCGGCTCGACGGTGTCCCGCTGTCGCAGGCCGATCCCGCCGACATCCGCCGCCGCATGGCACTCGTCCCGCAAGAGGGCATTCTCTTCGCCGCCAGCGCGCGCGACAATTTGCGCTACGGTGCGTGGGAGGCGAGCGAAGACGCGGTCTGGGACGCGGCGCGCGCAGCCAACGCCGAGGGGTTCTTGCGCGGCTTGCCGGAAGGGCTCGACACTTTTCTTGGCGAGGGCGGGGCGCGACTTTCCGGCGGCCAGCGTCAGCGGGTCGCCATCGCCCGCGCGCTGCTGCGCGAGGCGCCGATCCTGTTGCTTGACGAGGCGACAAGCGCTCTCGACGCGGAGAGCGAGCGGCTGGTGCAGGACGCGCTCGAGCGGCTGATGGCCGAGCGCACCACACTCGTCATCGCGCACCGCCTCGCCACGGTGCGTGCGGCGGACCGTATCGTGGTGATGGAGGATGGCCGCATCGTCGAGCAGGGCGATCATGCCAGCCTCGTACGCGAGGACGGCCTCTATGCGCGCCTCTCCAGCCTGCAATTCGACGAGGCGGCTGTCGCCTGAGCGGCAGGGCGTGATACACGCGCGTCGAACCGAGTCGGCGCTTCGTCGAAATGGTAACGACAGAAACCGTTCAGCCGCAGCTTTCTATCCAGCAAGTTACGGATAATCCACGAAGGGACACCAGATCGCATGATCCGCACGTTGCTTACAACCACCGTATCGGCCTTGGGGCTCGCAATAGCTGCCCCGGCCATCGCGCAGGACGAAACCCCGCTGCCGCAGATGGACTTCGGCACCTGGGGCGTAGGTCTTTCCGATATCGACACCACCGTCGATCCGGGCGACAATTTCAATGCCTATGTCAATGGCAAGTGGATACGCGAGAACACCATTCCTGCCGACCGCCAGCGTTTCGGCGCGTTTGACCTTTTGGGCGAGAAATCGCGTGAGGATACGCGCACGCTCGTCAACGATCTCGTCGCATCGAACCCCGCCCCCGGCACCACGGCGCGTCGCATCGTTGATGCCTATGACGCCTATTACAATGTCGAGGCGATCGACGCGACCGGCCTCGCCCCCGCGCAGCCTTACCTGCAGGAAATCTATTCCGCGCAGAACCTGACCGAGCTGGCCTCGTTGTTCGAGAAGCCTGCCTTTGCCGGCCTTATCAGTATCGGCGTCGGCATCGATGCGCGCAACCCGACGCAATATGTGCCGAGCGTCGGCTTCGACGGCATGGGCCTGCCTGATCGCGATTATTACCTCGTCGATTCCGAAAGCAATCTGGCCATCCGCAAATCCTACAAGGATTTCATGGCCACGATGCTCTCGGCCGCAGGCTACGCCGATGCAGAAGGCGCCGCAGAAGCGGTCTACGCGTTCGAGCGCGATGTCGCGGAACTGGAATGGGCACGCCAGATGCTGCGAATGCCGCAGCTGACCTATAACGAGATCACACCCGACGAACTGCGCGCCATGGCGGGTAACTTTCCGATCGACGCGGTGATCGAAACCGGCGGCTACACCGGCCAGACCCGTTTCCTTATCAGCCAGATCCCCGCCACCGACGATGAGATCGAGGCGCTCGGCCTGTCGCAGGCGCAGCTCGACATGATGGGCGGCGGCTTGCCGGCGATGATGCAGTTGCTCACCGAAACCCCGCTCGCGACGCTCAAGGCGTATATGGCCAAGGAGTTCCTCCGTTCGAACGCGGCGATTTTGCGCAGCGATCTCGACGAAGCGAGCTTCGATTTTTACGGTCGTACGATCAACGGGCAGGAGGAGCAGCAGGCCCGCTGGAAGCGTGCGATTTCTAACGTACAGGGCACGCTCGGCGAACAGCTCGGCGCACTGTATGTCGAACGCTATTTCCCGGCCGCTAGCAAGGCCCAGATGGAAGAGCTGGTCGGCAACCTGTCGCGCGCAATGGGCATGGCGCTCGATGAAAACGAGTGGATGTCGCCCGATACCGTGACGCAGGCCCGCGTCAAACTTGACGGCTTCGTGCCCATGGTCGGTTATCCGGATGAATTTGAGACCTATGACGGCCTTGAGATCACGTCCGACGATCCGCTCGCCAATGCGATGAACGCGCGCGCCTGGGGCATCGCCGACAACCTGTCCAAGCTCGGAACCGAGGTCGACCCGACCGAGTGGGGCATGTTGCCGATGACGGTGAATGCCTATTACTCGCCGCTCACCAACCGCATCGTCTTTCCCGCCGCGATCCTGCAGCGCCCGTTCTTCGACGCGGAGAATGATCCGGCGGTAAATTACGGCGCCATCGGCGCGGTGATCGGGCACGAAATCGGCCACGGTTATGACGACCAGGGCTCGCAATACGATGCCACCGGCACGCTCCGGAACTGGTGGCAGGATGCCGACCGCGAAGGGTTCGAGGATTATGCGGGCCGCATGGGAGACTTCATCGAGGCTTACTGCCCTGTCGAGAATGCCGAAGGCCCGGCGTGCCTGCGCGCCGGCCAGTCGATGGGCGAGACGCTGGGCGACGTGGTCGGCCTGCAGATGGCCTATCGGGCTTACCGCCTCTCGCTGAACGGCGAAGAAGCGCCGGTGATCGACGGGCTGACCGGCGACCAGCGCTTCTTCCTCGGCTACGGCCAGATCTGGCGCGGGATGGAACGCGAGGAAAGCCTGCGTAACCGCGTGATGACCGCCAACCACCCGCCAGGCGAATTCCGCGTCAACAACTCGGTCCGCCATTCAGATGCGTGGTACGAGGCGTTTAGCATCGCCGAGGACGACGAACTGTACCTGCCGCCGGAAGAGCGCATCCGCATCTGGTAAGCGGTTACATCGTCCAATCATGAAGGCCCGCCTCTGCGCAGATCGCAAGGGGCGGGCCTTTTCGCATTCGCTTGACTTGGATGCCGGACCGGCCATGGAGCGGTGATGACTTTCCTCCAGCTGTTGCTGATCGCCATCGTTCAGGGGATCACCGAATTCCTGCCCATTTCTTCGTCGGGCCACCTGATCCTGATCCCGACCTTTACCGATTTCCCCGACCAGGGACCGCTGATCGACGTGGCGGTGCATGTCGGTTCGCTGCTCGCGATCATGGTCTATTTTTTCAAAGACGTGGTGATGCTGGCGCGTGGCGGATTCGCCAGCGTGGGGCTGGGCGAAGCGCCGGCTGCGCGAAGGCTGTTCTGGTGGATCGTGCTGGGCACGATTCCGGCGGTCGCCTTCGGCCTCGCAATCAAGCTGGGGGCGTTTAACTCCGTAGCCGAAACGATGTTCGGCATCACCGTCGAGGACGACGACCTCATGGCCTCGATCCGCTTTACGGATCTGATTGCCGTGAACCTTATATTCTATGGTCTCCTGCTCGGGCTGGCGGACTGGCTGGGCAAGGAAACCAAGACTTTCGAGGACATGACCTGGCGCGACGGGCTGCTCGTCGGCCTCGCGCAGGCCTTGGCGATCATTCCCGGCACCAGCCGTTCGGGCGTAACGATGACGGCGGCCCGCGCGCTCGGATACAGCCGCTTCGAATCGGCGCGCTTTTCCTTCCTGCTCTCCATCCCCGCCGTCGCGGGCGCGGGCGTGCTGATCGTGCCGGAGATTTTCGAGGCTGGTGGCGACCTCGCGGTAGAGGCGTTGATCGCCGGCGTCCTCACCTTCCTTGCCGCTTTTGCGACGATGGCCTTCCTCATGAATTTCCTCAAAAAGGCGTCGATGCTGGTCTTCGTGATCTATAGGATCGCGATAGGCGCGGCGCTGCTTGCCTTATTTTGATGCGGCATGTTCTTACCGAAATGCCGATAAACGAATTGAGGCGGAACAAAGGCATGATCGGCCCGTTCTTCCCCCCAACGACACCGGGAATTCACAGGCAGTCGTTATAATCCGGCATCGGAATGGATGCCACCTGCCGCGGTTTCGCGCAGCAAATAGATTTGAAGGGACGTCTCCCGGTCATCCCATCGAGCGATCGAAACGTCGCATCGCCAGTAACAAGGATTGATTATGAAAAAGATTGTTGCATTCGCTTCCGCCGCCGCTCTCGGCCTTGGCCTCGCCGCCTGCGACACCGCAGCCGAAAACGAAGCCGAAGACGAGATCGAGCAAATGGAAGACAACCGCGACGCGCAGGTGAACGATATGGAAGCCAGCGGCGCAATTACCGACGAACAGGCAGACGCCATGGACGATCAGACCGATGCCATGGAAGAAGGCATGGAAGACCAGGTCGACGAGATGCCGAACGAAGGCATGTAATCGGTTCTGAGAATCCGAGAGTTGAGAGGGCGGCCCGGACGGGCCGCCCTCTTCGTTTGAAGAGCTTGCCGTTGCCGCTATAATCAAATGCGGCGAATGGGTGGCGGAAATTAGACGATGATCGTCAAAATTCGTTGTGTCCGGCTCATCTCCCCTCTAAACTCCTCGGCAGGTGTTACCGGGAGCTAGATCGCGCCGGAGCCCGTTCGAAAGGATTTTGATATGAAGAAGATTATCGCCTTCGCCTCCGCCGCCGTTCTCGGTCTCGGTGTCGCAGCTTGTGACAGCCCGGCTGAAGAAGCTGCCGAGGAAGAAGCCGAGGCCATGGAAGACCAGGCCGACGCTATGGAAGACGCCGGTCAGATCTCCGATGCCGAAGCCGACATGATGGAAGAAGAAGCCGACCGTGTCGAAGATGCCGCCGAGGGCGACACCGACATGGGCACGAACAACGATCCCATCGGCGAAACGGTCGACGAATCGACGATGTAAGCGATTGCCGGCAGAGGCTTGCCTCTGCCGGACCGTTCATCTCCACGCACAAGACAAGGGAATTATCATGAAGAAGATTATCGCTTTCGCTTCCGCCGCCGTTCTGGGCCTCGGTGTCGCCGCCTGTGACGGCCCGACCGAAGAAGCCATGGAAGACGAAGCCGAGCAGACCGAATCGGAACTCGATGCCCAGGCCGAAGCCATGGAAGACGCCGGCGCTCCGGAAGCCGAAGTCGAAGCCATGGAAGACGCGGCCGACCAGGCCGAAGACGAAGGCGAAGCCATGGCCGACACCGTCGGCGAGGAAATGGACGGCAACGAGATGTAATCTCGCGCCACTCAGGCTAATACGAAAAGGGCGGCCTTCGCGGGGCGCCCTTTTTGTTTGCGCTATACGCTTTGGGTCAGACGGGCGTCGCGCCGCTCCCGCGCCCACCGCGCAGGAAATATTCCTGTGTTCCGCGATGCAGGACGTTGTCGACCTTGATCAGCGCGCTGTTGGCGTAAGTAAAGCTTGGCTCCAGCGCCTGGTATAGCCGGTCGAAATCGCGCTCCACCGTCTGGCGATAGAGATCCTCGAAGCTCTCGATCACGAAATAGGTCGGCTGCAAGTCGTCGATCACGTAATCGGTGCGCATCACGCGGTCGACATTGAGCATGATGCGGTTCGGGCTCTCGTCCTCCAGCGCGAAGATCGCCTCCTGCGGGCCAGAAAGGATGCCTGCCCCGAAAATGCGCGGTTCGTCGTTTTCGAGGATCAGACCGAATTCAACCGTGTACCAATAGAGCGCGCCCAGCGCCTTCAGCTTGTTGTGACGCATCGCCTTCCAACCGGCGCGGCCATATTCCTGCATGTAGTCGGCGAAGACCGGATCGGTCAGCAGCGGCACATGACCGAACACGTCGTGGAAGACGTCCGGCTCCTGAATATAATCGAACGTCTCGCGCGTGCGAATGAAGTTGCCCGCTGGGAAGCGGCGGTTGGCGAGGTGCCAGAAGAACACGTGGTCGGGGATGAGCATGGGCACGGGCACCACGCTCCACCCCGTCATCGCGCCCAGTTCGCGCGAGAGTCGCTCGAAACTCGGCACGCCGCCATTGCCGAGGCTCAGGCGGTCGAGCCCCTCCAGCCTGGCCGAGCAGGCCCGCCCGGGCAACACTTCCATCTGGCGATCGAAGAGATCGTCCCAGATTGCGTCCTGCTCGGATGAATATTCGGTTTGCTGCGGTTCCAGCCAGTCCTCGCCGACATGCGCAGGACGCTTCAGCGGCGCAGTGAAAACACCTCTGTCGACTTCGGGAAGGGCGACGTAATCGTCTGCCTTGTGCGGTTTTTCGGCAATCGCGGTCATGCCTCGCGGTCTATCACGTCTCCGTGACCCAATCCAGTTTCACTCGTTACCATCGGCGGGCTGTTCGTCGATTTCTTCGCGCCGTTCGTCGAGCATTTCGGCTGCGTCGGACAGCGCCGCTTCTTCGCCGGCGGTTGGCGAGAAGCTATCGCGTGTATCCCCCTCACG
>JBARVT010000208.1:0-2691 GCA_049646405.1 Alteraurantiacibacter sp.
ATCCTGCTGTGGTGCTTCGGCATGCTCGGATAGGATCGTCTTCCATAGCGCGGGGGCACGCCCCATATGGCGCGCATGGATACCGAAAATACGCAGACCTACGCCGACAAGCTGCTCGGCTTCATCCTGCCGGATCGCAATTGCCGCGGCCGTGCGGTGCGACTGGGGCCGGTGCTGGAGGAAATCCTCGCCGCGCATGATTATCCGGTCGCGCTGACGCATTGCCTGTCCGAAGCGCTGGTGCTGACTGCGCTCATGGGATCGCTGCTGAAGGACGAGGGCGACCAGCTTACCATGCAGGCGCAGAGCGAAGGCGGCCTCGCCAATCTGCTGGTGTGCGATTACCGCGACGGCGCGCTGCGCGGCTATATTCAGCACGACCCAGAACGCACCGCCGATATCGGCGCGAGCGCCTCCTTGCCGACGCTGTTCGGCACCGGCCATCTCGCTATCACGTTCGACATCGCGAAAACCGGCAAGCGTTATCAGGGTATCGTGCCGCTCGAGGGCGAATCTCTGTCGGCGGCGGTGGAGAGCTATTTCGCGCAGAGCGAGCAGGTGCCGACGCTCATCCGCACCGCGATCCGCTCGGGTACGGAAGGCAGCGTGGCGGCGGGCTTCCTTGTCCAGCACCTGCCCGATGGAGAGGAGGGCCGCAAGCGGCTGCATGCGCGGATGGACCATCCCGAATGGGAACACGCTGCGATCATGGCCGAAAGCCTCAAACACGAGGAGCTGGCCGATCCGGCGCTGTCGCTGGAGGAGATGGTCTGGCGGCTCTACCACGAAGAACCGGAGGTGCGGGTGATGCCGGGCACGTCGCTACATCGCGGCTGCCGTTGCACGACCCAGCATTATGAGAACGTGCTTTCGCGCTTTCCGAAAGAGGAGCGACGCGAAATGACGAATGATGACGGGATCATCCTTGTCGATTGCGCATTCTGTTCCCGTCAGTTCGCCATTCTGGATTGAACGGTTCGTCGCGCGAAAAGTGCAATTCACCGACGATACATGGTGTGCTATGCTATGGTGGCAGCACGAATGAGACAGGAACGATGACCAGACGCCTCGCCTTGAAGATTTCCGGGATTGCGGTTGCCGCAGTAGCCTTCGCCATGCCCGCGACGGCGCACGCTCCCGATCTCGAAATGCTCGACCGGCTCGAACGCGGGACGTGGACGCTCAGCTTCCGTTCCGGCCAGCCTGCACAGCGTATCTGCCTGCGGACCGGGCGCGAGCTGATCCAGCTCCAGCATCGCCAGCCGGGCTGCGAACGCTTCGTGGTCGGTGATTCGGCGAATGAGGTGACGGTGCAATATACCTGCCGCGGCAATGGCTATGGCCGCACGACGATCCGTCGCGAAAGCAACCAGCTCGTGCAGTTGCGAAGCCAGGGCATCCAGGGCGGGCAGCCGTTCCGGATCGAAGGCGAGGGGCGCCGCACCGGCTCCTGCTGAACCTTGTGCGCGGGCCATGCGCGCTCTAGCTGCGCGCAGATGACCGACACTCCCAAGATCGCAACGATACTGCTGTCCGGCGGGCTTGATTCCATGGTGACCGCTGCGCTGGCGAAGGAGCAGGGCTATGCCCTCCACGCGCTAACCGTCGATTACGGGCAGCGGCATGTGTGCGAACTGCAATCCGCGCGCGCCATCGCAAAGGCGCTGGGGGTCCACCGGCATGTCGAGCTGCCGATGGATTTGCGCAGGTTCGGAGGATCGGCGCTGACGGACGACATGGACGTGCCGAAGGGCGGCGTGGGTAACGACATTCCCGTAACCTACGTGCCCGCGCGCAACCTGTTGTTTCTTGCTCTGACGACGGCTTTTGCCGAGAGCGCCGGGTCGCGGGATATCTTCATCGGGGTAAATGCCCTTGATTATTCGGGCTATCCAGATTGCCGCCCCGAGTTCATCGCCAGCTTTGCGGAAACAGCACGGCTCGGTACGAAACAGGGCGTTGAAGGTGAGGCTTTCGAAATCCACGCCCCGCTCCAGCACATGACCAAGGCCGAGATCGCCAGCGAATGCGCGCGGCTGGGGCTTGACCCGGCGTGGAGCTGGTCGTGCTACGATCCGACGTTAGAGGGGCTGGCTTGCGGGCTGTGCGATTCGTGCCGCTTGCGACGCAAGGGTTTCGAGGAGGCGGGGGTGGAGGATACCACGCCCTACGCCGTCGATGCAGATTAGCCCGGGTTCAGCGTGGCGGTGACGAGGCCGCAGGCGACGCGGCTGCCGGCATCGCCAGCCGGATCGCTGCGGTAGTCGTCGGCACCCTCATGGACCACGATGGCGGTGCCATCGGCATCGAAGATATCGTCACGAATGCCGTCGCGCGTTCCGCGCAGCGCGGTGCTCATGGTGCCGGTGCCGTCGGCAGCAATGGTGACATTGGGCAAGTCGCCCAGATGCGCGCCGCGCGGGTTCTGCGTGCCATGCTGGTTGCCGCCGGGATTGAGATGTCCGCCCGCAGAGGTGAAGTCGTTGGCGCCGCAATCGCCGGTCGTGTGAAGGTGGACGCCGTGGACGCCCGGCGTCAGGCCGGAGAAGCTCGCATTCAGCGTTACCTCGCCGCCCAGCGAATACATCCGCGCCGTACCTACCGTCGCACCCGCGCGGTTCTGCAGGGTGGCCGAGCCGATCTGCGTCGCGGCGGTTTCGTAAGCCGTCTGGCATCCGGAAAGCGCCAGCA
>JBARVT010000209.1:0-3448 GCA_049646405.1 Alteraurantiacibacter sp.
CGCCGCCGCCATTGGTTCGCCTGCGCGGACCAACCGCTCTTTGCGTTCGCAGGCGTATGGAAGGACAGCGAGGTGCCCGGCTTCGCGCTGCTATCCGCGCCGCCCAATGCGCTGCTCAAGGCGGCGAGCCGCGATGCCATGCCCGCGATCCTGCCCCCGGACGCGGCGGCGTGGCGGACATGGCTGCATGGCGGCTGGGACGCGGCGCAGCGCTTGCTCCAGCCCTATTCGTCGTCGTTGATGCGTGAGATTGCCGTGCCGTGAGCGCCGAGGGCCAGCGCCAGAGCGAAAGTCGCCGCCGTGCCTGAAGCACCTGCGACGAACATCGCCGATCCACCTGCGATCGCGTAGAGATTGGTGGCGAGGCCAATGATACCCGTCAGCAGCGCCAGCCAGCTCGCGATCCGGCTCCAGCCTGCACCGCCCAGCCCGGCGAACGCGATAGCGAGCGCGGCAAAGGAAAAGGCGACCTTGCCCGCGAAGTAAAGCACGAAGGCAAAGCCCACGACTGCACCCTGCTGCGCCCCCTCGAACGCGCCGAACAGCAATAGCCCAATGGCGACCTGCAACAGGTTGACAAGCCCGCCCAGCACCATGCCGCCCGCGACCAGCGGCGCGGCGCGCATCCATGCAAAGCCAAACAGCGCGATGGCAAGAAACAGCACCGCCTCGCTCCGCCAGAGAACCTGCGCCCCTGGCGTCCCGCCGATGCCGGTAGCGATGTAAAGGATCTGCGTCACCACCGTCGCGACTAGCGCGATGGCAAGGACGGGGGTGGCGATACGTGCGAGCATGAAAGGATCTCCTGTTGGATCGCCCTGTCTTCGCCAGCCCAGCGCGACGGGTTACACCGGGATGCCCGAGCCATCGTTTTCCAGTTTGGAAAGTTTTATCTTGCCAAACTGGAAAGTGAAGCCTATCTCTTTCCGTATTGGAAAGTAAAGGCGGTAGATCATGGACGGAAACGAAGCACGCGCCTCGCTCGATGCGGTCAGGCAAACGGATCGCAGGATGGCCGGTCAGATGACCTGGCCACTGTGGAGGCATGCCGCGTTCGGCGCGATCGAAGCACTGTTCGTCCTTGGATGGGGATTGCCCTCGCCCGGCATGGCTGCCTGCCTGGTGATCGCGATTGGCGGAATTTTCTGGATCAATCGCGACGATCGCAAACGCCATGGGATGTTCGTCAGCGGTTTCACCTCCCGCGCTGCAAGGCCGGCAATCTGGCTAGCTTTCGCTATCGTCATTGCAGGGCTGGGCGCCGTTCTGCTCACCGGTGGGCTCAACCGGTGGACCCCATGGGTGCCCGTGATCGTCGGTCTGGTTTTCGTTCTCGAAACGCTGGCCAGTCTCTGGTGGCAAAAGCTGTATCTGGCCGAACTGCGGTCGGAGCAAGCGTGATGGAAAACGCCATCGACCCGGTGCTGCATCCGCCCGCGCGCCTGCAGATCGCCGCTGTCCTCGCCCGTGTGGACGAGATCGAATTCGCCACCTTGCGCGATATTCTTGACGTCAGCGACAGCGTGCTCTCGAAGCACCTTTCCGCTCTGTCAGACGCTCATTACGTCCGGTTGCGCAAGGCCAAGAGCGACGGCAGGCAGCGCACCTGGGCAGCCTTCACTCCGGAGGGAACGAAAGCTTTCGCGCGACACATGGCCGCCCTGCGAAAGCTTGCCAGCGTGGCCGAAGCCGCAGTGCAGGCGGCGGAGTAGCGCCTACAGGCCAAAAGTGTAGGTGACACCTACGGCACCGAGGAATTGGTCGCGGCTGCCACGGATGGTCGTAAACGGCGTGTCCGCCGCATCGCCGAGCAGGCGCGAATATCCGCCGAGCAGGATCACGCCCAGCCCGCCATTAGTCACGTCGCCGTCAAGGTCCACGCCCAGCAGCACGTTTACGCCCGCCGAGGTGAAGCCTCCGCCATCCGGCTCGTAGGCGGGCAGCACGTCTTCGTCGGGCAGCAGCGTGTTGATGGCGGGCACGGCGAAGTAATAATCCTGGAAAGCTTCGCTCCCCCATTCGGCGCTGACTGACAGATTGGCAAGGATACTGCGGCTGAGAGGCGTGGTATACGCCACGCTTGGGGTTACGACCGTTCCGCCGTGCGCACCGTTCACGTCGAACATCACATCGGTGGAGAGCGAAACGCTGTCATAAGGGTTGAGCACGGCGGGGAAATTCACCCCAACGCTCGGCCCGACCTCGATGGCGCGATCGAGTTCGCCATATCTTTCGACGATAGGATCCTCGATCTGCGAAGCGCGGTTGGAGCGCAGCCGCGCGGCGATGCCCGCATCGAACCCCATTCCCTCACGCGGGTCAGGGATGAAGTCCAGCTTCAACCCGCCTGCGCGCGGCGAAATCTCCACACCGCCGAAATTGCCGAGGACCACCGGCAGCACGGAGATCACGTAATCGTCCGACCCGGTATAAGACGGCGACAGCGCACCGCCCACGCCCACGGAAAGGAAATCGCCGCCGAACACGCCTGCATCGACCTGCGGCGGCGCGGCGTCTGGCACGTCCTGCGCTGCTGCGGCAGCGGGCAGAGCGATGGCGGCAAAAGCTGCCGATACGAATCGTGTGATCATGATGCTCCCCAGTTGTCCTTTGCGCTGCCAACGGGTTGTGCCCGCATTCCGTTCCTCCATTCAACCGTTCATCCCAGCGCCCCGCCCACGCTCTGCCATTCGCGGATGGCGTCGATGGGATAGAACAGCATGACCACATTGAGTGTCAGGTTGTCGCGAATGGCGTAAAGCGCCAGCAGTTCCAGCCCGATCGCCAGCGCCCAGCTTGCCCAGGCGGGCAGACGCACCGCGACGAGAAAGCCCGCTACCATCCAGCCGATATCGGCAGCGGAATTTACGATGCTATCCCCGGTATAGCCGAATGCCGCCGTCGCCTCGCGGTAGCGGTCGATAACGGCCTGCGTGTTCTCCGAAATTTCCCATGCGGCTTCCACCGCAATGGCAATCGGCAAGGCCCAGCGTTCGGGCCGCGCGCCCAGCAGCTTCCACTTCTGCCACAGCAGCCAGGCAAGGCCCGCCATGATGAGGCCGTGCGTAAAATGGCTCGGCGCATACCAGTCCGCGATATGCTGGCTGTTGCCCGCGCTTTGCACTGTGCCGTGCCACAGCTCGACATATCCGCAGGTGCAGATCGGCGGACGATTCATCGCGAAGAGGATGGCAACGGCGAGTCCGAAAAGCACAACGCTGGCGATGATCGCACGCCGGTGGGGCAGAAGCTTTTCCATCGCCGTGACAATGCCTTTGCCCGACGAAATGCGAAAGGGTGCGCGTTTCGATATGCGCGGTGAAAGTGCGGTTCGATTACAACGCTGTGCGTGACGGCCTCACGAAAGATTCGGCAATTTGATGCTTCCCCTGCGCACCGCGGCAGAGGTATGGTTTCACATTGAGCAAGCAGTAGCACTGGCCTTCGG
>JBARVT010000210.1:0-16802 GCA_049646405.1 Alteraurantiacibacter sp.
GTAAAAGGCGGCGGCGCGCAGGTTCGGGCCGGCCGCGCCGACGGCGGAGCGCTGCATGTAATCGCGCGACAAATTGCAATCGCCCAGCCGCCACGCGGCAAGACCTGCGGTAAAGTCGCCTTCCGCCACCCACGGCCCGGTGCCGACGCCGACCGTCTGCGCCATCGCCAGCGCCTCTGCATCGCGGTTCTCGATGAAATAGCTCCACGCGACGCGCTGGCGCCATTCGGCGCGGGCATCAGAGCTCAGGAGCGAATCCACCCCGTCGAGCAAAAGGCGCGCACCGTCAGGATCGTCATTGCGGATATGCGAGAGGATGTCTTCCTCGATGCTGCTGGGCATTGTCCCGTCGCCGGTGCCGCGCGGTCGCGTGCGGCGCGGCATGACACCTTGCGATTGCAGGTTCTGCACATAAGGCAGCGACGGCTCGTAAGTTGCACCGCGCGTCACGCTCAGCCGCCCGATCTGCGCCGCCTGCGGCAGTTCGGTGCCCGTCTGTAACCAGTCGAGGAGAGTCGGCAATTCGACGCGCGGGGAATTGGCGTGGAGATAGTATTCGGCGCGCGCAACGTCGGTCAGCAAACCGTCGGGACGCTGCGCGATCAGTGCTTCCACTTCGCCCCAGCTCTCGCGGTCGATGGCGCGGAAGAGCCGCGCAAAATGCTCGCGCTCGCCGGCGGAGAGTTGCTGCGGCACCTCGGGCGCATTGATGCGGGCGGTAAAATAGGTGCGCGTGTTCTGATTCTGCGCAGCGGCGGGTGCAGCAAGGCAAAGCGATGCCGCGAGGGCGGAGACGAGATACTTCATTAAGAGGTCCAGTCGAGAATGCGGCGCCAGAGACGGGCGCGCTGCCGGGCGTGGCCGAGCAGGCGGTCTGGCGCAAATGTCGTGATTACGGGAGTGCCGCGGAACCGGTTGAACGCTTCGGGCGCGGTGCCTCGGGGATGGCCGAGCAGGAAAGGCAGGTCGTTGCCGAAAAGCATCAACTTTTGCGGCGCGGCAAGTTCAATGTGGCGGGCGATGGCGGCGGAAAGTCCGTCCGCTGCAAGAGCCGACCAATCGGGCATGGCGAGGTGCGCGGGCAGGGCGGAGGCGACGTACATCGCGTCCGCCTCATGCCCCATGGCCTTTGCGATATTCGCCACCAGACAGCCTTGCGGACCGGACAGGAGGGTATCACTGTCATGCGCTTCCGGAATCGGAACGAGCACCATCAAAGCCGCTTGCGCCTCGCCTGTTGGCGCCAGTCTGGATCCCGGTGCGGGGGGGAGGGGCGAGGCGGGATCGGTCCACCATGCCTGGAAGGTGGCGAGGTCGGTAGGTATGTCCGCGCTTTTGATCGCAGGTTCTGCTTCCAGCTCGGCGACAGGCTCAGCAGGTTTTGCGACTGGCGCGACATCCGCGTCCGGCTCGGCAAGCCAGTCCTGCGCCTCATCGGCGAATTCGCAATCCACGCCGGCACTGCGCCACCAGTCGAGGGCGGCGGCGTATTCATCGGCAAGGGAAACGTGGGCGCGATTTTCCATGGGCGGGACTATCGGCAGTCTTGACCTCAAGCGCGGCGGTAAGCAAGTGCCCTTGCAACGGAACATTCGTAAAACAGGACGAGACGATGAGCGAACGCGAATCCATGCCAACCGATGTCGTGATCGTCGGCGGCGGCGTGGCGGGGCTTTCGGCGGCCATACGGCTGAAGCAGCTGAACGAGGAACTCGAAGTCGTCGTGCTGGAGAAGGGCTCCGAGATCGGGGCGCATATCCTGTCGGGCGCGGTCGTCGATCCCAAAGCGCTGGACGAGTTGCTGCCCGACTGGCGCGACATGGACTGCCCGATGGCGGAAACGCCGGTTACCGACAATTGGCACTGGATGCTGAGCAAGGGCGGGAAGATGAGCATCCCGCATATCGCCATGCCGCCCTTCATGTCGAATGACGGGTGCTACACCGGCTCGCTCGGCAACCTTACCCGCTGGCTGGGCGAGCAGGCCGAGGCGCTCGGGGTCATGGTCTTCCCCGGCTTCCCCGCAAGCGAGGTGATGTTTGGCGAAGACGGCGCGGTCACGGGCGTCATCACGCAGGATATGGGCGTCGCGGCGGACGGTTCGCACAAGGGCGATTACCAGCCGGGCATGGAAATCTACGCGAAATATACGCTTTTCGCGGAGGGTGCTCGCGGCAACCTTACGAAAAAGATGAAGGCGCAGTTCGGCCTCGAGGCGGATTGCCAGCCGCAGGTCTACGGCCTCGGCATCAAGGAATTGTGGGATATCGATCCCGACAAGCATGTGCCCGGCCGGGTGATCCATACGCAGGGCTGGCCCCTGAGCGAGAGCGATACCTGGGGTGGCGGGTTTCTGTATCATCAGGCGAACGGACAGGTGGCGATCGGCTTCGTAACGGCGCTCGATTATAAGAACCCCTATGTTTCGCCGTTCCAGGAATTCCAGCGCTGGAAGCAGCATCCGGCGATCCGCGAATATCTCGAAGGCGGGACGCGGGTGGCTTACGGCGCGAGGGCGATCAACGAGGGCGGCTGGCAGTCGGTGCCGAAGCTCGCCTTCCCCGGCGGTGCGCTGATCGGCTGCGCGGCTGGCTTCGTCAACGTGCCGCGGATCAAGGGGAGCCACACCGCGATGAAGAGCGGCATGCTTGCCGCCGAGAGCGTCGCCGCTGCTATAGCCGAGGGGCAAGAGCATACCGAGTTAGCGGATTACGACGCGAACCTGCGCGAGAGCTGGATCGCCACCGAGCTGAAAAAGGTAAAGAATGCCCAACCGCTCGTTGCCAAGTTCGGCGGCGATGTCGGCACGGTTCTGGCGGGCGTCGATATGTGGATGCGGCAGTTGAAGATCGGCGTGCTCCCGGCGATGAAGCATCACCGCGACTACACAGAGTTGCAGCGCGCCGACCTCTACCAGCCGATCGACTATCCCAAGCCTGACGGCAAGATCAGCTTCGACCGTCTGACCAGCGTGGCCTACTCCTTCACCAACCATGCCGAAGACCAGCGCAACCACTTGCTCGTCGAAGACATGGAATTGCAGCGGGAAAGCGAACTGGACGTTTATGGCGGTCCTTCGACCCGTTACTGCCCGGCAGGCGTCTACGAATGGCTGATCGAAGAAGGGCAGGAGCCGAAATTCCAGATCAACAGCCAGAACTGCGTCCACTGCAAGACCTGCGACATCAAAGACCCGAACCAGAACATCGAATGGACCACGCCCGAAGGCGGTGGCGGGCCGAACTATCCGAATATGTAAGGCGGCGCGCAAGTTGACGAAGTTGACACCGTATCAAGTGTCTTGTCGGTTGCCTATGTCTTAGACTTTCAGAGAAATTCCGCCCAAACGAAGCTGGCACTTCTGCGGTATGCCCCCCGGGGCTGTGCGGATGACGATGGGCAAAAGCCGGGCGAGGGCGTCAGGCGCGAGGCGTGTAGGAAAAACGAAAATGTCCGTCGAAACCGCTTACGCCAAGATCAACCTCGCCCTGCATGTCCGCCGGCGGCGGGAGGACGGGTATCACGAGCTGGAGACGCTGTTCGCCTTCGTCGATGCGGGCGACAGGCTGATGGTTCGCAAAGCACAGGCGGACAGCGTGCAGGTGCTGGGCGAGTTCGCAACCGCACTCGGCAATCCCTTCGACAATATCGTCGCCAACGCGCTGGGCGCGCTGCGCCGGCCCGATGGGCTGGCGATCGCGCTGGAGAAGAACCTCCCCGTCGCCGCGGGGCTGGGCGGAGGCTCCGCCGATGCGGGCGCAATCTTCCGCATCGTGCGCGAGCGGCATGGTCTGCCGGACGACTGGCGAGAGCGCGCAGCGCGGCTCGGGGCGGATGTGCCTGCCTGTGTCGAGAGCGTAACCTGCATCGGTCGCGGGACCGGGACGGAGCTGGAGCCGGTCGAAAGCGACCTGACTGGCACGCCCGTCCTGCTCGTCAATCCGCGCAAGCCGCTCGCAACAGGACCGGTCTTCGCAGCTTGGGGCGGAGAGGACGATGGGCCGATGCCGAGCGGCTCCGTGCGCGACATCGCGCTGACCGGCAAAAATGGCCTTGAAGCGCCCGCCGTTTCGCTCTGCCCCGCCATTGCCGACGTGCTCGCTGCACTCCGCGATACCGATGCCTGGCTTGCCCGCATGTCCGGTTCCGGGGCGAGCTGCTTTGCGCTCTTCCAAACGGTATCGGAACGCGAGACTGCTGCCAGCCGTATTGCTGCGAAACGCCCCGACTGGTGGCAGATGAAAGGCAATTTGAGATGAGCGATCCCGTCTACCGTTTTATCGGGGAGGCGTCGCGCGGCGGCATTGTGGCTGTGTGCGATCATGCGTCCAACCGCGTGCCCGACGGGATCGAGCTCGGCGTGCCTTCGGGCGCGTTGGGCAAGCATATCGCATACGATATCGGTGCGGCAGGCGTGTGCGAACGGCTGGCGCGGCGGCATGGCATCGGCGCGATGCTTTCCGAAGTGAGTCGCCTCGTCATCGACCACCACCGTGAAGAGGAATCGCCCGGCCTCATCCCGACCAGCAGCGACGGCATTCTTGTCGCGGGCAATATCGGGGCCGACCGCGAACGACGGCTGGAAGAATATCACCGCCCCTATCACGCGCGGATGGAGGCATGGCTCGACGACGTGCAGCCCGGCCTCATCCTATCCATCCACAGCTTCACGCCCGAACTGGAAAGCAGGCCCGGTGAGCAGCGCCCGTGGGAGATCGGACTGCTCTACAACGAGGACGACAGCGCCGCGCTCCACGCCATCCGCCTGTTGCGCGAACTGGGCGTAACGGTGGGCGACAACGAGCCCTATTCGGGCAAGGAACTCAACGCGACGATGAACCGCCATGCCGAGGCGAAGGGGCGGTCCTATTGCGCTATCGAGATCCGCAACGACCTGATTACCCACGAACGCGGGCAGGCCCGCTGGGCGGCGATCATCGCGGATGTCGCGGGCCGGGTGAAGCTGGCGCTAGAAAGCGCCTGAGTCGCACTTCCCCTCCACAAAGCATTTCCTCTTTCGTATCGTACGCCCAATTCGCTAGGGTCGCGCCATGGCGACCTATCGTTCCCGCACCACCACTCACGGCCGCAACATGGCAGGCGCACGTGGCCTTTGGCGGGCCACGGGAATGAAGGATGGCGATTTCGGCAAACCGATCATCGCCGTCGTCAATTCCTTCACCCAGTTCGTGCCGGGCCATGTCCACCTGAAGGATCTCGGCCAACTGGTCGCGCGGCAGATCGAGGCGGCGGGCGGAGTCGCCAAGGAATTCAACACCATAGCAGTCGATGATGGCATCGCGATGGGGCATGACGGCATGCTTTACAGCCTGCCGAGCCGCGACCTCATCGCTGACAGCGTCGAATACATGGTCAACGCCCACTGCGCCGATGCGATGGTGTGTATCTCCAACTGCGACAAGATCACCCCCGGCATGCTGATGGCGGCGATGCGGATCAACGTCCCGTGCGTGTTCGTCAGCGGCGGCCCGATGGAAGCGGGCAAGGTTGTAATGAAGGGCAAGGAGGTCGCGCTCGACCTCGTCGATGCTATGGTCGCCGCGGCGGACGAGCGCTTTTCGGACGAGGAAGTTGCCGAGATCGAGCGTAGCGCCTGTCCGACCTGCGGCAGCTGCTCTGGCATGTTTACCGCCAATTCGATGAACTGCCTGACCGAAGCGCTCGGTCTCTCGCTGCCGGGCAACGGCTCCCAGCTCGCAACGCATTCGGACCGGCAGGGCCTGTTCGAGCGGGCCGGACGGCTCGTCGTGGCGCTGGCAAAGCGATATTACGAGGAGGATGACGACAGCGTCCTGCCGCGCTCCATCGCCAGTTTCGAGGCCTTCGAGAACGCGATGAGCCTCGACATCGCGATGGGCGGATCGACCAACACCGTACTCCACCTTCTTGCCGCAGCGCACGAAGCTGGCGTGGACTTCACCATGCAGGATATCGACCGGTTGAGCCGACAGGTGCCGTGCCTATCGAAAGTCGCCCCGGCGAAGAGCGACGTTCACATGGAGGATGTCCATCGCGCGGGCGGTATCATGGCTATCCTTGGCGAACTGGACCGCGCGGGGCTGTTGCATACCGCTCTACCGACCGTACATTCGCCGACCATGGGCGACGCGCTGGACGACTGGGACGTGACACGCACCGGCAACCCAAAGGTCCACGAATTCTACCGCGCCGCGCCCGGCGGCGTGCCAACGCAGACCGCGTTCAGCCAGTCGCGCCGCTGGGACGAGCTCGATATCGATCGCGAAGGCGGGGTGATCCGGTCGAAAAAACACGCCTTCAGCCAGGATGGCGGACTGGCGGTGCTCTACGGCAATATCGCGCGCGACGGCTGTATCGTGAAGACGGCGGGCGTGGACGAGAGCATCCTAACCTTCAGCGGACCGGCCAAGGTTTACGAAAGCCAGGATGCTGCGGTCGATGCCATCCTTGCGGACGAGGTGGTCGCGGGCGACGTTGTCGTGATTCGCTACGAAGGGCCGAAGGGCGGTCCGGGCATGCAGGAAATGCTGTATCCGACGAGCTACCTCAAGTCGAAGGGGCTGGGGGCGCAATGCGCGCTGCTGACCGATGGGCGCTTTTCCGGCGGCACCAGCGGGCTTTCGATCGGCCATGTTTCTCCCGAGGCGGGCGAGGGCGGAGCAATCGCGCTGGTGGAGGCGGGTGATATCATTGCCATCGACATCCCGAACCGCACCATCGACCTGCAGATTTCGGACGGGGATTTCGCCCACCGCCGCGCCGCGATGGAGGCGAAAGGCGAGGCCGCATGGCAACCCGCCGTCCCCCGCCCGCGCCGGGTGACGCCTGCCTTGCGGGCCTATGCCGCAATGACGACCAGCGCCGCGAAGGGCGCGGTGCGCGATGTATCGCAGGTGACGGGCAAGTGAGGTTGGCGGGGGCGCTTTCGGTCCTCTTGCTCGCCGCCTGCTCGCAGGGTGCCGACGCGCCGGAGGGTGCGAGCATCGAATGCGCGCTGGGCGGGGCGGCGAGCTTCGCGCCCGAATGCACGATGCAGCGTGCCGACGCGGAAGGCAGCAAGCTTCTCGTCGTGCGTCATCCCGACGGTGGCTTCCGCCGCTTCGAACTGGGTGTGCCGGGCAAGGGTATCGTAACGGCCGACGGGGTCGAGCAGGCCAGCGTCCAGCGCGGCGAGGGCGTGGTCGAGGTGACGGTTGGTGCGGATCGCTATCGACTGCCGGTGGACGAATAGTCCATGACCTTTCACCGCCAAGTCCTCACCGCTGCACAGATGCAGGCTGCGGAACAGACGCTGATCGACGGCGGGCAGGCAGTCGAAATGCTTATGGAGCGCGCAGGGCGCGGTGCTGCGGACTGGGTGTGGCGGCTGTGCGCGGGGCGCCCGGTGACGGTGCTGTGCGGCCCAGGCAACAATGGCGGCGACGGCTATGTCATCGCTCGCGTACTGGCGGAGCGTGAGGTCGAGGTGACGGTGGTCGCACCGTTGGAGCCCAAGACGGACGCCGCAAAGGCATCGAGAGCTGCGTGGGGCGGTGAGACGGTGGAGCGCGGGCGGGGCGAGGTGCTGGTCGATTGCCTGTTCGGAACCGGAATTAAGCGTGGATTGTCGCGCGATTTGCTGGGCTTGCTGTGTGAACTTGAGAGACAGCACGAATTGCTCGTGGCCGTAGACCTGCCGAGCGGCGTCGAGAGCGACACGGGCGGCACGTTCGGTGTCCGGTTGCCGACATACGATCTCACCATCGCGCTCGGCGCGTGGAAACGGGCGCACTGGCTAATGCCCGCATCGGCGCTGATGGGCGAGCGGCGGCTCGTCGAGATCGGACCGCTGAGTTTCGATGCCGACACGGGGGTCGAACTCGCCGACAAGGCTAAGCTGTCGCTGCCAGAGGCGGATGCGCATAAATATTCTCGCGGCGCGCTGCTCGTTATCGGCGGCGAGATGCCTGGGGCGAGCCTCCTCGCAGCGCGCGCCGCACAGCATGGGGGCGCAGGCTATGTTTCCTGGTGGTGCGAGCATTCGCATCCTTCGTTGCCCGCCGACCTCGTGCATCGCGAGGGCGCTTTGGAGGAGGCTCTAGGCGACGAGCGGCTCGATGCCATCTTGGTCGGGCCGGGGCTGGGCCGTGGCGATGCGGCACGGACGATCCTCAGCCAAGTGCTCGACCGCAGCCTGCCGATCGTTCTTGACGCCGATGCGCTGGTGCTGCTGGAGCGCAACATGCTCAGCGATGGATCGAAGGTATTAGCCACGCCTCATGCGGGCGAGCTAGCCAGACTGTGCCAGACATTCGATATCGTCGAAAACGATAAGATTGCGCAGGCGAGGGCGGTGCATGAGGCGAGCGGCATGGCAATCCTCGCGAAGGGGCCGGACACCGTCCTTGCTGGACAACGCGAGACAGTCGTCTTTCCGCCCGCCCCGGTATGGCTCAGCACGGCAGGGACTGGAGACATCCTCGCTGGCATTGCGGCAAGCCGATTGGCCACCCATAGCGCGCCTTCCCGCGCGGGTATCGAGGCGGTAAATCTGCATTCCGAGGCGGCGCGGCTCTGCCAGCCTCCTTTCACAGCCTCACAGCTTATAGGCTCAATTCCCGCCTCTTACGGCGCATTCCTGTGATGGAATCGAAGAAAATCGTCCGCGTCGCTGCGCGCGGAGACGGGGTGACCGAAAGCGGCAAGCACGTTCCGGGCGCTGCGCCGGGCGACCTGCTGGAAGCCGATGGCACGCTTACCCCCGGTCCGCACCGTGTAAAGCCACCCTGCCGCCATTTCGGCACTTGCGGCGGATGCCAGTTGCAGCATCTCGATCCCGTCGCTTTTTCACAATTCGTGTCCGATCGCGTCACCAATGCCGCCGAGGTTTCCGGCCTCCGTCCCGGCAGCGTGGAGCGAGCCTCCATCTCGCCGCCCTGCAGCCGCCGCCGCGCGAGCATGCGCGCCATCAATGGCGGGGGGCGACCGCTGATCGGCTTCACCCAAGCCGGATCGCACAAGGTCGTCGACCTTGCCGAGTGCCATATCCTGACACCGGAGCTATTTGCGCTCGTCGCGCCCCTACGCGGTTACTTCGGCAGGTTGAAAGGCCGCTACTCCATCGAGATCGAAATGACACTGGTCGATCAAGGCGTCGATTGCGGCCTCAAGGGCTTCATGCCCGACGGGCTCGACCAGACCGAGAACCTGCTCGATTTCTGCCGCGACAACCGGCTTGCGCGTCTGACGCTGGACCAGGGCTATGGCGCGGAAGGGTTCTGGGAGCCGGAGCCGGTCACCGTGACGCTCGGCGGGACGCCGGTGGCGTTCCCGGCAGGCTCGTTTCTCCAGCCGACCGTATGGGGCGAGAACACGTTGGTGGAAGCGGCGGTGGAATGGCTCGACGGCTGCGAAAACGTCGCCGACCTCTTTGCAGGCCTCGGCACCTTTGCGCTTGCGCTGGCAAGGCAGAGCAAGGTGCTTGCTGCCGAGGCGGACCGCGCCGCGATCCTCGCCTTGCGCAGCGCCGCCAACACCGCGCGCCTGCCGCTGGAAACCGCGCATCGCGACCTGTTCCGCAATCCGCTACGCGCCGACGAACTGGCGGCTTTCGACGGCCTCTTGCTCGATCCGCCACGTGCCGGTGCGAAAGCGCAGGTGGAGCAGATCGCGGAGAGCGGCGTGAAGCGCGTGGTCTATATCAGCTGCAACCCGGCGAGCTGGGCGAAGGATTCAGCGATACTGAAGGGGGCGGGATACGAGCTGGCGATGCTTGTGCCGGTGGGGCAGTTCCTATGGTCGACCCATGTCGAGCTGGCGAGCCTCTTCGTGAAGCGCGGCTAGAAGCTGCATCTCCAACCATTCGCGGTCCTTGGCGGCTGAAAATGCATGGTCTGCGCCTGCACGCGTCGCGATGCGAGCGTCCTCTCCCCACACATTGGCAAAAGCCGAGCCCGTCCGGTCGCGTTCGCCGATCAGGATTTGCGCTGGGCCATCGAAGGCGGCGAGACCTGCGCGCAGTTCGGCAACCAGGGTGCTTGGCGGCGGCGCTGGAGCAACCGCACGCCTGAGGCCTTCGGCCAGCTTGTTGAGCGAGACTTTGCCCTTGGCAAAACGCGCCCATTCGCGCGGATCGGAGAGTTTAGCAGCGTAGCGCTTGCGGATCGCCTCGGCAGACATCGAGTTGCCGGTCTCCTCATCGAAGCTCCATGGATTAGCGAGCACCAGCGCATTACACCCCGCGCCGCTATCAAGCATCAGCGCCGCGGCGCCATCGCAGATGCCAAAGCCAATAATGCGCTCGACCTGCGGTGTCTCGCTGCGAAACGTTGCCAGCGCACTGGTGATGTCCAGACCCGCAGAGCGAAATTCGCGGTTCTCGCCCGTGCTGTCACCCACCCCGCGCCGGTCGAAGCGGAAGACGGGGTAGCCTTTTGCTGAAATCCGCTGCGCTAGCTGCGCCTGCCCTCCAAAGGCACCTGCGCGCAATTCATTGCCGCCGGTCACGATCAGCAGGCCAATGCGCTTCTCGCCCTGGTCCAACGTGCCGACAAGCGTTTCGCCGTTGCAGGGGAACGTCAGGTGGCGACGGATCATCGCAATGCCTCGACGATCTTCGCGGCAAGCGCCTCAACCTGCGCCGGATCGCTTGCAGCCTCGGCGCGGAGCCAAAGGGCCGGGCCGCCAAGGTCGGATTGTGCGATATCTGGCGTGTCGGCGGGTTTGAGTGATGCTTCGGCCAGGTCCACCACCATCTGCGGCCCGAGCGCATAGCCTGCGAGCCGCAACCCGTCGCGCTTGCCACTGGCGAGCAGCGCTTCGCGCGAACTGTCGCGCCCGGCCTCACGGTCCGCTATCACCCGAGAGCGTAGCAAGGCGCGCAAAGCATGTTCCGCACCGATGGGCGCGTAGCGGATGGCGGGGTAGCCGTCGGGTAGCAGCGATGCGCCAGCGCGGATCGACAGAATATCCGTTGCGTGGAACTGCGCGGCCGCAGCGACGATCGCAGCATGCCAGCTCCGCAATGTCTGGTGCGCCAGTTCGGCATGACTCTCGTTCAGCCCCGGAAGGTCCGGCAGCATCGTGTCGATACCCTTCGTATCCAGAGCGCGCATCGTTTCAACTGTGAAACGCCGCAGCTTGTGGCCTTCGTCGAACAATGCGGGGACGATCAGCAGGCGCGTGGCCCGCCCCCGGTCGCAGCGCAGCGCATATTCGTCGGGACCGGGCGGGTTGGGCCAGTTGCCCGGTTGCATCGCCGTTCAGGCGTCCGCGCGCTTGGCGGCGATGAAGGCGAGGAGGCCGCCGAACGTCTCTAGCATCTCGCCATCGACCTCATCATCCTCGATGAGGATATTCATCCGGTCTTCAATCTCTGTCAGCAGCCCTGCGACCGCCATGGAATCGAGTTCCGGCAAGTGACCGAACAGGCCGCTATCGACCTCCAGATCGGCTACGCGCTCGGATGAAAGGCCCAGGACGTCCTGCAACACCTGGCGCAGGACAAGGTCGGTGTCGCCAGCCTGTTCGACGGGAACGGGAACTTCGCTTGCCATAGGGTTTTCGCCCCTAGCCAGCGTCGTCGCGGCTGACAAGCGTGCGCAGGCGCAGCTTCGCGATACGCGGCCAGTTGGCGGGGCGGCGCGGGTCGATGCAGATGAGGTGCCAGCGGATGCGCACCTCCTTCATCCAGTCGCGCTTGTACGGATCGTCGCCGGTGCCGAAATCGACGGCGTCGACGCCGTCCGTGTCAATGACATGCTCCATAAGCGCGGCGGTGAGCGTGGTGCCGGGGGAGAGCGGCTTAGCGCTGTCGAGATGCGCTAGCTTGTGGATGTAGGCCGTGCCGTGATCGACCGTCCAGAATTGCACGGCAATGGGTTCGCCCTCGTGATCGGCAATACCGAGGCGGTAGCGACCGGCGGTGCTTTCCATCTCGGCGAAACGGCGGAGCAGCGCGGGGTCGCCTTCCTCCGGCTTCCAGCTGGCGGCGTAGATCGCTTCGTAGGTTTTCCAATCTGCCGGATCAAAGTTGTCGGCGATGCGAACTCTCACCTTTTTCGTCTTGCGTTTCAGCGTCGTGCGCAGTTTGCCCGGGCGCGAGGCGAGATAGGTTGCATAGTCGCGGCGTGTCAGGTGGAGGATGTGGTTCGTGTCGGCGGGAGCGAGGTCGGTAATCCAGCCTGCCTCGCGGAAGGCATCGGACAGATCGTGCGCTGCATGTTTGGGGAGCTTTGCAAGTGCGACGCAACGCACCTTGCCGCGCAAGCCCTCCGCCAAAGCTGGAAGCAAGGCCGTATCGCCAATCGGCTCCCAGGTGAAGGCGTACCAGTTCGTCAGGCTGGCAAGCGTATCGTCCTCGCGCTGCAGGGGAAGGCACAAGGTCCGCTCGCCACCGCGGACAGTCGCATAGACCGGATCCAGGTCGCTCCGCTCGAGCAGCGCGAACCAGCCGGGCCGCGCAAAGGGGCGGTCGTCCGGCCAATCGAGGTCTTGCACATCCTTAACCGTGTCGTGATAGCTGGTCGTTGTCACCGCTTGTCGAAACCTCCAGAGGCCGAATGCCCGCCGCGCCCGATCCCCAGCCATACCCGCTCGACCACCTCGCCGAACGCGGGCGAGGAAGCGATACGGCGCTGGTGCTGCGCGGCGAGACGCTTAGCTTCGATGACTTAAAAAGGCGTGTCGCAAGCATGGCGGCGTGGCTGGCGGGCAACGTACCGGAAAAGGGCAGCCGCGTGGCGACATGGGCCGCGAAGGGCGCGCTGACGTGCCTGATGCCACTCGCCTCGGCGCGGGCCGGGCTGGTCCATGTCCCGATCAATCCGCTGCTGAAGCGGGCGCAGGTCGCGCATATCCTCGCCGATAGCGGGGCGAGCCTGCTCATCGGCAATTCGGCACGGCTGGCGTCGCTGGAGGAGGGCGATGTGCCTTCCGGTTGCAAGACGATGGAAGAAGGCGCATTTCTTGAAGCCGCGACTTTGCATGGCGAGGCTCTCCCGCCGTCTTCGCACGATCCCGAAGAGCTGGCGGCCATTCTTTACACCAGCGGCTCGACCGGCCGGCCAAAGGGGGTGATGCTGAGCCACGCCAATCTATGGCTCGGCGCGGTGAGTGTGGCGCATTATTTGGGCATGGCGGCAAACGACCGGACGTTGGCGGTGCTGCCGCTGAGTTTTGATTACGGGCAGAACCAGTTGCTGTCGACCTGGTATGCCGGGGGCGGTGTGGTGCCGCTCGATTATCTAGCGCCGCGCGACGTCATCAAGGCGTGTGCCAGGCATGCCATCACCACGCTGGCAGCGGTGCCGCCGCTCTGGGTACAGCTGATCGAACAGGAATGGCCTGAGCGGGCGGTCGTCCCGATGCGAAGGCTGACCAATAGCGGCGGGGCCTTGAGCGAAGAGCTCGTGCGAAGTTTGCGCGCCATCTTCCCGCAATCGCGACTTTTCGCGATGTACGGGCTGACCGAAGCATTCCGTTCGACCTATCTTGATCCCGAGCTCGTGGACATGCACCCGACCTCGATGGGCCGCGCCATCCCGTTCGCTGAAATCCTTGTCGTGGACGCGGCAGGCGAGGTCGCGAGCGAGGGCGAACTGGTGCATTGCGGGCCATTGGTGGCGCACGGCTACTGGCAGGATCCTGAGCGGACCGCTCAGCGGTTTCGCCGGGCTCCTGCGGCAAGTCATCATGGCGGTACCGCCGTCTGGTCCGGCGACACCGTGAGGCGCGACGACGATGGCCTGCTTCATTTTCTGGGCCGCGAAGATGCGATGATCAAAAGCGCGGGCAACCGCATCAGCCCGCAGGAAATCGAGGACGCCGCCATCTCCACCGGCCTCGTTGGAGAAGCGGTCGCGTTCGGCGTGCCGGACGAACGACTCGGCCATGCCATCCATCTCGTCGTGCAAGGCGAAGGAGACGAAGACGCCTTGCGCGTCATGCTCAAGCGCGAATTGCCCAATTTCATGCAACCGCAGGTCATCCGCATTGTGGAGGCGATGCCGCTCAACCCCAATGGCAAGATCGACCGCGCGCGGCTACGGGCGGACGTGGTATGAAACCGACCGGCCCGATCCCTCCCTTCTTTGCCGCGAAAGATGGCGAGCTCGCGATTGCCGGCTTGACCGCCAGCGCGCTGGCGAAGAAGGCGGGCGACACACCCTGCTTCGTCTATTCACGCAATGCCATAGCGCAACGGATCGAGGCCTTGCGCGCCGCCATGCCCGAGCGATTGCGGCTGCATTATGCCATGAAGGCAAACCCTTACGGCTCACTCCTCGAATTTATCGCAGACTATGTTGATGGCCTCGACATCGCATCGGGCGGCGAATTGGAACAGGCGCGGGCCGAGGGGTTCCTGCCGCGCGAGATCAGCTTCGCCGGGCCGGGCAAGCGCGACCGCGAATTGCATTCCGCGATCAAGGCAGGAGTCACTCTCAACTGCGAATCCGAAGGCGAGGCGGAACGCGCGCTGGGCATCGGAAGGACGCTCGGCGTTGCCCCTCGCATCGCCATCCGCGTCAATCCGGCATTCGAACTGCGCGGATCGGGCATGAAAATGGGCGGCGGGGCCAAGCCGTTCGGCGTGGACGAAGATCGCGTGCCTGCGTTGGCCCGAAAGCTGATTCAGGCCGGGGCCGACTGGCGCGGTTTCCATATCTATGCGGGCAGCCAGTCGCTCGATGCCGAAGCTTTGGTCGAAGCGCAGGCCAACACCATCGACCTCGCCGCGCGGCTTGGAGTGGAGGCGGGCGTTCCCGTGCCGCATCTCAACATGGGCGGCGGCTTCGGCATCCCCTATTTCGACAAGGACCAGCCGCTCGACATCACCGCCATTGGCGCCGCACTCGAACAGCGTTTCGCCGATCTGCCCGACATCCTGCGCGAGACCGAATTTGCCATCGAGCTGGGCCGCTACCTCGTCGGCGAGGCGGGGGTTTACCTCACCCGGATCGTCGACCGGAAGGAGAGCCACGGCACAACCTTCCTCGTCACCGATGGCGGCCTCCACCACCAACTCGCTGCGTCGGGCAATTTCGGCACGGTCGTCCGGCGCAACTATCCCATAGCGATCGCCACGAAGTTCGATGCGCAGGCGGAAGAAGCCGTCAATGTGGTCGGATGCCTTTGCACACCGCTCGACCGGCTTGCGGACCAGGCCCACCTCCCGCGCGCCGATGTCGGAGATCTCGTCGCGGTGTTCTGCGCCGGAGCCTATGGCGCCAGCGCCAGCCCTTCGGCCTTCCTCGGTCAGGGTGAAGCGCGCGAGATTTTGGTCTAGCGCAATTCCTCCGCTCCGTCCCGTTTCGGGACAGCCTCGCGAAACCGCGCATTTCCGCGCGTTTGCGGCAGTAATCCTAACGCAATGTTCACCCTTTTTCGCGAGAAGCACCAACAAATCCCCGGGGCGGGGAGCGTGCGCGCCGATGGTGGCTGCGTCAGCCGACCGCCCGACGACTTCGAAGGACGCATTGGATGCGAACCTCTTTTGCGATGAAACCCCTGCTGGCGGGCACCATGCTCGCCATCGCGCTGACCGGCTGTGCTGCCGGCTCCACCGGCAACACGCTGGAAGCCGCCGCAGTCACGCCGCTTCAGGAAGGGCCGAGCGAGGAATATGTGATCGGTCCGCTCGACAAGCTCACCATCCATGTCTGGCGCAACGACGAGCTGGGTGCCGAGGTGCAAGTGCGCCCCGACGGCCGCATCACCACACCTCTGGTGTCCGACATGCCCGCCGTCGGCAAAACGCCGACCATGCTTTCGGAAGATATCCGCCTGCAGCTGAGCCAGTATATCGAGGAGCCGATCGTCACGGTTATCGTGAACGAATTTGCCGGCACTTTCAGCCAGCAGGTGCGCATCGTGGGCGCGACGGCAGAGCCTGCCTCTATTCCCTACCGCGCCAACATGACGCTGCTCGACGCGATGATCGCGGTGGGCGGCCTCTCCGAATATGCGGCGGGCAATCGTGCGCGCCTGATCCGGTTCGACCGCGAAACGGGCTCGCAGCGCGAATACGACCTGCGTGTGTCGGACCTGCTGCGCCGCGGCGACAGCCAGGCTAATGTGATGCTGCGTCCGGGCGATGTCATCATCATCCCCGAGAGCATGTTCTAAAGGCGGGGGCGGGCGCGTTGAACCATATTCTCGAAGAATTGCGCGCAGGGCTGTGGGCGGTATGGAACCGCCGCTGGCTGGCGCTCGGCATTGCCTGGGGCATCTGCCTCTTGGGCTGGCTTGCCGTGTCGCTCATGGCGAACAGCTACCGCTCCGAAACGCGCATCTTCGTGCAGTTGGACGACGTGCTTGCCGAACAGATTGGCATCGGCGCCAATGCCCGCGAGCGCGATATCGACCGCATCCGGCAGACGCTGACCAGCTCGGTCAATCTCGAAAAAGTCGTTCGCTCGACGCGCATCGGCGATTCCGTCAGCACGCCGACGCAGCTAGAATCCGCCATCGAACAGCTCAACCGCGATGTGCAGGTGGTGAGCGAGGGCGAGAATATCTTCGAGATCAGCGCCATAAGCGGGCGCGGCAACCTGTCGGATGCCGAGAATGCCGAACTGGCGCGTACCATCGCCCAGCGTATGATCGACATCTTCCGCGAGGAAAACCTCGGCGGGTCGCGCGGCGAAATGGCCGACTCCATCGAATTCCTGAACCAGCAGCTTGCCTCGCGCGAAGAAGAGCTGGCAGCGGCCGAAGAGCGGCGGCTCGCCTTCGAGGCGGCCAATCCCGACGTGATCGGCGGAGCGCAGGCCATCGCCGCGCAGATGAGCTCGACCCGCGCCGAACTCCGCAGCGTCGAGGCG
>JBARVT010000211.1:0-3855 GCA_049646405.1 Alteraurantiacibacter sp.
TGGGAAGCCAGTCCGTCGCTCGCGAACGCGCGACCGCCGTCGGCGCGGAAGCCGAAGCACGCGGGTTCCAGTCGGTGGCCCAGGGTTACCAGGCGAGTGCGACCGGCGTCGACGCTTATGCCTCGGGCGCGCTCGCAAACGCGGACGGCAATTCGACGACCGCCGTCGGTGGTCGCTCCAACGCAGAGGGTCCGGGTGCCACCGCCGTCGGCTGGCGCTCTTCTGCCCCCGCCGAACGCGCGACTGCGCTAGGCCATCTTGCCAATGCGCGCGGCGTCCGCTCGCTGGCCGTGGGCGAAAATGCCTCGGCCCGCTCGGATTTCGCTACCGCCATCGGCAATGAAAGCATTGCCAACGGCGCGGATGCGCTCGCCATCGGCGACACCGCCATGGCAATGGGTCCGTCGACCAGTGCGGTCGGCGGCGAAAGCATCGCTACAGGTCCAGGCGCTTCGGCCTTCGGCTGGCGCGCAGAAGCGACGGCTGAACGCGCGACCGCGCTTGGCCACCTCGCCACCGCACAGGGTGTGCGTTCGCTTGCCGTGGGCGAGAACGCCGACGCGCAGACCGACTTTTCGACCGCCATCGGCAATGAAAGCATCGCCAATGGCATCGATGCACTGAGCATCGGTGACAGCGCGATGGCGATGGGCAACTCCACCACCGCAGTTGGCGGCGAAAGCATCGCCACCGGTCCGGGCGCGAGCGCCTTTGGCTGGCGTGCAGCGGCCAATGCCGAGCGCGCAACCGCGCTCGGTCACCTCGCCAATGCGAACGGGCTGCGCTCGGTTGCGGTCGGCGAGGATGCCGATGCGAATGGCAGCAATGCCATCGCCATCGGTAATTTCGCGTTCGCTGACGGGGGCGATGCGATCGCCATCGGCGGTAATCGCGATTTCATCGACATGAATGGCAACGGCATCACCGATCAAAACGAGGATGACGACCTGACGAACGACATCAGCAACACTGTCGCGATGGGTCCGTCCACGACGGCGGTCGGCGGTCAGGCTGTCGCCATGGGTCCGGGTGCGACCGCTTATGGCTGGCGCTCGGTTGCGAACGCTGAACGTGCGACGGCGCTGGGTCATCTGGCCGATGCGGGCGGCGTGCGTTCGGTCGCGGTCGGCGAGGCGGCGAACGCTTCGGGCGACGGTGCCATTGCGCTGGGTAACGAATCGGTTGCTTCCGGCACCAATTCGGTCGCCATCGGCAATGGCGCGATGGCCACGAATGACGGTCAGGTCGTGATCGCGGGTCTGGACACCAGCACCGCGTCGCAGACCGGCGGCCTGTTCGTGGTGACCACCGATGCCAGCGGCACGCTGGGGCGGACGAACAGCTTCGCCACCAGTGCGCAGCTGAACGCGAATGCGGAGGCCATCGCCGTGAACGCCACCGCCATCGGCATGGCGAACACCAACATCGCGTCCAATACAGCGGCGATCGGAACCGCCAACCAGAACATCGCTGCAAACCGTGCGCTGATCGACATGAACAGCGCCGACATCATCGACCTGCAGGGCCGATCGGCGATGCTGTTCGATCTCGCCAACGAAAACAGCCGCGGCATCCGCCGCGCCAACGAAGGTGTGGCGATGGCGCTGGCGATGGAATCGCCGGTCCTTATGCCGAGCAACAGCTTCGGCGTCGCGGGTGGTTTTGGCTATTACAACGATCGCGTCGCCGGCTCCGCCAGCGTCGCGGCGCGTATCAGCGAGAACGCCTACCTGACGGGCGGCATCGGCATCGGCTTCGATGAAGGCGAAGTCGGCGCGCGCGCCGGTTTCCAGGCCGCATGGTAAGCCGCTAGTCGGCTGACGGGTCCTCCTGTGGACCAGGAGAGCGGGGTCGGAACGCAAGTTCCGGCCCCGTTTTCCGTGGCGGGATGGCTTGCGTCCCCTTGTCGAAAGCGCTTTCCTCGCCGGATGAACACTGATGACGATCACGAGGACGCGCGGCAGCGCGCGCTATCGACGGATATCCGCGAGGAAATGCGCGGGATGGGCCCGATATTGCTCGCCGGGCTGATCCCGCTCGGCCTTGTGCTGATGGTGCTCTCGTCGTTCGTCCCGAAACTTCCGGCGATCGTCCTGCCGGCCATCTTCATTGCCTATTGTACGGGACTGCCGCTCTATGTCGCCTATCGCCGCCGGATGGAGAGCGACCTGCCCTTCGTCATTCCCGGTCACGGAAGCTTTACCGGCAGGCGCAAGCAGAAATTGCTGGCGGGCGGGGCCGTGCTGGTGACACTGACGGTGACCGTTTTGATGGTCCTCGAGGTGCAATTCGAGTTCTGGATCCGCGCCATGCGCGACTGGCTGATCGGCTGGCGTATCTGGTGAACCGCGCCGGTTGCGTCAGTCCCCTGGCGGGATCGGCGGCGTGTGCCAGAACAGCGACACCTCGTCCGCTTCGCCCAGCATCTCGTAGCGGATCAGCGCGATGGGTAGCCGCCCCGCCGCCATGAACTCGTCATGGAAGTCTCGAAGCGAGAAGTCTTCGCCCATGCGCATCGCCGCGTCGGCCAGCAGCGCGTCCATCTGCAGCTTGCCGATGGTGTAGGCGATGCCGTAACCGGGCGGGCGGCGCAGGTAGATCTCGGCATCGACCCGTGCCACGTCCTCGTCCAGCCACTCCGTTTCCGCGCGCATGAAATCGACCGCTTCGGCCACGCCCCAGCGATTGTGCTGCATATGGATGTCGGCCGGTACGCGGGCGGCGCGGAAGATGCCGAACAGCATCATGAACTCGTCCGCGCGCGGAGAATGGGCGGTGCCACCCGCCAGCATGGTCATTTCCTCCAGATAGGTCGCCCAGCCTTCGGCGCGCGATCCTTCGGAATAGCCCGAGCGGATAGGTCTTTCGTCGCGCGCGGCCAGCACGGCATCGAAGCGGTGGCCGGGGATGACGGCGTGGACATGATCGGGAACCGGATCGCGAAACTGGATCTGCTCCCAGAAATTGGGGCCGGTTGGCCGCTCGATATAGGGGGTGTTCGCGCCAAGCTCTCCGACGAAATCGGGAACGGTGATTATCTCATCCTCGTCGAGCCAGCGGCGCACGATCCGGTCGGTTTCGGCAATCTTGGCGCGTTGCTCTTGCGCGCTTTGCGACAGAGCGATTTCGGGCAGGTCGCGATTGCGATGGCGCAGCAGGGCGAGAGCCGCGGTCATCCGCTCATGCTCGCGTTCGGCCAGCACGAGCATCTCCTCGGCATCCATGGGGATCATGCGCATATGCCGGATGAACCAGTCGTATCGCGCAGCGCCGACGCCCGCCTGCGCGGTCATGCGCGGGCGTTCCGCCGCCAGCCAGTTGCGGAAATCGACGAGCGCGGTGCGGGCTGCCTCGACTTGCGGAACAAGTCCGGGCTGGTCGGCGCGGGCGCGTTCGAGCAGGTCGTCGTACCAGCCGACGATTCCCGGCGGCGGCACCTCGCGATAGGGATGGTAGTGATTGACTCCGTCGCTGTTCGACAAATTGTGCAGCGCAAGGTCTGCGTAATCGCCCGCGACATCGGTCAGGCTGGCCCGCGCATCGGCGAGCATCGGCGGCACGGCATCGAGTTGCGCTTGAAGCCTTGTCAGGTCGTCGCCGCTCGCCGGCACTTCGGCAAAGGCGACGCGCATCAGCGGGTCGAGATAGAAGCCCGGGTCGCGCTGCCACGGGCGCAGCACCTCCAGGTTGAAGCGATAGCCGTTGAGGATGGAGCGCACGGCGAGGTGATCGACCTGCTTCGAACGCGGCCAGTTGGCGAAATCCATCGCGTCCAGCCGCGCCTCGAATCGCTCGAGCCCCGCCAGCTTTGCTGCCATCGTCGCCTCGGCATAGGTCTCCCCGACCCATGCGCCC
>JBARVT010000212.1:0-8788 GCA_049646405.1 Alteraurantiacibacter sp.
CGCCAATGTCGCCGCGGCGCAGGCCCAGCTCTCCTCCTCACAAGTCAGCCGCGGCCGCGCCACGGTGCGTTCGCCCGTCTCCGGCGTGGTACTCGCGCGCCAGGTCGAGCCCGGCCAGACGGTCGCCGCCAGCTTCAACACACCGACCCTGTTCGTGCTCGCCGAAAGTCTCGACACGATGCAGTTGCGCGTCAATCTGGACGAAGCCGATGTCGGGCAGGTCGAAGTCGGACAGGAGGCCACCTTTACCGTCGATGCCTATCCCGGCCGCCGTTTTCCCGCGCGGGTCGAGCGGGTGGATCTTGCCTCCAACAATATCGCCAATGTCGGTCAGCAGCAGGGCGGGGGGCAGCAGGTCGTCAGCTACGAGGCACGCCTGCTCGTCGGCAATGGCGAGGGTCTGCTACGCCCCGGCATGACCGCCACGGCCACCGTCGCTACCGCGAGCACCGGCAACCAGTTGCTTGTGCCCAACGGCGCGTTGCGCTTCGATCCGAACGAGGAAGAGGAAGAAGGCGGCATGTTCGGCGACGGCAATTTCGGTCTCGAGCAGAACGACGAAGCCTCTATCGGTATCGGAAGCCGGCAGACCGTCTACACGGTCAAGGCGGATGGCACGCTTGAAGAGCACACCGTCGTGACCGGCGAGAGCGACGGACGATTCACCGTCGTGCGCGGCGACACGATCCGTGCCGGTATGAGTGTCGTCACCGGCGAGCGTGCGGCCGGACAGGGAGGCGAGTGAGCGAGACTGCCGTGAGCGACGCGCCTCTTATCGAACTCGAAGGCATCACCAAGACCTTCGGCACCGGAGCGGCGGCGTTCCAGGCCCTGAAAGGCGTGGATATGACGATCGATCGTGGCGATTTCGTCGCGGTGATGGGGCCTTCGGGTTCGGGCAAGTCAACGACGATGAACATCCTAGGGTGCCTCGACGTGCCGACAAGCGGCAAATTCCGGTTCCGCGGTGTCGAAGTACAGGCGCTCAGCCGCGACCAGCGCAGCCTGCTGCGTCGGCGCTATCTCGGCTTCGTATTTCAGGGCTTCAACCTGCTCGCCCGCACCAGCGCACTCGAAAATGTAGAACTGCCGCTGCTCTATCGCGGCGAGACCAAAAAAGCCCGACGCGAAGCGGCGGAACGCTCGCTCGACAAGGTCGGACTGTTGCCGTGGGCGACGCACACTCCGGCGGAACTTTCCGGCGGCCAGCAGCAACGCGTCGCCATCGCCCGCGCGCTGGTGACCGATCCGGACGTCCTTCTGGCGGACGAGCCGACCGGAAACCTCGACACCGAACGATCGATCGAAATCATGGAATTGCTTGCCGATCTCAGCCGCACCGGCATCACCGTGCTGATGGTGACGCATGAGGAGGAAATGGCGGAATATGCCCGTACCATTGTGCATTTCCGCGACGGGCTGGTAGAGCGGATCGACCGCGGCCACCGCATGGGCGAACCGCTTGCCGATGCATCGCAGGAGCACGCCTGATGCGCATGGTCTTCGCCACGCTGCTACTCGCGCTGCGGGAAATCCGCCGCCACCTGCTGCGCAGCTTCCTGACGACGCTCGGCATCATCATCGGCGTCGCAGCGGTCATCACCATGGTGACGCTGGGCCGCAGTGTGACAGCAGGTGTGCAGGACGATATCGCCGGCCTGGGATCGAACGTGCTCATCGTTTTCCCCAGCAGCCCCGATCCGACCGTGGCGCGGCGGCCCTTCGATTCCGATGACATCAGGGCTGTCGAACGGCAGGTCGCAGGCGTCGAGAACGTCGCCGGATCGGTCAACGCGGCTGCAACGGCATTTCACAATGGCCAGGATTGGCAAACCAGCGTGGAAGGCGTGAGTGCGGAGTTCTTCGCCGCGCAGAATATCGAGGTAGCCGAAGGCCGCGGGTTCAGCGAACAGGAAGAAAGCCGCGGCGAAAGCGTATGCATCCTGGGCCCGACAATCGTCGAGAAAATCTTCGTGCGGGGCGAGGTGATCGGCGAGGAAATGCGCCTTGGTAACGTGTCGTGCCAGGTCATCGGAGTAGCCGACGAAAGATCCAGTTCGGCAGGCGGCGGCGGACAGGATGCGAACGACACCATCTTCATGCCGCTAAAAACCGTGCAGCGTCGCTTTATCGGCAACGACAACATCCAGTATTTCGTCGTCAAATACGATTCGAACTATGCCACCTCCGCCGTGCAGGATCAGGTCGTGTCGCTGCTTCGGGAGCGCCGCGTCATTCAGCCGGGCGAAGAGAACGACTTCAACATCTTCGATCCCGCCAAGCTGAACGACACTGTCACGAACGTATTCGGCCAGCTGACATTGCTCGTGGCGCTGATCGCCGCGATTTCCCTGCTGGTCGGCGGCATCGGCATCATGAACATCATGCTTGTCAGCGTGACGGAGCGCACGCGCGAGATCGGCATCCGCCTCGCCATCGGCGCGCTGGCGCGCGAAGTCCGCCTGCAATTCCTGACCGAAGCCGTCGTCCTGTGCTGTTTCGGCGGACTGATAGGCATTGCCCTGGCCTTCGGCATGTCGGTGCTCATCACCAATCTTGCCGAACTGGAGTTCTACTTTGATCCGACGATCAACCTCATCAGTTTCTTCTTCAGCGCGGTGATGGGCGTGGCGTTCGGTTACTACCCCGCCCACCGCGCCAGCAAGCTCGACCCGATCGACGCGCTGCGACACGAATAGGGGTTTTCGGTCAGACGACCGGCCGCTCGGATTTCGGGACGAGGGACAGCACACAAAGCGCCGCGAAAACCGCGACACCGGCCACTACCTGAGGCCCAGGCAGAACAAACAGCGCAGCGGCGAACCAAGCGGTCATGGCGAGATTGAATGCTGCTGCGAGCAGGCCACTGCGGCCAGAGAAAGAAGCGAAATTGATCGCCGAAGCAAGACAGATGGCAAGCCCCGCGCCCGTGAACCACAGCGCGTCAAGTGACCATTTCGAATAGACGAGCAACGCCATCGCAAGGTGGGCTGTGCCGAGTAGCAGCGCAATCCCGGCGAGCGCATTGATCCATCGCCGTCTCGTCATTTCCAAGCCGCCCGCTCAGCGATGCGCGGTGCCGTGAAGGCGATTGCCAAAGCGACGAGGAGCACGAAGAGATCCTCCACAAGCAGCGCAACATGCAGGGTCGCCAGAGGTGTTGTCTCGCCAAGCGAGCGTATCACTATGACGGCAAGTGTCACACATAGCGCCAGCGGCGCGCCGAGTCCGATGGTCGCGCGCAAACCGAACCGGGCGGTAGCAGCGGCGCCAAAGGCGAACAGCGTCGCCATGCTATAGGCCAGCCAACCCGGCGACGCCTCCGCCCCGGTCGACATCCGCCCGGCAAACCACAGGTTCAAGGCAGCCCAGCCAAGCGCCCCTCCGACAAGCAAATGCCGCGCGCCCATCCGGATGAAGTCACCCGAAGAGACACGCGAGCGCAAGGCGGCGACGAGGCACCCCAGCGCGAAGCGATTGCGCTGGCTCTCGGGCAAATGCTCGGCCTCGCAGCGCACGGCATCGAACCATTCCGCCCGAGCCGGCGGCGCAAGCCGCGCCGCAAGCGACAGCAGGAAACGGTATAAGAGTTTCACGTCCTTACTCCAGCTTGGTTCGCTTGTGCACCGCGAAAGTCACCCAACGCAGCTACCATCTCGCGCCCCGCAACAGTCAGGCGGTAGGCGTGGCGCGGCGGCCGTCCTTCGAGCGGCGATGGCTCCCACTTTGCCTCCAGAAAGCCCTGATCAGTGAGGCGCATAAGCATGGGGTATAAGGTTCCCGATGCCACGCCCGTCGCCTGCATAAGGTCGTAACCGTGATGCCAGTGCGCCACCCGTTCGGCGAGCGCAAACAGAACGGCGCGGGTGGCTTGCGAAGGTCGGCGAGTGCGCGTCATATCAATAATTCTACATATATAGATTTAGACACGCAAGCGATTTCTCAGGCCGTCTCCACCAAGACGATCTCGCTATCCTCCAGCGCGCTGATCGTGATCCTGTCCTCCGCTTCGACCGCCACGCCATCGCGGGCGTTCGCCTTGACGCCGTTCACCTCGATGCCGCCGGTCGCGGGGACGAGGTAGGCGGGACGGCCGTCGAGGCGATAGTCGAGGCTTTCGCCAGCCTTCACCGTCGCCCCGGCCACGCGCGCATCGGCATTGATGCGCAGTGCATCATCGTCACCGTCGCGCCCGCTGGCGAGCACGGTCCAGCTACCCGCGCGGTCGTCCTTGGGGAACGGCTTTGCGCCCCAGCTCGGCGCGCGGTCCAGCTTGTCGCGGTCGGGCAGGATCCAGATCTGGAAGAGCGTCGTCTCCTCGTCCTCGACATTGTATTCGGCGTGGGTGATGCCGGTGCCCGCGCTCATCACCTGCACGTCGCCCGCGCCGGTGCGACCGGTATTGCCGAGGCTGTCCTTGTGCGTGATCGCGCCCGTGCGGACGTAAGTGACGATTTCCATATTGTCGTGCGGATGCGGCGGAAAGCCGCTCTTGGCGGCGATCCGGTCGTCGTTCCACACGCGGATATTGCCCCAGTGCATGCGCGCCGCATCGTGATAGCCCGCGAACGAGAAGTGGTGCTTCGCGTCGAGCCAGCCGTGATTGGCGCCGCCGAGGGTATCGAAAGTTCGGATGTCGATCATTGCGCGTCTCCTTTGCCATCCAGATGGGAAGGCGCGGAAGACGCGCAATATCGGCGGTTCTTGACGGGTCTAAAGCGCGACTATCAGCCCGTTATGACGGCGCGGCATTCACCCAAACCGATACGGGCGTATCCGTCCTTCTCGGCATAGGCCACCATGATGACCTCGTCGCCATCCTCGAGGAACTTGCGCTCCTCTCCGTTCGGCAGGCTGATGGATGTCTTCCCGCCTTCCGTCAACTCGATCAGGCTACCCTCGCCACCCGGCTCCCCGCTGGTGAGCGTACCCGTACCGAGCAGATCGCCCGGCTGGAGATTGCATCCGCCAACCGTATGGTGCGCGACGAGCTGCGCCGCCGTCCAGTACATGGCGCTCATCGGGCCCTTGCTCAGGCGGTGCGGTTTCGCGCCGGCCTTGCGCATTTTGGGCGTCGTGAAAAGCACTTCCATCGTGATGGCAAAAGCGGCGGCGGACTGATCGTGCTGCAGGTAATCGAGCGGCTCGGGATCGCCTTCGGGCCGGTCAGGCTGCGCGATGCGGAAGGGTTTCAGCGCATCGAGCGTCACCACCCAGGGCGACACCGTGGAGGCGAAATTCTTGGCGAGGAACGGGCCGAGAGGCTGGTATTCCCATGCCTGAATATCGCGCGCGGACCAGTCGTTGAGAATCGAGATACCGGCGATATGCCGCTCCGCCTCGCCCACGGGTATGGGATCGCCGAGATCGTTGCCCTTGCCGATCCAGATCGCCATTTCCATCTCGTAATCGAGCCGCGTTGTCGGGCTGAAATCGGGCGTGCCGCCCTCTTCCGCGGGCTTCTTCTGCCCGCTCGGCCGCACGACTTCGGTACCGGACACGCAGATCGAGGACGAGCGCCCGTGATAGCCGATGGGCACGTGCTTGTAATTCGGCAGCAGCGGATTGTCGGGCCGGAACAGGCTGCCGATGTTCTCCGCATGATGGATGCCGGTGTAAAAATCGGTGTAGTCGTGGACGAGGAAAGGGACGTGCATCGTGCAGTTCGCAGCCTTGTGAAGCGCAGGCTGGATCGCCTCGCGCTTGCTTTCGTCGGTCAGCAGCCCAAACACCGCTTCGCGCAAGGCCGATGCCTTCGCACTGCCGTTGGCAAACAGCACGTTGAGCACCGGCGCATTGGCCGCCATCGCCGCGTCCTCCGCCTTGCCGCTCAGATGTTCGAGGATGGCCGAAATATCGAGGATGAAATCGCCGATCGCCATGCCGCCGCGCGGCGCGCTGTCACGAATCGAGAAAATGCCGAGCGGCAGGTTTTGCACCGGGAAGTGGGGATTGCCATCGGCCCCCTCCACCCAGCTGCTGGCGTTCATGTCGTGCGTGGCGTCGGTGTGATGAGTCATATCTGTGGCAATCTCGCTTTCGGGAATCCGCTCCAGCAGGCGTCGTAATCGGCCTGCAGGAGCCCGCCATTCATGGCGAAGTCGGTGGTGTGGATGACGCTGCGGCTTTCGAACATGAAAGCGAGCGTGTCGTCGATCTTGAGGGGCTTCAGCTCCGCCTCTGTCGCCTTGCGTGTGCTTTCGACATCGGGGCCGTGGCCGTTGAACTGGTTGTGCAGGCTGGCGCCGCCGGGCACGAAGCCGCCGCCTTCCTTGGCGTCGTACTCGCCGTGGATGAGGCCCATGAATTCACTCATCACATTGCGGTGGAACCAGGGCGGGCGGAACGTATCCTCGCCCACCATCCAGCGCGGCGGGAAGATGACGAAGTCGCAATTCGCCGTGCCGGGCGTGTGGCTTGGGCTGGTGAGGACGGTGAAGATGGATGGGTCGGGGTGGTCAAAGCTGACCGTGCCGATGGTGTTGAACCGCGCAAGGTCATAGCGGCAGGGCGCGGAATTGCCGTGCCACGCGACAACATCGAAGGGCGAGCGGTTGATCGTCGTCGTCCAGAGCCTGCACTGGAACTTCTGCACGATCTCGAAGTCTTCCTCGCGGTCCTCGAAGCCAGCGACTGGTGTTTCGAAGTCCCTCGGATTGGCAAGGCCGTTCGATCCGATCGGGCCGAGATCGGGCAGCCGAAAAGGCTCGCCGAAATTCTCGCAGACATAGCCGCGCGACGCACCTTCGGTCAGCTCGACGCGGAAGCGCATCCCGCGCGGCACCAGCGCGATATGGCCGGGTGGAACGTCCATCCGGCCAAGCTCGGTAAAGATATGCAGCGCGCCCTGTTGCGGCACGATGAGCATCTCGCCATCGCTGTTCTGAAACGCGCGCGCATTCATGCTCGCCGTCGCGGCGTAAAGGTGGATACCGATGCCGCCCTCGCTGGGAGAACCGTTCCCGCCGAAGGTGGTCATGCCGTCTATGAAATCGACCTGGCCGTCGGGCATGGCGATCGAATCCCAGCGCAGGCGGTTGGGCGTGGTATGGCTGCCGTCCGGCGCGACGAAGTGCGAGGCACCGGAATAGGGTACGAAGTGGCCATGCTCGGTCGTTGGGCGCAGGCGGTAGAGCCAGCTGCGTCGGTTCTCGACCCGGGGCGCGGTGAAGGCGGTGGTGCTGAACTGTTCGGCGTAAAGTCCATGCGCGGGTTTCTGCGGCGAATTTCGCCCCTCGGGCAGCGTGCCGGCAACGGCCTCGCTGGCAAAGTGATTGAGAAAACCCGTCTGGTATCGCATCGAATATAGTCTCACATGAAACCTTATCCGGTCTCATGGAGGATCGCTCCCCTGTTCGCAATGGTCTTGACGGTGCAACGAGCGAGGCGGCAGGAGGGTCCGATGAAGCTTTACGGATATTGGCGCAGCTCGACGAGCTATCGCCTTCGCTGCGCGCTCGAACTCAAGGGGCTGGCTTACGAGCAGGACCCGGTGAACCTGCTGGAGGGCGCGCAGAAGGGCGAGGCCTTTGCCAGCCGCAACCCCTTCGCCACCGTGCCGATGCTGGAAGCGGGCGGGCGCGACCGGGCGCAGAGCATGGCGATCATCGAGTGGCTGGACGAGGCATACCCCGATGCGCCGCTGTTGCCTGCCGATATCGAGCAACGCTACACCGTGCGCGAACTGGCCTACGCCATCGCCACCGAATTGCACGCGCCGCTGAACCTGCCGGTGCTGAAATACCTCAAGAACGAGCTGGGGCACGAGCAGGACCAAATCGATACATGGTATCGCCACTGGCTGGCGAAGACGCTGCACCCGGTGGAGAAGCGGCTCGAGCAACTCGATACCGGCGACTTCCTGTTCGACCGTCCCGGCTTCTTCGAGGCCGTCCTGGTCCCGCAACTATACAACGCTCGGCGGTTCGATTTCGACCTGTCGGATTGCCCGCGAATGGTGGGGATCGAAAGCGCCTGCAACGCCCTTCCCGCCTTTCAGAGCGCGCATCCAAGCGCCCAGCCGGACGCGCATTAGACGAGGTCGGACAGCACCTCGTCCACTGCCGAGAAAACGCGGTCGAGCTGGCCTTCGGTGATGCTGTAGGGCGGCATCAGGTAGATCGTGTTACCCAAGGGCCGCAGCAGGATGTCGCGCGCGTAAAACCCCTCGCGCATCCTCGGTCCGAGCTCGGCGAGATAGCCCGCATCCCCTACCGGTACGTCCGCCGCGACGATGGTGCCGCATTGGCGGACATTGGCGAGACCGTGCTTTTTAGCCAGAGTCTGTATCCCCTCGCCGTTGCGAGTCGTCAGCGCCGCGATCCGCTCCAGCACCGGCTCCTCGCGCCAGATGGCGAGGTTCGCATTCGCGGCTGCACAGGCGATGGGGTTAGCGGTGAAGCTGGAGGAATGGAAAAACATCCTGGCGCGGTCGGTGGAGAAATGCGCATCATAGATTGGCGCGCTCGCCATCGTTACTGCCAGCGGCATCGAGCCACCGGTCAACCCCTTGGCGAGGCACATGATGTCCGGGACCACTCCTGCCTGCTCGCTGGCCGTGAGCGTTCCCGTCCTGCCCCAGCCTGTCATCACCTCGTCCGCGATGAAGAGGACGCCGTGGCGCGCGCAGATTGCGTGCATTTCGCGCAAGGTTTCGGGCGGATACATGAGCATCCCGCCCGCACCGAGCACCAGTGGCTCGACGATGAAGGCGGCGGTTTCACCCGCGGTGAAAGCGGCCTCCAGCGCGTCCATCGTGGCCTGTTCCGCACCTTCCACGGGGAAAGGA
>JBARVT010000213.1:0-8629 GCA_049646405.1 Alteraurantiacibacter sp.
AGGAAGAGGAAGACCACTTCCCCGATTTCGAAAAGCTGTTGACCGATGAAGACCGAGAGCACATGCGCTCCGTCTTCGACCGGCGGAAGAAGGCCGAGAAGGCTGACGCCGAGGTCACGCCGGAAAAAATGGAAGATGCCAAGGAATAGTCTTCCCCCCCCATAAAGCCGGAGGGAGCCTTTGGGAAAATTCGAAAATGACGTCGACGGTTTCGACGACGCATCGATCGCGCCGGGTGTTTGGCGATATGCCAAGGCCCGGCGCGTTCGCGTGGTCGTGGATGGTGAAGACTATTTCGATCTGATCCAGCAGGCGATGCTGAAGGCACGGCAGCGTATCCTGCTGATCGGCTGGGATTTCGACACGCGCATCCACCTCAGCCGCGGTCGCCGCTGGTGGCAAAAAGGGTGGAAGCGACAATATCCCTCGCGGCTCGGCAGCTTTATCCTTTGGCTCAACCGCCAACACCCGAAACTCGAAATTCGTATCCTCAAATGGAATATCGGCGTGTTCAAATTCGCCACCCGCGGATCGATGATGATCGATCTTGCGCGCTGGTGGCGCCATAGCGGCATCGATTTCAAGTTCGATACGAAGCACCCCATCGGCTGCTCGCATCACCAGAAGATCGTGTTGATCGACGACGATTTCGCCGTATGCGGCGGAATTGACATGACAACGCGGCGTTGGGACACGCGCGAGCACAAGGAAGACGACGCGCGGCGTAAGGGACCGAACGGCAAGGCCTATCGCCCGTGGCACGATATTACGATGATAATGGAAGGCGATGTGGCGTGCGAGCTCGACAGGCTCGGGCGCGCGCGATGGGTGCGGGCAGGCGGCACGCCTCTGAAAGCGCCCGAGCAGGATCCCGGCAGCGCCTGGCCCGACGAGCTGGAGCCGCATTTCGAGAATGTCGAGATCGGCATCGCCCGCACCCGCGCAGAATATGACGGTGTCGACGGCGTGAGCGAGATCGAGCAGTTGTTCCTCCGCCAGATCGCCCAGGCCAAGCGGTTCTTCTATGCCGAGAACCAGTATTTCACCTCGCGCAAGATCTGCGAGGCAATCGCCAACCGGTTGCAGGAGGAAGACCCTCCCGAATTCGTAATCGTCACGCCCGAGGTTGCCGAAGGCTGGATCGAGGAACAGGCGATGTCGCCCGCGCGCGCCGAGCTGATCCAGGCCCTGCAAGAACTCGACAAGCACGACCGGTTCCACATCTATGTCCCGTGGTCGGGCGAACAGTCGATCTACGTCCATGCCAAGCTCACCATCGTCGACGACTGCATCCTTCGAATCGGCTCGGCGAACCTGAACAGTCGCTCGATGGGGCTGGACAGCGAATGCGACGTCTTCATCGACTGCGCCCGGCCCGGCAACGAGGACTGCGGGCCGACCATCGCCAAGCTGCGCCATTCGCTGCTCGCCGAACATCTCGGCATTCGGGAAGAACACGTCCCCGACCTGCTTGAGCGGCACGGTTCCATGGCCGACCTGATCGCCTCCGCCGGAGACCGCACCCATCGCCACCTGCGCGTGTTCAACCCGGAATTGCCCGAGGGTCTTCTCGCGGATATGGCGCAGCGACAAACCCTGGACCCCGAAACGCCGGACGAAATGTTCGATAGGCACGAAAACGGAGAGGGCCTGTTTCGCCCCGGCTCGCTTCTCTCGCGGGCGAGGGCGCGATTGCGGCGCAAACGAAAGAAGACGACATCATGAGCAGCCTTGTCGGCCCCGACGAAGACAATCCGCGCGCAAAGCCCCCAGTGCCCGAGGACGTGCAGGACGCGATCCGCATGCTCATCCGCTGGGCGGGCGACGATCCGGAGCGCGAGGGTCTGCTCGACACGCCCGCCCGCGTCGCGCGCGCATGGAAGGAATATTGCCTCGGCTACACCGAAGATCCGGCGACGCACCTCTCCCGCGTGTTCGAGGAAGTCGGCGGATATGACGAGATCGTGCTGCTGAAGGACATTCCGTTCCAGTCGCATTGCGAGCATCACATGGCGCCGATTATCGGCAAGGCCGCCATTGCCTATCTTCCGCAGGATCGCGTCGTCGGCATTTCCAAGCTCGCCCGCGTGCTGCATGGATTCGCGCGACGGTTGCAGATCCAAGAGCGGCTGACGGCGGAAGTCGCCAACTGCATCGACGAGCATCTGCAGCCGCGCGGCGTCGCGGTTGTCATCGAGGCGAGCCATGCCTGCATGACGGCGCGCGGCGTGCGCACGCCGGGGGTGCAGATGGTGACGAGCCGCGTTATGGGCTGCTTTCGCGACGATCATCGCAGCCGCGAGGAAGTGGTTAAGCTTATGGGGTACTGACCGTTCCCGACCGGCCCGCGAGACACGATTTGAAGGATTACGAATGAGCGCATTGCGTGTGAGGGGCGGGCAAAAGCTCGTCGGGAAAATCGAACCCTCGGCGAACAAGAACGCCGTGCTGCCAGTGTTGTGCGCCACGTTGCTGAGCGACGCGCCGATCATGCTGCGCAACGTGCCGGAAATTACCGACGTCACCCGGATCCATGCCTTCTTCACCGAGCTGGGAAGCAAGGTGGACTGGAACAAGGATGCAAAGACGCTGAAGATCGACCACTCCTCGATCCCGGCGAGTGCCAAGGCGACCCTGCCGCAGGCGATGCGCGCCAGCATCATGATGATCCCGGGGCTGCTCTCCCGGTTGGGCGAAGCGCGGCTGGAGCATGAGGTAAAGGGTTGCACACTCGGCGCGCGCGAGATCGACCCGCATGTTGCCGTGTTCAAGGCGTTCGGCGCGAGCGTATCATACGAAAGGAAGGACATCGTTTTCAAGCGGAAGCGGCGGGGCGAAGGTGCGCGCATGTGGCTCGAATACGCCTCCGTCACCACGACCGAGAATTTCATCATCAGCGCGCTGACCGCGAACGGCACCAGCCAGATCGTCAACGCCGCGTGCGAGCCGCATGTGCAGGAGATGTGCACCTTTCTCGAAAAGATGGGCGCGAAAATCAGAGGTAAGGGCACCTCGATGGTGTCGGTTGAGGGCTGCAAACAGTTTCAGAGCGTCGACTATACTTTCGTCGAGGATTTCCACGAAATCGCCACTTTCATGGCGCTCGCGGCGGTGACCGGCGGCGACGTCTCGGTGCGCAACACCCGGCCCGAAGACTTCATGCTGATCGACCGGACCTTCGAGAAATTCGGCGCGCATGTGGAGCACAAGGACGGCTGGAGCCGGCTCGACGCGCCTGCCGAGCTCGTCGTGCAGCAGAATTTCACGAGCCACCTGACGACCAAAGTGGAGGCCGCGCCGTGGCCCTATATTCCCGCCGACCTGTTGCCGATCTTCATCGCGCTGGGCGTGAAGGCGAAGGGCCAGACGATGTTCTGGAACAAAGTCTATGAAGGCGGACTAACCTGGCACACCGAGCTGAGCCTGTTCGGCGCGCACACGCTGCTTTGCGATCCGCACCGCCTGATTACCTTCGGCGGCGACAAGCTGGTGCCCGCGACGGTGACCAGCCCCTACATCATCCGCGTCGCCATCGCGATGTTGATGGTGGCGAGCAGTATCGACGGGGAGAGCACTATCCTCGACGCCGACCCCATCCGCAGGGCGCACCCGGACTTCGTGGCGAACATCGACAGCCTCGGTGTGGACGTAAGCTGGGACGACTAATTTTCGATGGCAGCTGTGGGGTGGGGCGCTGACGCTTAGGGTCGCAAGAGAACGTCAAAATCAAAGGGGCGCCTCAATGTAGCGCCCCTTTCTATCAGGCCTGGAATGCTCGCTTCAAAGCTGCCCGCACAGATGCTCCGCGCTCGAAACGCCGAATTCGCCCGGGCCTTCGACGTTGAGTTCGGTTACCACGCCATTGTCGACAATCATCGAATAGCGCTGCGATCGGGTGCCCATGCCGTATCCGGCGAAGTCGGCATCGAGGCCAAGCGCCTTGGCGAAATCCCCATTGCCATCGGCGAGCATGGTAACGTCGCTAGCGCCGTTAGCATCTTTCCACGCGTTCAGGACGAAGGCATCATTGATCGAAGTACAGGCAATCTCGTCCACGCCCTTGGCCTTCAACTCATCGGCCTTTTCGACAAAGCCTGGCAGGTGGCGCGCGGAGCAGGTCGGGGTGAAGGCGCCCGGCACAGCGAACAGCGCGACCTTGCGGCCCTTGAAGAACTCGCTCGCCTGCACCTGTTCCGGTCCTTCGGCGGTCGCCTTGGCCAGCGTCGCGTCGGGAAGTGTGTCGCCTTTGGAAATCGTCATGAAAAAGTCCTCGCTGTCGGCCCGCAATGGGCGGTGGGTCGGTGTCGGAACGCAGATAGGCACGATGCGTGCCGTGCGCCAGCCGCGACTTGCAGGGGTTGCCCGCCATGACGCGCCCGCCTAAGGCGCTGCGCAACACGCGCGTTGCATGGAGCCCCGGCAGCGCTTCACCCTATTCCCGCCAGGAGACCGCCCGTGGCCGACGCCGCTTTTACCGACTATATCGTCAAGGATATCGACCAGGCCGATTACGGCCGTGCCGAGATCAACATCGCCGAAACCGAAATGCCGGGCCTGATGGCCACGCGCGAGGAATATGGCGAAGCGCAGCCGCTGAAGGGCGCGCGCATCACCGGCTCGCTGCACATGACGATCCAGACTGCGGTGTTGATCGAGACGCTGACCGCTCTCGGCGCCGAAGTCCGCTGGGCGACATGCAATATTTATTCGACGCAGGATCATGCCGCCGCTGCCATGGCCGCGCAGGACATCCCGGTCTTCGCGGTGAAGGGTGAGAGCCTCGCAGAATACTGGGATTATGTCGGGAATATCTTCGATTGGGAGCAGGATGGCGACGGTACGACCGCGAACCTGATCCTCGACGATGGCGGCGATGCCACGATGTTTGCCCTGTGGGGTGCGCGCATCGAAGCGGGCGAGGACATGCCCGATCCGGCCAATGCCGAGGAAATCGAGATGCAGCGGGCGCTGAAGGCGTTTATCAAGAAGAAGCCCGGCTACCTCACCCAGACGGTCAAGAATCTGAAGGGTGTTTCGGAAGAAACCACCACCGGCGTCCACCGCCTCTATCACCTCGCCAAGCAGGGCAAGCTGCCGTTCCCGGCGATTAACGTGAACGACAGCGTCACCAAGTCGAAGTTCGACAACCTTTATGGTTGCCGCGAATCGCTGGTCGATGCGATCCGCCGCGCGACCGATGTGATGCTTTCGGGCAAGGTCGCGCTCGTCGCGGGCTTCGGCGATGTCGGCAAGGGCTCGGCCCAGTCGCTGCGCAATGGCGGCGCTCGCGTTCTTGTCACCGAAATCGACCCGATCTGCGCGCTGCAGGCGGCGATGGACGGGTTCGAGGTCGTGACGATGGAAGACGGCGTGAAGCGTGCCGACATCTTCGTCACCACGACTGGTAACGAGGACGTGATCACGGCCGATCACATGAAGGCGATGAAGCCGATGGCGATCGTCTGCAATATCGGCCACTTCGATTCCGAAATCCAGATCGGTGCGCTGTCCAACTACGAATGGACCGAGCTTAAGCCCGGTACCGATCTCGTGAAGTTCCCGGACGGCAAGGAAATCATCGTGCTGGCCAAGGGCCGCCTGGTGAACCTCGCCTGCGCAACCGGCCACCCGAGCTTCGTAATGAGTTGTTCTTTCACCAATCAGGTGCTGGCGCAGATCGAGCTTTGGACAAACTCCGGCAGCTACCAGAACGATGTCTACGTGTTGCCTAAGCACCTGGACGAGAAGGTGGCGGCGCTGCATCTCGACAAGCTGGGCGTGCAGTTGACGAAGCTGAGCCAGCAGCAGGCCGACTATATCGGCGTGCCGGTAGAGGGCCCCTACAAGCCCGAGCACTATCGCTACTGAGCGCTTGCGTGACGCGACGCGCAAATGGCGGTTCCGGCATCGGCCGGGGCCGCCTTTTGCTTATTGGCGTTGCATCGCCGCGCGCCCGCTTATAGCTGATAAGGCAATGGAACTCAGCCCTACCGCGCTGGCCCTGCTCGGCCTGCTCCTGGCCGCATGGACAGCAGGCGCGGTGTGGCTTGTCGTCGGTTCGCTTCGGCGCACGCGAGAGGCGAAGGCGGCGCGCAGCGCGACGCGGCGGCTCTCGCGCATGATCGACGATTCGCCCGCCATCCCGCTGCTGGTGAAGGCGGACGGCAAGATCGAGGGGCCGGAACGGCTTGCCGCGTGGTTGGGGCTGAAGCGGCTGCCGGGCTTCCTCTCCGAACTCGATGGCGGCGATGGCGGCCTGAACGAGGGCGATCTCGAACAGCTGCGCGAGGCGGTGCGGCGCACGCAGAAGACAGCGGCACCGTTCCGCATGATGGTGGTTCCGCGGGGTTCGACAAAGAGCCTCGCCATTCGCGGCCAGCTTGCCGGACAGTCGATCGCCAGCGGCGGGGCGGCGCTGCTTTGGTGGTTCGACTTTTCCGAAAGCCAGGGCGAGCTCAGCCGCCTGCGCGGCGAAACCGCGCGATCACGCAACGATTTCGCCGCGCTTGTCGGCCTGATCGAAGCCGCGCCGATGCCGATGTGGTTTCGCGGCCCCGACAGCCAGCTGCGCCTCGTCAACAGCGCCTATGTCGAGGCGGTGGGGGCCGAAAGCGCGGCCAAGGTCGTGGACGAGCAGGTCGAACTGGTCGAGACGGTCGATGGCCTCACCGCTGCGCAAGTCGCCAAGCAGGCGCATGATCGCGACACGCCGATCGAGCGGATCGTTCAGGCGACCGTCGGCAATCAGCGGCGCACCTTGCGTGTTTCCGACCTGCCGCTGGGCGCGGAGGGCGTCGCCGGATACGCCGTCGATATCGAGGAGCTGGAGGAGCAGACCCGCGCCTTCCGAGCGTTCCGCGCGGCGCAGCGTTCCATGCTCGACCAGCTCTCGGTCGGCGTTGCCCAGTTCGACGAGGATCGCCGCCTCACCTTCGCCAACCAGCCGTTCCAGCGCATCTTCGCTCTGCCGAGCTCGGTGCAAGTCGAACCGCCGCGCTTCGAACGCTTCCTCGACATGGCGCGCGACCGCTCCCGCCTGCCGGAGGTGCGTGATTTTCCCCAATGGCGCAGCGAGCTGGCACAATGGTTTCAGGCGGATGCACCTGAAGAGGACCAGTGGACACTGCCCGACGGCACGCATCTGCGCATGGTCGCGCAGCCCATGCCGGATGGCGGGCTGGTGCTGGTGGCAGAGGACCGGTCCGAACAGCTCGCCCTGTCGGCCACGCGCGACACGCTGTTGCGCACCCGCACGGCGACATTCGATTCGCTGTTCGAATCGCTCGGCGTCTTCGCGCCGGACGGGCGGATGCAGCTGTGGAACCGCAGCTTCCCCGCGATCTGGGGCCTGCCGGAAGAGTTCTTCGACGAGCATCCGCATGTTGACAAGCTGCTCGACCGTATCTCCAATCGCCTCGCCCGGCCCGGGCAGCGCAAGGCAATCGGCGAGGTCGTGCGCGCTGCAACTCTGGACCGCAAGGAACGCGGTGGACGGGTGGTTCTGTCCGACGGGCGCACACTCGAATTTGCAGGCGTGCCGCTGCCCGATGGCAACGGCTTGCTCACCGTCATGGACGTGACCGATTCCACCAAGGCAGAACAGGCGCTGCGCGAGCGCGCCACCGCGCTGGAAGAGGCCGACGCGGTAAAGACTCGCTTCCTCGCCAACATGTCCTACGAATTCCGCACGCCGCTTACATCCATCGGCGGGTTCGCCGAGCTTCTGCATTCGGGCGTTGCGGGCGACCTGAGCGAGCAGGGCAAGGAGTATGTCGGCGCGATCCTCGCCTCGGTCGAGCGGCTGTCGACCCAGATCGAAAGCGTGCTCGACCTGACGCAGAGCGAAGCCGGGCTGCTGCCGATCGCCACCGAGGACATCGACCTGCTGCAGTTCACGACCAATGTCGTGCGCATGCGCGAGGAGGCGATCGAGGCTAAGAACATTGCGCTCGATTTGCGCGGCGACCGCGGCGCAGGCACCGTGAATGCGGATCGGCGGCAGCTTGGGCGCGCGGTCGGGAACCTGCTCGACAACGCCATTGGCGCGACCGGCGAGGGCGGACGCATCCTGGTCGCGCTGACGCGGCGCAAGTCGGGCGTGCGTATCGTGATCTCGGACAATGGTGAAGGCATGAAGCCGAGCGAACTAGCGCGGGCGTTGGATGGATACCGGCTTGCGGGGAGCGACGGAAGGGATGGCAAGCGCGGGCTTGGTTTGCCGCTGGCGCGCCAGCTGATCGAGGCGCATGGCGGGCGGCTTGAAATCCAGAGCGAGAAGGGCGCAGGGACGACGGCGACGGTGATGTTGCCGTGAGTGATGGGGTGAGGGGTTGGCAAACTGAGCTCCCGAACTTGCAAGCCATGCAGTCTTTCGGCCAGCGCATCGCCGCGCAGCTCCGGCCCGGAGACGTGGTCGCGCTCACCGGCACGCTCGGCACCGGCAAGACGACGCTCTCCCGCGCCATCCTGCGCGCGCTCGGCCATGACGGCGAAGTGCCGTCGCCGACTTTCACCATTCTCGAAACCTACGATTATCTCTATCCGCCCGTGGTCCATGCTGATTTCTACCGACTGGAAAACCCGTCGGAGGCCCGGCAACTCGGCCTCGACGATTATCGCGAAGGGGCAG
>JBARVT010000214.1:0-16747 GCA_049646405.1 Alteraurantiacibacter sp.
TGCACTTCGCGCGGGATATTGCCGGTGTCCGCCACCAGCGCATCGTGTTCGCCGACCCGTTGCAACGAGACGCCGGGTGTCGTCACCCGCCACAATCCGGCGCGCCACGATCCGCCTTCGCCCTCCAGCTGGCCCGAGCGCTGCATCGCCCAGATCGGCGCGTCGGCGGGGAGTGTATAATGCGCGGACCAGCTATTTCCGTCACGCAGCACCTCGACCGCAACGGGCCGCTGCGCCCCAGGCGCATAGGCCATCCCCACGCATCCGGCAGTGGCCAGCGACAAAAGTGTAACAAATTGGCGAGAGACCCCGAATTTCCCCATACGGAACGGCTAGCGCAACGCCTGCGTTAGGCAAGTTGAAAGAGGGGCGGCAGGTTTGCAAAGGCGGGCCGGATACCCACCTTCGCAGGTAGAGCAGGACAAGGACAGGCACTACATGGCCGATATGGACGCGGGCGTTCTCGACAAGGATACGATCAAGCTGCAGGTCGCCGCCGCGCGGCAGGAGGAATCGGGCCGCGGCGTCGTGCGCATGCCGCGCACCGCGTTCCAGGCGCTCGGCATTACCGAAGGCGATACGGTGGAGATCGAGGGCAAGCGCGCCACCGTGGCGCTGGCGCTCCCCGCCTATGACGAGGACGACGCGCTCGACGTGGTGCGGCTGGACGGGCTTCAGCGCGGCAATGCCGAGACGTCTTCCGGCGAGCATGTTCTCGTCCGCCGTGCCGAAAGCCAGCCAGCCAAGCGCGTCGTCTTCGCGCCTGCGCGCAAGGAAATGCGCCTGCAAGGCCCGACCGAGGCGCTGAAGCGCGTGTTCTTCAAAAAGCCGCTGGTGGCGGGCGATCTCGTCGCGACGCATGGCCAGCAGCCAGTGCAGAACGTGCCACCCGAAGTGCGCCGCATGTTCAATGCGCCAGCCTATGCCCTCACCGAAATCCGCCTGCATGTCGTCTCGACCAGCCCCAAGGGCATCGTCCATATCGACGAAAACACCGAGGTGGAGCTGCGCGCCGAATTCGAGGAGCCGCGCGACGCGCGCGGGCTTATCAATTACGACGACGTCGGCGGCATGGACGAGACGATCAAGCAGCTGCGCGAAATGGTCGAGCTGCCGCTGCGCTATCCAGAGCTGTTCACCCGGCTGGGCGTCGATCCGCCCAAGGGCGTGCTCCTTCACGGCCCGCCCGGCACCGGCAAGACCCGGCTGGCGCAGGCGGTGGCGAATGAAAGCGATGCCGAATTCTTCACCATCAACGGGCCGGAAATCATGGGCAGTGCCTATGGCGAATCCGAAAAGCGCCTGCGCGAGGTGTTCGAGGAAGCCGAAAAGAGCCAGCCTGCCATTGTCTTCATTGACGAGATCGATTCGATCAGCCCCAAGCGGCAGAACGTGCAGGGCGAGGCTGAGAAGCGGCTGGTCGCCCAGCTGCTGACGTTGATGGACGGGTTGCAGGCGCGCGCGAACCTCGTGGTGATCGCCGCGACCAACCGCCCCGATGCCATCGACGAGGCGCTGCGTCGCCCGGGTCGTTTCGACCGCGAGATTGTGATCGGCGTCCCCGACGAGAGCGGGCGACGCGAAATCCTTGCCATCCACACGCGCGGCATGCCGCTGGGCGAGGGGGTGGACCTGAAGGAACTGTCGCGCTCCACCCACGGCTTCGTCGGCGCGGACCTGGCCGCGCTCACCCGAGAGGCGGCAATCGAGGCGGTGCGACGCATCATGCCCAAGCTGGATCTCGAGGCGCGTGAGATCCCGTCCGAAGTTCTCGAGGAACTGCAGGTCGAGAAGAATGACTTTCGCGAGGCGTTGAAACGCGTGCAGCCTTCCGCAATGCGCGAGGTGCTGGTGCAGGCGCCCACTGTCGGCTGGGACGACCTCGGCGGTCTGCAGGACGCGATCGAGAAGCTGAAGGAAGGCATCGAGCTGCCGCTGAAGAACCCGCAGGCCTTCGACAGGCTCGGCATCCGTCCGGCCAAGGGCTTCCTGCTCTATGGCCCGCCTGGCACCGGCAAGACGCTGCTCGCCAAGGCCGTTGCCAAGGAAGCTGAGGCGAATTTCATCTCGATGAAGTCGTCCGACCTCTTGAGCAAGTGGTACGGCGAGAGCGAACAGCAAATCGCCCGCATGTTCGCCCGCGCCCGTGCAGTGGCGCCATGCGTGGTTTTCATTGACGAGATCGATTCGCTGGTCCCCGCGCGCGGCAGCGGTGCGGGCGAGCCGCAGGTGACGGCGCGGGTGGTCAACACGATCCTCGCCGAGATGGACGGGATGGAGGAGCTATCCTCCATCGTCGTCATCGGTGCAACAAACCGCCCGACATTGGTCGATCCCGCCCTGCTGCGCCCTGGCCGCTTTGACGAACTCGTCTATGTCGGCGTGCCGGACGAGGCGGGCCGCGAGCATATCCTCAAGATCCACACCGCGAACATGCCTCTGGCGGGCGATGTGAACCTTGGCGCGGTGGCCAAGAAAGCCGAACGCTTCACCGGCGCGGACCTTGAGGACGTGGTCCGCCGCGCCGGCCTCACCGCCATCCGCCGTGCCGAGGGTGCGCCGGACGAGGTCACGAAGGCCGATTTCGACGAGGCGATGGAAGACAGCCGCGCGACCGTCACCGCGAAGATGGAACAGGAATACGCCAAGATGAAAGGCGAGCTGAAGAAGCGCGCCGCAGCAGTGAACCCGATCGGCTTCCTGACCGAAGGGATGGTGGAGAGCACGCGCGAGAGCAAGCATTAGTATGTCTCATGCGAGCGTTCTGGGTGCTATTATCTCCGCCTCGCTACGCGCCTCGGGAGGAAGAGGTCGCGGAGGCGGCTTTGCAAACCAACTACGCTTCCGCCGCCTTCGCATGCCCACCGGGCACTTCCAGCCGGTGGCGAATAAGCGCATCAGGCATCTGCTCACGCAGCCAGCCGAGCATGTGCTCGCGCACGTCGCAGCGCAGCTGGAACAGATCGGCGATAGTCGATGCGCTCATGCCAAGGCGCAATTCCACGCTTTCGGGATAGCTCTCCGTCACCATCAGCGCGGCGGTGCGTCCGTCCCACAGCTCGTGCGCCTCGACGAAGCGGGTAAATTCGGCACGGATTGGGGCGACGTCGGCAATCGGGTCGAGGTGCAGGAATACCGGTCCCGTCAGCATTTCGCTCGTGCGTGACCAGTTCTCGAAGCTTTCGTCCAGCACCTGGCTGGTCGGCACGACAATGGCGCGCTCATCCCACGTGCGTACGATAATGAAAGCCATGTGGATCTCCTCAACCCGGCCCGTATGCCCATCCACCACCACGAGATCGCCGAGGCGCAGCGGTTCGGTAATCGCTATCTGCAATCCGGCGATGAGCGATTTGAGCGCAGGTTGCGCCGCCGCGCCGACCGCCAGCGCGGCAAGACCGGCGGAGGCGAGCAGTGTCGCGCCGATATTCTTGACCGCAGGGATCGTAAACAGAACGAGGCCCACCGTGATGACGATGATCGCCACCGTAGCCGTGCGCGAGAGGATGGCGATGCGCGTGCGGCGGCTGCGCACCGCGACCGGGTCCGCCGCCTGGTCCAGCCGCAATTCCAGCACGCCGGTAAAGGCGCACACGGCGGCATAGGCTATCCAGCCGAGCAGCATGGGCCGCACGATCGTGGCGATTGGCTCCCAGTATTGCTCGAGCACCGGCTCCGCCTGCGCCACCAGCGTGACGGCAATGGCGATAGCGGACCATTTGATCGGGTTGCGGATGCGTTTCAGGACGAGGTCGTCGGCGTGGCTGTCCGAGTTTTTCGCGATGCGCAGCACCACGGCATAGACCGCGCGGAACAGCAAGTAAGCCACCGCTACGCCCAGCGCGAGCGCCAGCGCGGCGATGCCCAGTTCCTCCCAGGCGATGGAATAATTGCGCGGGTCGTATCGTCCGATCATGCGCGCCACCTATGGGCGGCGCGAGCGGCTTGCAAGGCTAGTGCGCTTCGTCCCAGCTCGGCCCGGTGCCGATCTCGATGCCGAGCGGCACATCGAGATCCACGGCGGGCAGCGCCGCATCAGCCATCACGCGCTCGATGATCGCGGAAGCGGCGACCACGTCGTTTTCAGGCAGTTCGAACACCAGTTCGTCATGTACCTGCAGCAGCATCTTTACGTCGGTCAGCCCCGCTTCGAGCAGGGCGGGCTCCATCCGCGCCATCGCCCGCTTGATGATATCGGCGCTGGTGCCCTGGATCGGGGCGTTGATGGCGGCGCGTTCGCTGCCTGCGCGTTCATTCGGGTTCTTCGAATTGATGCGCGGGAACCACGTCTTGCGGCCGAACAGGGTCTCCGAAAAGCCCGTCTCGCGCACCTCTTCGAGGGTCCGCACGATATAGCGCTGGATGCCCGGAAAGCGCTGGAAATAGGTGTCGATCATGTCCTGCGCCTCGTCCGCTTCCACGCCGAGGCGACCTGCCAGCCCCCATCGCGAAATGCCGTAGAGGATGGCAAAGTTGATCGTCTTCGCCGCCGCGCGGCTGTCGCGGGTGACTTCGCCATACATCTCGGTCGCGGTGCGCGCGTGAATGTCTTCGCCCTTGGAGAAGGCGTCCTTCAGCGTCTCCACATCGGCCATATGTGCGGCGAGCCGCAGCTCGATCTGGGAATAGTCGGCGGCAAGCAGGACATTGCCGTCCTCCGGAACGAAAGCCTTGCGGATCTGGCGCCCGATTTCGGTGCGGATCGGGATGTTCTGCAGGTTCGGATCGGTGGAGGACAGCCGGCCCGTCTGTGCGCCCACGAGGCTGTAACTGGTATGCACCCGCCCCGTATGTTCGTTGATCGCGGCCTGCAACGCGTCCGTGTACGTGCTCTTCAGCTTCGACAGTTGCCGGTATTCGAGCACCTTGGTCGCAATGGGTGCGCCTTCCTTGTCGAGCCGTTCGAGCACACTCTGGTCGGTCGAATACTGGCCGCTCTTTCCTTTCTTTCCGCCCTTGTAGCCGAGCCTGTCGAACAGGATATCGCCCAGCTGTTTCGGACTGCCGATGGTAAATTCCTCGCCAGCTTCGGCGTGGATTTCCTTCTCCAGCCGCCCGATCTCTCCGGCGAATGTCTCGGACAGGCGCGCAAGTTCGGCGCGGTCCACCTTGATTCCGCGCCGTTCCATGCCCGCGACCACGGGAATAAGCGGGCGGTCAACCCGCTCGTAGACTCGCGTGGCGCCCTCTTGCGGCATGCGGCGGGCGAGGTGGGCACGGAGCCGCCAGGTCACGTCGGCATCCTCGGCGGCATATTGGGTCGCCTTGTCCAGCGGCACCTCGCCGAAGGGGATCGCCTTTTTGCCGGTGCCGCAGACTTCCTTGAACTTCAGGCAGGTATGGCCGAGATGGCGCTCGGCCAACTCGTCCATGCCGTGGCCGCCACCGATCCCTTCCTCGCTGCGGCCCGCATCGAGATCGAAGCTCATGACCATTGTGTCGTCGACCGGCGCCATGGCGATGCCGTTCCGGGCGAGCACGTTGATATCGTATTTGACGTTCTGCCCGATCTTCAACACCGCATCGCTTTCGAGCAGCGGCTTCAGCGCAGCGAGCGCTTCGGCCTTGTCGACCTGCTGCGGGCGCTCCGCGAACATGTCGCTGCCGCCGTGGCCGACAGGGATGTAGCATGCATCGTTCGGTCCCAGCGCGAGGCTGACCCCGACCAGCTCGCACACCATGCAGTCGAGATCGCTCGTTTCGGTATCGACCGCGACCATATGCGCTGCCTCGGCACGGGCGATCCATTCGTGGAGGCGCTCCATCGTCTGCACCGTCTCGTAAATCGAGCGGTCGACAGCGGGCCATTCGGGCAACGGCTGGACATTGCCCGACGGCGAGGCGGGCGCGCCTTGCGTATCCGCGTGGTTGCGCCCCTCGAGATTGGTTGTACGGCCGGGGCTGCCCGTTCCCGCCTCCAATCGCTTCAGTAGCGAATTGAAGCCGTGCAATTGGAGGAATTCGGCCAGCGGATCGGGCGCGATACCGTCCAGTTTCATATCTTCGAGCGCGATGGGCAGCGGGCAGTCCTTTTTCAGCTCCACCAGCACGCGGCTGAGCTCGGCGCTTTCGCGACCTTCGAGCAGCCGCTCCTTGAGCTTGGATTTCTTCATCTCCGGCGCGGCGTCGAGCGCGGCGGCGAGCGAGCCGTTATCAGTGATGAGTTTCGAGGCCGTCTTCGGGCCGATGCCGTAAATGCCGGGAATGTTGTCGACGCTGTCGCCCATCAGCGCGAGCACGTCGCCCAGCAATTCGGGCGGCACACCGAACTTTTCCTCCACCTCCGCGCGCCCGATGCGGGCATCCTTCATCGTGTCGAGCATGTCGATGCAGCCGCCTGTCGCGACGCCGTCCGTCAGATCCTCGACGGCGCACTGGCCGATCAGCTGCATCAAATCCTTGTCGGAAGAGACGATGGTGACATCCCACCCTTTTTTCGTGGCGGCGATGGCGTAACTGGCGATCATGTCGTCTGCTTCCACGTCCGGCTCCTCGATCATGGGGAGCGAGAAGGCGCGCGTCGCGTCGCGGATCAGCGGGAATTGCGGGACGAGGTCTTCGGGCGGGTCGGGGCGGTGGGCCTTGTAATCGGGATAGAGATCGTTGCGGAAGCTGTGCGAGCTCTTGTCCAGTACCACGGCAAGGTGCGTCGGCCCGTCCGCCTTATCGAGATCGTCCGCCAGCTTCCACAGCATGGTGGTGTAGCCATACACTGCGCCCACCGGTGTGCCCTCGGGGTTCGTCAGCGGCGGCAGGCGGTGATAGGCGCGGAAGATATAGGCCGACCCATCGACCAGGTAGAGATGTTGCTTGTCCGACATGATCGCGCTGCTAGCACGGCGAATGCACGCGGTCAGCCGTCATGATTCGGCCTTTATTTCGCTCCGCCAGATAGCGATTTACGGACGGCCTGGTCACATTTCGCCGCATTTTTGCCATATTCTACTTGCGGTAGGGCAATTGTGGCCTTATTTAGGCAAGTGAGCCGGCCCTCCGGTCGGCTTCGGAAGCGCCCACGGGCACTTTCTTGATTACATACTCGCAATAAAGGGGTTCATCCTATGCGTAAGATCGTTCTCGCCGCCGCCATCGCCGGTTCGGCTCTCACCCTTTCCGCTTGCTCGGAAGGCACCGAAAACGCGGCTGAAGAAACCGCCGAAGGCGCCATGGCCGACACCGAAGCCAACGCCGAAGCCGCTGGCAACGCCATTGAAGCCGGTGCCGACGAAGCCGGCGCCGAAATGGAGCAGGCTGGCGACGAAATGGAAATGGAAGCCGAGCAGGCGACCGACGAAGCCGAAGCCGAAATGGACGCTGAAGTCGCCGAGTAATACTCGCGACGTAGCAATCCAAGGCAAGGAGGGCGTGGCCAGAAATGGCCGCGCCCTTTTTCTGTGCGGTGATGGAAGGAGTGTCGCTTAGCGCGCAGCAACGTTACCGTGGCTGGCGCTGGCATAGTTGCGCGCCGCTTCTTCGGCATAGCCATCGTATATCCCGCGCGCGATGCTGGCGATGCGCGCCTCGCGATTGGGCCGCGATCCCTGTCCGGTTACGTAGATGGCAAGCGCGATCGTGCGGCCGTCGGGCGCGGTGAGGATGCCGATATCGCTCGACGTGTTGTTCAGCGAGCCGGTCTTGTGCGCAACCGTGACATAGCTCGGCATCTGGGCCGGGATGCGGCGGGTGCCGGTGCGGCAGCGTTCCATCGCGTCGACGATGATGTGGCGGCTTTCCGGGCTGAGCCAACGGCCCTGGTGAATGCCGACAAGCAGCTCGACCATGGCCTGCGGCGTGGCACTGTCGCGAGTATCGACATGCACCGCGGGATCGTGCTCCCCGTCGTCGCGTACCAACGTCGCGATGTCACGGCTGAGGGTGAACTCGTGGATTCCGGCGCGCCGAGCCCATTCGTTCACCGCCTGAGGCCCGCCCACGGCAGCGAGCAGCGCGTCTGTCGCGGGGTTAGAGCTGCGGGTGATCATCAGGTCGATCAGCTGGCGCGCGGTCATATATTCGCCCGCGCGCACCGGGGCGGCATTGCTGGAGAACGGGCGCGAGCGGACCGGCCAGAGCAGCGGAAATTCGCTCGTCAGGCTCCAGCGACCTTGATCCACGCCCTCGAGGAAGGTTGCCGCGATAGCGATCTTGCTGGTGCTTGCCATCGGAAAGCGCTGGTCGCCGAGAATCGAGATCGACTGGCCGGTGGCAAGGTCGATGGCGGAGACGCCGATGCGGCCATTACTGCCCTCGGCAAGCTGGGCTATTCGCTGTTCGAGTCGGCTGTCGAAGACGGGCGTGAAGTCGCGCGGTTCGCGCACATCAGTTCCGAGCGCGCCATCGAAAGCAGCCTCGAAACCCGGACTGTGCGCTGCCTGCGCGCTGGCGGTTGAAGGAGCCAGCGGCGCAAGAGCAAGCGCCACCAGCGAAACGAAACGACCAATCCTTGAATAGTTCATGTCACCACCCTGCCGGAAACATGCTTTGCAAATGCTTAACAATGTAAAACAGGGCGAGGGCCACGCGATGAACCGCGCGAAATTATCGTTGTGTCGAGTCGATTCGCGGTGGTGGCGGGAACATTTTGTGCGTCAGGCGCTGGCAAGCACTTTCTGGATCTTCTCCAGCGGCTCGCCCGTCAGCGCTTTGTCGACCTCGCCGACGATGCGCTTTTCCAGTTCCTTGTGATAGTGCCTGCGCATCTCGCCGAGCGTCTTCGGGTCGGCGACCACGATCAGTTCTTCGATCTCGTTCGCAAGCGCCTTTCCGTTTAGCCACTCGGTCGCCGCCGCGCCGTGGGCGAGTTCGTTGAGATCGGTATTGCCCTTCATCTGGCCCGCTTGGTCCTGATGCTTCACGCCCGCGCTGAAATTGGTCGGGTCGAGCGAGGGTTCGTCGACCTTGGAGAGGCTCGGTTCGAACGGCTGGCCGTCATTGCGCAGCAGCAGGAAACGTTCGCCGTCGACGAGCGCGACATGGGCCTTGTGCGGGATTTTCATGTGGGGGAATTTCCTCCGTTTGGGATTGTTCTCCCCACCAACGGACGACCCCATGGAAGGTGCCGCGCTATTCGGGCTTGCGCAGCCGCCATGCGAACTGGTCCGTCCGGCCGCGGATGGCGTCGTCGAAAACATTCTCGGTGCGCGGGTCTTCAGGGCGACGATAGAGGTCGCTTTTTTCCTCGAGCACGAAGCCCGCCGCTTCCAGATCGGCGCGCGCCAGTGCCGCATCCATTCGGTGCAGTGTGTTCGCCGTTTCCGCACCGCTGCCCTCGGGTGCGAAGTGGTCGACCACCACCAGCGTACCGCCGGGTTTCAGCGCGTCGTAGAGACCGGCGATGGCCTGTTCCGCCGTGCCTTCGGGAAAGTCTGCTAGATAGAGGTCGTGGAAATTCATTACCGTGATAATCGTGTCGAGCGGTTCGGGCCAGTCCGGCTCGGCCAGCGGGGCACGCAAGGGGAAGACGCGGATCGGATTGCCCGTCGCATCCGAATAGCGGCGCACCGTCTCGTCCTGCTGCGGGCCGTAATCCGCGTTGAAGGCGATGAATTCCTCCGGCTGGAAGGCATAAACCTTGCCATCTCCGCCCACCGCCAGCGCGAGCAGCTTCGTCACATAACCGCCTCCCATGATGTAATCGCCGACCACGTCACCCCGGTCGATGTGCGCGAAGGCGAGCAGGTCTCCGGGCTGCCGTGTCTCGTCCTGCTCGACATCGTCGAGGCGCGAGATATCGTCTATCGCCTGCCGGTATTGCGCTGCGCTGTATTCCGGCGCGGTTTCGGAAGCACGCTCCTCGCCCGTGCATGACGCCAACAAGGCAAGGATGTTCAGGAGCGCGACATGGCGCTTGTGCATAAGAGCTTCTCCATCCGGTCGAACGGCCGACTCTAGCCGACGAGCGTCGTGCGGCAAGACCAAACGCCCTTGACGAGAGACGGGCAAACAGGCTTGGTGCGGCGCAATTCAGTTTTGTTTTGGGAGTTTTCAATGTTCGCACGCCGTATTGCGCTTGCCTCCGCCTCTCTGGGGGCGATCCTTCTCGCCACCACCGCTTCCGCACAGTCCGTGCGCATCATCCAGCCCGGCGCGCCCGGCATGCAGAACCGCGTGCTGACCGAAGCGCAGGCCATGCGAGTTGCCGATAACGGCTTCATCCAGGCCGACGTGAATTTCATGCAGATGATGATCCCGCACCACCAGCAGGCGGTGACGATGTCGCAGCTCGTCGAAGGCCGCACCACCAACGCGCAGATCATCGAGGCGGCCGGCCGCATCCTCGCTTCGCAGGATGGCGAAATCAACTTTATGCGCGACTGGCTGATGGAGCGAGGCGCACCTGTCGAGATGGATCACTCCATGCACGGCGCAGGGCACATGGACATGCAGGGTATGGCAACGGCACAGCAGCTTGCCGCGCTGCGTGCCGCGAGCGGCGAGGAATTCGATCGCATGTTCCTGCAGCTGATGACTGAGCATCATCGCGGCGCGATCGCCATGCTGGAAGATCTCGCGCAGGTGCGCGGCAGCGGCGCCGATCCCGTCCTGTGGGAATTTGCCGTTGGCATCTACCAGGACCAGAGTGCCGAAATCGCGCGCATGAACGGCATTCTCACCGCCATGGACACCGATCCGCGCGTGGGCCTTGGCGCCGGCTTGTTCGATGCGGAAGAGGCGATCAGCAATCTGCGCCACGTCCGCTTCCTGAAGAAGCCCGCCGGTTTCTACGATCCGGGCAGCCCGTCGGGCCTGCCGCGCGAAGTACCCGGCAGCGCCGAGCAGGGCCGCGTCCGCTACGCCACGCGCAGCGGTCCGCTCAGTTTCTCCAACACCGATATGGCGTTTCAGGGCGACCTGTTCGTGGCGGGCAATTACAATGGCTGGAACGCCTATCGCCTCGACGATAACGGCATTCCGCAGCTCGAGGCATCGGTCGTCTGCCCTGGCGGACAGGGTGACGTGTCCATCGTCGGCGACCTGTTGATCATGAGCGTCGAGCAGACCACCGGCCGGGTCGATTGCGGCCGCGAAGTCATTACCGAGGATGCAAGCCCTGACCGTTTCCGCGGCGTGCGTATCTTCGACATTTCGGATATCACCAACCCGACGCAGGTCGGCCTCGTGCAGACCTGCCGCGGCAGCCACACGCACTCCGTGGTCGATGTCGATGACACCCGTATTCTGCTCTACAATTCGGGCACCAGCAGCGTGCGCGACGAGGGAGAGCTTGCAGGCTGCATCGACGCCGGCCCGACCAACGAGCGGACCGCGTTGTTCAGCATCGACGTCATCGAAATCCCGCTGGCCGATCCGTCGCGCTCGCGCATCGTGTCGAGCCCGCGCATCTTCGCCGACGACGAGGGCAATATCGCCGGCCTGTGGGCGGGCGGCAACCATGGCCCGGGGACGCAAAGCTCGCGCCAGACGAACCAGTGCCACGACATCACCGTGTTCCCCAGCCGCAACATCGCGGCGGGCGCGTGCTCGGGCAACGGGATCCTGATGGACATCTCCGATCCCTATAACCCAACCCGCCTCGATGCAGTGACCGATGACGGCTTCGCCTACTGGCATTCCGCCACGTTCAATAATGACGGCACGATCGTGCTGTTCACCGACGAGTGGGGCGGTGGCGGCCAGCCTCGCTGCCAGGCGTCGGACCCGATGGACTGGGGCGCGGACGCGTTCTACGAAATCGTCGGCAACAAGCTGGAACGGCGCGGCACGTATAAGTTGCCCGCCGCGCAGAGCGAAAGCGAGAACTGCGTCGCGCATAACGGCTCGATCATCCCGGTGCCGGGACGCGACATCTTCGTGCAGGCGTGGTATCAGGGCGGGCTGTCGGTGATCGACTTCACCGATCCGAACAATCCGTTCGAAATCGCCTATTTCGATCGCGGCCCTGTCGATGCGGATCGCATCACCACCGGCGGTTACTGGTCGACCTACTACTACAACGGCAAGATCTACGCGACGGAGATCGCGCGCGGCATCGACGTGTTCGAACTGGTGCCGAGCGAGCACCTGACGCAGGCCGAGATCGACGCCGCTGCCGCTGCGGATATGGGCGACACGTTCAACCCGCAGACGCAGTATCCGGTCACCTGGACGCAGGACCAGATCGACGCCGCCACCCGCAGCCGCCGAGGCGGCTGATCAGACACGTAAAGATTTGCGGTAACGGGGGCTGCGAATGACCAGACGTAACGCTGCGGGCGCGATACTCCTCGCGCTCGCGGCGATCGTTTTGCTCGCCACGCTCGTGTCCCTGGCGGACACGAATCGTGGCATCGTGCGAATGATCGACTTCATCCGCGAACCACTCATCTACCTCGCGGCGATCCTCGTGTTCGGGGCAATCCTGCTCGGCGGTCGCTTCCGAATTGCGACCATATGCGCGCTGGTGCTAGCAAGCGCGATCAATCTCTGGCGGATCTGGCCTTATACCGCGCTGGCCGCGTCGCAGGTTCCGCTGCCGGATGAGGTCGATGGGATGAGCTGCGCGCGCGTCCTCGCCTTCAACGTGCTGCAAGCCAACGATCGGTATGCCGCCACGGCAACCCTGATCGATCGCGTCGATCCGGACATCTTGCTGTTGATGGAGACGAATGGCCGCTGGATAGACGAGCTCGAACCTCAATTGTCGCGATTTGGCTATCGTATCCAACGGCCGCTCGAAAACAGGTACGGCATGGCCTTTGCCACGCGGCTGCAGGTGGACCGGGCGCGCATGGTATCGAACACGTCGGCCGACACGCCCACCCTTTACGCGACCTTGCGCATGGGCGACGGCGCGCGGTTCGAGTTGGTGGGACTGCATCCGCGGCCACCTTTGCCCGGCGAAACGACTGAAAGCCGTGACGAGAATATCGCGCGGGCCGGGCGGCTGACTCCTGACGGGCTCGGCAATGTCCTTGCCATCGGCGATTTCAACGACGTGCCATGGTCTTCGACGACGCAGAAATTCGTGCGCGATGGCGGATATTCCGACCCGCGAGCCGGGCGCGGGTCATTTGCGACCTTCCCCGCCGATTACGTTTTTGCAGGATGGCCGCTTGACCAGATCTTCGTAAAGGAAGGCGTCAAGATCGAGAAGCTGCGCGTGGGCGACGATGTTGGCTCCGACCACCTGCCGCTGATCGCGCGCATTTGTGTCGATCCCATGGCGCCTGATTCGGATTTGCCGGACGGCGTCGGCATCGTGCCGGGTTCAGAACCAGAAACGCAATCCGGCGAGTAACGCGACCGCTTCGCCTTCGTCGCCGCCGGCATATTCGACACCGAGATAGGGTGCGAATTCGGGGACGAATTCGTAGCGCAGCCTCGCGCCGAGCGAGTAGTGATAGAGTCCTGCGTCGATATCTCGTTCGACGATATCCTGCGCTGCAAGCTCCACTTCGGCGCGCGGTTGCAGGACGAGGCGCTGGGTGAGGCGCATATCGTGCTCCGCCTCGATCCGGGCGGTGAGGTCGCCATCGTCGGACAGGAAGGCGGCCGCATCAACATGAACCATGTAAGGCGCAAGGCCCGCCACGCCGAGCACGCCATGCGCGGCGGTGCCCGGCTCGACATCGAGCCGAAAGCCCGCCTGCAGATCGAACCACGGGCCAATGGCGTGGCCCCAGAGCAGCTGCAGCTCAGCCTCCTCCACCCCGCCGCTAAAATCGCCTTCGCCCTCGGTCTTCACCACCAGCTTTTCGAGTGGCGTGCCGTACCAGCCTTGCGCGTCCCAGGCGTAACTTTCCTCGCCATCGGCGAAGCTGGCTTCGAGCCGTTCCATCAGGAAAGTCGCGAAACGCTGGTCGCCATGGCTGGCGCGATTTTCCCCGCGCGCGGCGACCATGCGGTCTTCGCCCCAGATCGCGTCGGCGGCATTGGTCGGGCCTTCGAAGGCACGGGGTGGCGGCGGGACGGTTGGAATGTCCATCGCACCGTGGTCCAGGGCGCCATGATCCATCGCGCCGTGATTCATGACGGCGTGGTCCATCTCCGCATGGTCATGTGCCGGTTCCGCAGGACGAGCGACCGGGCGCGGGGCGGTCCTGATCTGGCTGAGCGGGTTGGCCTGCGCGTCCTCGCGCCGCTCCCGCTCGGTCTGTTCCGCTTCGGCGGGCGTTTCGGCGGGCGGCGGATGATGGCCCGAATGGTCCTGCGCCATGGCGGGCGTTGCCACCAGCGCGGCTCCGGCAAGCATCAAAGCGCGCATCATGCTGCCGCTTCGGGGAAGGGCCGCACGGTCACGACCTGCATCATGCCAGCATGCATGTGATAAAGCAGGTGGCAGTGGAAGGCCCAGTCCCCCGGCTCGTTCGCGGTCAGGTCGAAGCTCGCGGTGGATCCTGGCTGCACGACGACAGTATGCTTCAGCGGCTGCTCGGTCATCCCCGCGCCGTTGACCAGTTCGAAGAAATGGCCGTGCAGGTGGATCGGGTGCGCCATCATCGTGTCGTTGACGAGCTTCACCCGCACGCGCTCGTCGTAACCGAATCGGATCGGGTCGTCGCCGACCGCATTGAAGCGCTCGCCGTCGAAGGACCACATATAGCGTTCCATATTGCCGGTGAGGTGGATCTCCACTTGCCGCTCCGGCATGCGGTGGGGATTGGGGCGCTTCGCCTTGAGATCGGTATAGCGAAGCACACGGTGATCGACATTGTCGAGGCCGAGGCCGGGAAAGTGCATCCGGTCGACCGGCATGGGCGCGACCATATCGACGCCCGCCCCGACCTTCACGTCGTCGGGCAGCAGCGATGTATCGCGCATGGAATGCTCCATCGCGCCGCCATCGCCTTCGGGCATGGTATGACCCATCGCGGCGTGATCCATCCCGCCCATGCCCATGTCCGCCATGGTGAGCGTCGGGATTGCGCGCGGCGGCGGCGGCGTGGCGAGGGCGCCCGCCTGCGAAGTTAGCGTGGCGATGCCCATGCCCGACCGGTCCATCGCCTCGGCCACGAAGACATGCGTTCCCGCGCGCGGTTCGATGATGACATCGTATGTCTCCGCCGTGCCGATCTGGAACTCGTCCACCTCGACATCGCGCACATCCTGTCCGTCCGCCGCAATCACCGTCATCGGCGTGCCGGGGATGCGCACGTTGAAGAAGGTCATGGCAGAGCCGTTGATGATGCGCAGGCGGATGCGCTCGCCCGGTGTGAAAGCGAAAGAGACGTCGTCCGCCGGGCCATGTCCATTGACGAGATAGGTGTAGGTCGCGCCTGTTACGTCCGAAATGTCGCGGGGGTTCATCCGCATCCCGCCCCACATCAGGCGCTCGTCCGCGCTCATCGAGCCGTCGCCGCCCAGATCGCTCAGCGTTTGCATTTGACGATTGTAATAATGCTCCCCCACCGCAAGCTTGCGCGCGATTTCGTGCGGATGGGTCGGCGTGAATTCGCTCAACAGGATAACGTAATCGCGGTCGTATCGTGTATCCCGCATGGCGGGGTCGATCACCAGCGGGCCATAATGCCCCGCCTGTTCCTGCAGGCCCGAATGCGAGTGCCACCAGTATGTGCCGCTCTGGCGGACGGGAAAGATGTAGCGGAAGGTTTCGCGCGGGCGGATCCCGGGAAAGCTGATGCCGGGCACGCCGTCGAACTGGAAGGGCAGCAGCAGGCCGTGCCAGTGGATCGAGCTGTCCTCGCCCAAGTGATTGGTGACATCGAGCGTCACGTCCTGCCCTTCGACGAGCCGGATCAGCGGGCCGGGCACGGTGCCGTTGACCGCGACGGCGTGCCCGCTGCGATTGCCGGTGGTGAAATGGTGGTCGCGAATGTCGAGCGCGATCCGATCGCCCGATACCTCGCCAAAGCCGTTGCGGGCATGGGTCAGCGGCTCGCCCCGCGCCCATGCGGGCAGCGCAAGCCCAGTGACAGCCAGCATGCCGGATCCTGCCATGAAGCGGCGGCGGGAAATATCGTGAAGCGGCATCGGCCTTGTATCTCCTCCCCCATTCAGTAGGATACCCCCCAAGGGTATTCAAGCGGACTAAGGCCCATGGGCGATAAACAAGCGATCCTCAACCGGCTGAAACGTGTCGAAGGGCAGGTGCGCGGCGTCGCGGCGATGGTGGAGAATGACCGCTACTGCATCGACATCCTTCATCAGATGCAGGCTGTGAAGTCCGCGCTGTCGCGGGCCGAGGACGAGGTCTTGAAGAAACACGCTGCGCATTGCGTTGCCGAAGCGATCGCCTCGGGCGACGAGAGCGAGCAGCGCGCCAAGTTCGGCGAGCTGGTGGACCTGTTCGCCAAGGCCAAGGCGTAGTAGGTCGCGGGTCATGCCCTCTCGACTGCTGCTTTTCGCCCTTTTCTTCATCTTCGCGCCGATCCATGCAGCAAGCGCGCATGGCGAGAACCATCCCGAGGTCGAGCATTCAGATACGGCGCAGGAACCAGTCCCGGCGGCGGATACCGTCGTTGACGTTCCGTCAGCTGAACCCGAAGTGGATCACGACGACGCAGGCCCGTCAGGCGTGCTTGCCAACCTCCATCCGGCCACGGTGCATTTCCCCATCGGCCTGCTGCTTTTTGCCGCCTTCGCCGAACTCGTCGCGATAATGCGCGGATCGGCGCGCATGGCCAGCGCCGCCAGCATGGCCGCAGCCGCAGGCGGGATCGCCGCCACTATCGCCGCGCTGTTCGGATGGATTCACACCGGCCTCTGGTTCGGCGGCGATGGCGCGATGGCATGGCACCGCTGGATCGGCACCGCGCTGGGCGTGGCCGGGCCGCTCATCGCTTGGCTC
>JBARVT010000215.1:0-6313 GCA_049646405.1 Alteraurantiacibacter sp.
GTGCCGATCCCGGCGCTGGTCGACGTGAAGCTCTCCGGCCCGGTCACCGCCGCGCGCCTTTCGGCCATGCGCAGCGAATTGCGCGCCGTAGCGCCAAGCGCGCGCATGGATGCGCAGGCGAGCTGGCTCGGCCCGGTGCTCGATGCCGTACGCTCGTTCCAGTATGTCGCTTTCGCGCTCGTCGTACTGCTCGCAATCACCAGCGCGGCGGCGGTGTGGCTGGCGGCAAGGAGTGCGCTCGGCTCCAACCGCGAGACCATCGAGACGATCCACCACCTTGGCGGCACCGACAGCCAGATCGCGGGCATCTTCCAGCGGTCTGTCGCGTGGGATGCGGCGCTGGGCGGAGCGGCAGGGCTGCTGCTCGGGCTCGCCGCCATCTTCGTGCTCGGCCAGCAGCTGGCACGTCTCGGTTCGGGACTGGTCGCGGGCGGCGGGCTCGCGCCGCTGGACTGGATATTGATCGGCGCTATTCCCATTGTCGGGATTATGCTCGCGGTCGTCACCGCGCGCGTTACGGTAATTGCCGCGCTGCGGCGGATGTTGTGAGGGGCCATTCGTGATCGGCCGTATCGCCGCCATATTGCTGGTCGCCTGGGCGCTCGGCTTCGTCTGGTTCGCCGCCGCGCTGCCGCAGCCTGCGGATGTGGGCGAAACCGACGCCATCGTCGTGCCCACGGGCAGCGGCGGGCGCATACCGCGCGGGCTGGAGGTGCTGTCCACCGGCGCGGCGCGCCAGATGCTCGTCACCGGGGTCGATCCCGCCGTCCAGCCGGATGAGTTCCAAGAAGAATTCGCCGTGCCAGACCGGCTGATGGATTGCTGCGTGGTGCTTGGCTATTCGGCGCTCGACACGCGTGGCAATGCGCGCGAGACAGCGGAGTGGATGGCGGATAACGAATACAATTCGCTCCGCCTCGTGACGGCGGACTGGCACATGCGCCGCGCCGCGGTGGAACTGACGGATCAGTTGCCAAGCGATATCGCCGTCCGCCGCGACGCGGTGCGATCGGAGGTCACCCTCTCGACGCTGTTTCTAGAATATCACAAGTTTCTCGTCGCCTGGACACTGAATGCGCTGGCGTGACGCGATGACGGTGCTGCGAAACCTTGCCTTTTACGTGATGTTCTATGTCGGCTCGCTCATCATCTCGATGTCGGCGAGCGCGGCTAGCTATGTCGTGCCGCGCTGGGTGCGGCCGCTATGCGATGCGTGGTCGGGCTGGCACCACTGGTGCTGCACGCACATTCTGGGTCTGACGATTCGCGAAACGGGCAAGCGCCCTGCGGTGCCCGCCCTCTATGCGGTGAAGCACGAAAGCTATTACGAAGCCATCGCCATGGCGCACATGTTCGATCACCCCGCCGGCGTCGCAAAGGCGGAGCTGTTCGACCTTCCCGGCTGGGGCCGTGCGGGGCGGGCCTACGGGTTGATCCCGGTCGAGCGCGAGGCGGGGGCGAAGGCACTCAGAGCGATGCTGAAGGCGGCCAAACCCGCGCTCGAGGCGGGGCGGCCGGTGGTGATCTTTCCCGAAGGCACGCGCGTTCCGCATGCCAAGCGTCCGCCGTTGCGCCCCGGTTTCGCCGCGCTCTACAAGATCTTGAAGCTGCCTGTCATACCCGTGGCGGTGGATAGCGGCCCGGTTTACAAGGGCACGTGGAAGAAACCCGGCACAATCACCTGGCACTTCGGCGCAATGATCGAACCCGGCCTGCCGCGCGACGAAGTCGAGGCGCTGGTGCATGAAGGCATCAACGCGCTCAATCCGCCTGAAGAGGCCTAGCTTTCGATAGCCTTCACGATACGCGCCCACCAGTCGCGCGCTTCCTGCCGCTCGCCCACATCCGCCACGAATTCCTGACCGCGCGCCACGCTTTGCAAGCGCTCGTTCGGCAGCCAGCGCGACGGCGCATCGTGATAGCTGAGCCCGGTTTCGGCGAGCCATGGCGGCACGCGCCACAGGCTCGGCGGCCCTTCCGGAACGGTCAACCGCAGCGAGTCCACGGTGGGCGCGTTGTTTCGGCCCGGCCCACAATAGACGGTGTCGTTGCGCGCATGCATTCCCAGCGCATGCGGATGGCCGAGCGCGGTCAGTTCCGCGCGCCGCCTTTCGGAGCAGGTGGCGAGATCGACGATCTCCTCGACCTGCAAATAGCCGAAGAAGCGGTGATGCGGCGCGCCGCCGCGCTCGCGGAACAAGCCGAAGAACAGGAACAGGTCACCCGCCCCCACGCCGCGATTGGCGAGATGCGACTGCGCCGCGCCGCACTGGCCGAGCATCGCGCGCCCCTTGCGAAACATAGGATCGTCGTGACAGCGATGCCGCCCTGCCAGCTTCCCGCCGCTCGCGCGACGCGCATGGCCACCCAAGCGAAGGTTGCCATAGGTCGTGCGCGAAATGCCCTGCGTGTCGGGGATCGGCAGGCTCACCGCGCGACCGCCGACGATCGGCGACGGTCCGCCGCCCGAGCTGCTGTCAAAACCCTTTCTGCTCAACACGATCCGCATCACGCACCGGGCCTAGCGGCGACTTCGCTTGCTTGCACCTGAAACCATATGCGATGGGGCGCTGCATATGACATTGGACCGAATCGCGCTCCGCAATGCCTATCGCATGGATGAGAACGCCTGCGTCGCCGAACGGCTGGAACAGGCCGCCCCCGTCTCCGCCCGCCATCCCGCTGCAGGCGAGCTGGCCGCAAGCCTGATCGAGGACGCGCGAAAGCGCGAGGCGAGCGGGCTCGACGCCTTCCTGGCCGCTTACGGTCTGAACACCGACGAAGGCATCGCGCTGATGTGCCTCGCCGAAGCCTTGCTGCGCGTGCCGGACGAGCAAACTGCCGACGCGCTGATCCGCGACAAGGTCGCCTCGCAGGACTGGGCCGAGCATGTCGGCGAAAGCCGCAGCGTCTTCGTCAACGCCGCCACTTTTTCGCTGATGCTGACAGGCGAGGTAATCCGCGGCGGGAACCGGCAGGAACAGGGTCTCGCCAACGCGCTGCGCCGCGCGACGGGCCGCATGGGCGAGCCGGTGATCCGCAAGGCGACCGCGCAGGCCATGCGCATCATTGGCGGCCAGTTCGTCTATGCCCGCACCATCGACGAGGCGATGCGCCGCGCGGAGCCGGAAAAGAAGCGCGGCGAAACGCACAGTTTCGACATGCTCGGCGAAGCGGCGATGACCTTCGAGGATGCCGAGAAATATCGCCTCGCTTATGAAAACGCGATCGCGCGGCTGGCGAAGGAGCCGGGCGACGTGCGCAGCGGGCCAGGCATTTCGGTGAAGCTCAGCGCGCTCTACCCGAAATACGATTTCTTTCACGCAGAGGCCGCGCGTGAGGCGCTGGTCCCGATCGTGCGCGACCTTGCCTTGAAGGCGCGCGAGGCGGATATCCATTTCACCGTCGATGCCGAGGAAGCCGAGCGGCTCGAGCTGAGTTTGGACATCATCGAGACGCTCGCCGCGGACGATGCGCTGTTCGACAATGGCACCGAAAGCGGCTGGACCGGCTTCGGCATGGCACTGCAGGCGTACCAGAAGCGCGGCGTGCCGCTGTGCCGCTGGGTTGCCAAGCTGGCCCGCCGCCACGACCGCCGCCTTTTCGTGCGGCTGGTCAAGGGCGCCTACTGGGATGCGGAGATCAAGATCAGCCAGGTCGGCGGCTATGCCGACTACCCTGTCTTTACCCGCAAGATCGGCACCGATGTTTCCTATCTCGCCTGCGCGGTGGAGCTGCTGGAAGCGGGCGAGCATATCTACCCGGCTTTCGCCACACACAACGCCTACACCATCGCCGCAATCAAGACGCTGGCGGGCTCCGCGCCATTCGAGTTCCAGCGCCTCCACGGTATGGGCGAGGACATCTACGCCGCGCTCGCGCGGGTGGAAGGCGAGAAGCGCACGCCGGTGCGCATCTACGCGCCGGTCGGCGGGCACAAGGAACTGCTCGCCTATCTGGTCCGCCGCCTGCTGGAAAACGGCGCGAACAGCAGCTTCGTCAACCGCATGGCGGATGCGGATGTGCCCGTCAGCGAACTGGTGACCGACCCCGTTACCGACCTTGCCGACATGCATCCCTTGCGCAATCCCGCAATCCCGCTGCCCGCGCATATCTATCCCAACCGGCGCAATTCCAAGGGCGTCGATCTCGCCCATCCGCCAGTACTCGCGGCGCTGCGCGAGGAACTGGCGCATTGGCGGCGGGATCATCCGGTTGCGCGCCCGACGCTCATGGCCGATGTCGAGGAGGAGCGGATCGAGGTACGAGCCCCGCAGACCGGCAAGATCGTCGGCCATCAGGTGATCGCCAGCGAACGCGATGTCGATCTTGCCCTCGCCCGCGCCACCGCTGCGCAGCCCATGTGGGATGCGCTGGGCGGGGCCGAGCGCGCGCGGCTGCTCGATGCGGCGTCGGACCTGCTGGAAGAGAACACCGCGCGCCTCATCGACCTGTGCCGCCGCGAGGCAGGCAAGACGATCATGGACGGCGTGCTCGAGGTGCGCGAGGCGGTCGATTTCCTGCGCTATTATGCCTGCGAGGCGCGCATGCTGTTCGGCGCGCCGCAGCCGTTGCCCGGCCCGACGGGAGAGCAGAACCTGCTGCGCCTGCACGGGCGCGGAGTGTTCGCCTGCATCTCCCCATGGAACTTCCCACTGGCAATCTTCATGGGGCCAGCCGCCGCCGCGCTGGCTGCGGGCAACACCGTCATCGCCAAGCCCGCCGAGCAGACCCCGCTCATCGCCGCGCTCGCCATCGACCTGTGCCACCAGGCTGGCATCCCGAAAGATGTGCTGCAGTTCCTTCCCGGCGATGGAAAGGTCGGCGCGGCGCTCACCTCGGACCCGCGGGTGACCGGCGTCGCCTTCACCGGCTCGACGGCAACCGCGCACGCCATCAACCGCTCGCTCGCCGCGCGCGAGGGGCCGATCGGCACGCTGATCGCGGAGACGGGCGGGCAGAACGCGCTTATCGTCGATAGCTCGGCGCTGCCCGAACAGGTAACGCGCGACGTCATTGCCAGCAGTTTTCAGAGCGCGGGCCAGCGCTGCTCGGCGCTGCGCGTACTTTACGTGCAGGACGATGTCGCGGACGCCATGGTGCGCATGATCAAGGGGGCGTTCGAGGCGCTCGTCATCGGCGATCCGGCCAATCTCGAAACCGATGTCGGCCCGGTGATCGACGCGGAGGCGCAGTCCAAGCTGCTGGCCCATGTCGAGGAAATGAACGAGGCGGGCTTCCCCGTCTGGCGGCGCGACCTGCCGGTGGCTTGCGCCGACGGCACTTTTGTCGCGCCGACAATCATCGAGATCGCCTCCATTGCCGATCTCGACGAGGAGCAGTTCGGCCCCATCCTGCATGTCGTGCGCTTCCCGGCGGGCGGCATCGCGCGTGTGATCGACGACATCAACGCCACTGGATACGGCCTGACGCTCGGCCTTCATAGCCGCATCGACGAGACGCGGCGGTTCGTGGAATCGAAGGCTCGGGTGGGGAATTTCTACGTCAACCGCAACCAGATCGGTGCGGTGGTGGGCAGCCAGCCCTTCGGCGGCGAAGGCCTGTCGGGCACCGGCCCCAAGGCCGGCGGCCCGCATTACGTCACCCGTTTCGCCACAGAGCGGGTCACCACCATCGACACGACGGCGGCAGGCGGCAATGCGAGCCTGCTGGCGGGGATTTGACGCCCCGCTAGCGGCGCACTCTTACCGGAAAGCGTATCCGCCGGGCAGCACGAGGCGTTGGTTCCATCCCTGGCAATTGGTATCGCTGTCGGCGGAAATCACGAAGCCCGTCTCGCGCCCAAATGACGACTGCGATAACGAGATAATGTTCGTGCCTTTGCGCTTCTTCGCTTCGATAACCGGGCGTATCGCGCGCGCCACTCTTGTCGCCGATGTGCGATTGGGGAATCCCTGCCCGCATGGCGATTCTCTCTGACAAATGGATTCGCGAGGCGGCGACCTCGCAGGGCATGATCGAACCGTTCGTGGAGGCGCAGCGGCGGGAGGGGAACATCTCGTACGGCCTCTCCAGCTTCGGTTACGATGCGCGGGTGGCGGACGAGTTCAAGATCTTCACCAATATCGACAACGCCGTAGTCGATCCAAAGGATTTCGCTGCCACCAGCTTCGTCGACCGGCAGACCGATGTGTGCATCATCCCGCCCAATTCCTTCGCCCTCGCCCGCACGGTGGAGTATTTCCGCATCCCGGACGATGTGCTGGTGATCTGTCTCGGCAAGAGCACGTATGCGAGGTGCGGCATCATCGTGAATGTCACCCCGCTGGAGCCAGGCTGGGAGGGCCACGTC
>JBARVT010000216.1:0-11907 GCA_049646405.1 Alteraurantiacibacter sp.
CCTTCAAAACCACCGGCTTTGTCGCACTGTTCGCCAGCGCGATCGTCATCGCACTGCTGATCGCGATCCCCATCCTGTTGCTGCTCGGGGCGGCTGAGCTCAGCGCGAGGGCCCTTGGCTGGATGCCTGTTCTTTTCGCAGCGATTGCGGGCGTGGGCGGAGCATTGGCAGGCTTTCTTGCGCTTGGACAAACGAAGCGCGGACGCGCGGCGGCGGTGATGCTGTTCGCGTCGGTCTTGCTGGCGGCGTTGCTGTGGGTATGGTCGTTGGCTTTCACCTACTCGCAATGGGGTCTGCTGCCGGTCGTCATAGGGCTGCTCGTCTTCGGCTTCGGCATCGTGCCGGTCGCCTTCATCGTCGCGGTGTTCGAAGCGCAATGGGCGACGCTAGGGCTGTTTACGGCGCTTATTGGCTGCATCTACGCTTACCGCGTGGCGGGCACGAACCTGCTGCGGGAAGCAACAGGGCGTGCGTTCGATAAGATGCGGGGCGCGCCGCCCGAACAGCCGCTGGATGACGGCACAACGATCGAGGGCAATTACACCGAACGCCAACCATGAAAAAAGGGCGCTGCCATTGCTGGCAGCGCCCTCTTTTTCCGTATCGCTAAGACCGGCGTTACGCTTGGTCTTCGCCTTCTGCAGCGTTGTCCTGCATGTCGCCGGCGTCCTGGCCGCCTTCGGCCGTTTCGATGACATTGCCGTCGGCATCGATCGGTTCGACCGGGGGCAGGTCGCCCAGTTCACGGTCGGGATCGAGTTCGTGCTGGAAGCCTTCGGCCGCGCGGTCGGCAGCTTCTTCTTCGGCAGCCTGGGCAAGAATGTCCACGCCCTGGCTCTGCAGTTCGGCTTCGTCTTCCGAACGGGCGACGTTTGCCTTGACCAGCACTTCCACCTCGGGGTGGAGGCGAACGGTCACGTCGAACATGCCGATCGTCTTGATCGGGGCGCCCATGATGACCTGCTTCTTGTCGATGTCATGGCCCTTGTCGGCCAGGCCCATCGCCACGTCGCGAACGTTGACCGACCCGTAAAGCTGGCCGGCGTTGGACGCGGCGCGGATCAGGACGATCTCGGTGCCTTCGACCTTTTCGCCCTGCTTTTCGGCGTCGGTCCGGCGTTCGGCGTTTTCCGCTTCGAGCTTGTCGCGATTGGCTTCGAAAACCTTCCTGTTCGCTTCGTTGGCGCGAAGGGCCTTCTTCTGCGGCAGCAGGAAGTTACGGGCGTAGCCGTCCTTCACGGTGACGACGTCGCCGATAGCGCCCAGGCCGCCGACGCGTTCGAGGAGAATGATATCCATGTCTCTTTCTCCCTTATTTCACAATGTAGGGCAGCAAGCCCAGATGACGGGCGCGCTTGATCGCCTTGGCCAGTTCACGCTGCTTCTTGCCGGAAACGGCGGTGATGCGGCTCGGGACGATTTTGCCACGTTCGGACATGAAGCCCTGCAGCAAGCGCGTGTCCTTGTAGTCGATCTGCGGAGCGTCCTTGGCCAAGAAAGGGCAGGACTTGCGGCGGCGGTGGAACGGGCGTGCCATCAGTTACGGTCCTCCCGGTCGGAACGGCGCTTCTTGTCGCGATCGTTCTTCTTCATCATGACGGACGGGCCGTCCTCGTGCTCTTCCACGCCGATGGTGAGCCAGCGGATGATATCTTCGTTGATGCGGTTCTGACGCTCGAGTTCGCCGACAAGGCTGCCGGGTCCGTCGATGTTGAGCATCACGAAATGCGCCTTGCGATTGCGGTCGATCTTGTAGGCGAGGGATTTGAGGCCCCAGGTTTCGGTCTTCACGACCTTGCCACCGTTATTCTCCACGATTTCCGTGGCTCCGGCAGCGAGCGCGTCGACCTGAGACTGGCTCAGATCCTGACGCGCGAGAAAAACATGCTCGTAAAGAGCCATGTCGCGCTTCCTTGTACTACGCCGATCGCTGGCAGTCCTGCGGCGAATTCCGCTGGCGCCCCTCCGGCTTTCTTCGAAATTCCGCTGCGGGGCGTGGGCCCGGACGCTGCGGAAGGCGAGGCTCTTAGCGAGACCGACGGGAAAAGCAAGCCTTGCAGCGGCGGAACGCGCGGGGCAGGGGGCGGTTGAAGAGCAAACAGGGAGACATCCATGCCATCCGGCCTAGCCGCCCTTCTCGACGACGTCTCGATCATTGCCCGCACCGCGTCCGCAAGCGTGGACGATATCGCCGCTGCCGCCGGGCGCGCGGGGAGCAAGACGGCGGGAGTCGTGATAGACGATGCGGCTGTCACACCCAGCTACGTCACCGGCCTTTCTCCAGCACGCGAATTGCCGATCATCTGGAAAATCACCAAGGGCAGTCTGAAGAACAAGCTGCTCATTCTGCTGCCGGGCGCGCTGCTGTTGAGCGAGTTCCTGCCTTTCGCCATCATTTTCATCCTGATGCTGGGCGGAGCGTACTTGTCTTACGAAGGCGCGGAAAAGGTCATCGAAAAGCTGGGCGGCGAGAAGCACGGCAAGACGGTCGAGGATGTGATCGAGGATCCGGCAAAGTTCGAGAAGGAGCGCATCGCGGGCGCGATCCGCACCGACCTGATCCTGTCGGCGGAGATCATGGCAATCACGCTCAACGAAGTCGCGGCGGAAGACTTGCTGACCCGTGCGGGCGTGCTCGCCATCGTAGGCATCGCGGTGACGGTGTTCGTGTACGGAGCCGTGGGGCTTATCGTGAAAATGGACGATATCGGGCTGCACCTTGCGCAAAAAAGGTCGCAGTTCGCGCAAAGCTTCGGGCGCGGCATGGTCGCCTTCATGCCGCACCTGCTGACCATCCTCAGCTTCGTCGGTACGATCGCGATGCTGTGGGTCGGCGGCGGCATCATCCTGCACGGCCTCGCCGAAATCGGAATCGCCGGACCGGAACACTGGGTCGAAGGCATCGAGCACGGTGTGTCCGACATCGCCGGAGCGGCAGGCGGTTTGCTGGGCTGGTTCACCTTTGCCGGGCTATCGGCGCTCACCGGACTGGTTCTGGGTGCGGTGCTGGTGTTCGTGCTGCACAAGGTGCTGGGGCTCGGCCACAAGCCCGGGGCCGAGGGGCACTAGGAAGGATCCTCCCTGGTGGGGGAGGATCGATTAAGCCGCCGCCCGCACCGTCTGGCGCTGTTCCGCAATCCACGCATCGCGCGATGGCCAGGCGCGGCCATCGTTGCTTTCCACGCGGCCGTCGGGATGGGCGACGAACCAGACATTGTCGTCGGAGGCGCGAATATCGAGGCACATGGGCGTCAGCCGCCGATCCTTGCCGACTTGCCAGCCGAGCACGTTGCAGGTGACGATATCGACTTGGTTGTCGTCGAAATAGGCGGAAACGAGGTAGGTACCGGGCGCCGCGTCGATCAGCCCTATCCCACCCTCGCGGTAATTCTTTTGCACGTGGCGCGCCCTCCTTCAGGTGCGCAACATTGCCCTACAAACGTTGCAAAAGGCTTTCCGCGAACTCCGTCAGCGTATCGTCGCGCGCGCCCATGACGACCACGCGGTCGCCGGGGCGGGCGGTGGCTACGATGTAGTCGCCGCAGCCCTCGCGGGAATCGATGTGAAGAGCCATGCGGCCGTGCCTGGCAATCAGGTCGATGATGCGCTCGCTGCCTTGACTGCGGTCTACCGTGCCGCCGAAATAGACGGGATCGGAGAAGATGATCAGGTCTTCAGGGCTGAGCTCCTGCGCGAATGTCTCGGCCAGTTCCGCGCCCATCTGGCGCAGCGGACCGTAGCCGTGCGGCTGAAAGAAGGCGATGACGCGGCCTTCGTGCTGCTTGAGCGTGCGCAAGGTGGCGCGCGCTTTTTCCGGGTTGTGACCGAAATCGTCAATCACCGTGACGCCGTTCTCGCTCGTGCCGACAATGTCGAAACGTCGGGCGAGGCCTTTGAATTCGTCCAGTGCTGAGACCGCATCGGCTACCGGTACGCCTGCGGCATTGGCTGCAGCGATGGCGGCGAGAGCGTTGGACAGATTGTGCCGCCCCGGCATGGCGAGGCGCAGCGCATGTTCGCTGCCGTCGCGCGCGTCGGTGACAAGGGCAGCCTGCTTCGTCGGCCCGTCGGCGATGCTGCCCTCTGCAATGCCGAGCGCGGCGCAGCCGTTGGTCACGCCGAAGGTCAGCGGCTCTTTCGCCCGCGCGACGAGCCGGAACGCTTCGGTATCATCCGCATTCACAACGCCGCGATCCGCGCGGGCAAGAAAGTCGCCGAACAACTCGCGCAATTCGTCCATGCTCTTGTGATCGAGGCTGACATTGAGCAGCAGCGCGACACTGGGCTGATAAAGTGAAATCGAGCCGTCGCTCTCGTCCACCTCGCTCACAAAGGTGTCGCCGTCGCCCACCACCGCGCTGGCGAAGGGCCGCGCTTCGGAGCGGAAATTCTTCATCACTGCGCCGTTCATGATCGTCGGATTGCGGCCCGCATGATCCATGATCCAGCCGAGCATGGCGGTGGTGGTCGATTTGCCGCTTGTGCCGCCCACCGCGACGCTGTGCGGCGCGGCATTGAACAGGCGGGCGAGCAGTTCGGCGCGGGTGAGCCGTTCGCAGCCGAGTTCCCTGGCCTTGGCGACTTCGGGCACCGTGTCCTCGATAGCGGCGCTGGCGACGAGCACTTGCTCGCCGGATGTGATGCCGCTTCCGTCCTGCGGGTACAGCGCGAAGCCCTGCCGTTCGAGCGCGGCGAATTTTTCAGGCGTGCGGCCCTGGTCGAAGCTGCGATCGGACCCGGCGACTTCGGCGCCCATTCCCTTCAGGATCTGCGCCAGCGGCAACATGCCGGAGCCTCCTATGCCGCAAAAGAAATAGGGACGGATGGTGGGGTTTGTCGTCATGCTTACAGCGTTAGCTCCCGCTCTCTGCCTCGTCACCCCCGCGAAAGCGGAGGTCCAGTTTTTCTTGGTTTTCACCTGTGCAAAGCTGCATTCCCGCCTTCGCGGGAATGACGAATTGTGTCTAAGGCGAAGCATGACCCGAATTGCCGTTACATGCCCCGGAAAGCCGCTGCGCCGTGAACGGGCGGAGCGCGTGCTGGCGCTGGCGGCGCAGGAGTCTCCGGAGGTCGAGCTCGTCTTCCACCCGCACTGCTTTATTGAAACTGGACACTTCGCCGGAGACGACGCGACGCGGCGCGCTGCGTTTGTCGAGGTCGCCAACGATTCTGCGGTAGATGCGGTGTGGTTCGGCATGGGCGGATACGGAGCATGCCGGATTGCGGGCGAGGCAATCGCGCAACTTGATGAGGCGGCGCGATACAAGACTTACGTCGGCTATTCCGACACCGGAGTGATGCTCGGCGCGCTGTATCACCACTCTATCGGGAAGCCTGTTCACGGTCCGCTGGTCGGCGACATTAAGCGCGAAGGCGGTGAGGAGGCGATGCGCCGCGTGCTGCGCTACCTCTCCGGACAGGACGTGCCTCTCGAAGCCGGGCTGGACAAACGTCCGACAGTTGCCTTCAACCTGATGACTCTCGCCATGCTGGTCGGCACAGACCTGATGCCCGACCTAACCGGCCATGTCGTGCTGGTGGAAGAAGTGGCCGAACATCTTTACGCCGTCGACCGGCTGTTATTCCACGTGACGCAGCACCTCCGTGGTATCGCTGGCCTCCGCCTCGGTCGCGTCTCTGCCGTGCCGGAGAACGATCGCCCCTTCGGCATGACCGAGGAGGACATCGCGCGGCACTGGTGCGAAGCGTCCGGCATTCCCTATCTCGGCCGGGCCGATATCGGCCATGATGCCGCCAACGCGCTGGTGCCTTTCGGCGTCCCCAACCCAAGGATTTAACAATGATCGCATTCATCTTTCCCGGACAGGGGAGCCAGAAAGTCGGCATGGGTACGGAGCTCGCCGAAGCCAGCAACGTGGCGCGCGAAGTTTTCGAAGAGGTCGACGAGGCGCTGAAGCAGAAGCTGTTCCAGCTCATGCGCGAGGGGCCGGAAAGCGAGCTGACGATGACGGCCAATGCCCAGCCCGCCATCATGGCGAACGCGCTCGCCGTGGCGAGGGTGCTTGAAGATGGCGGCGTGTCGCTGTCCGAAAAGGGCGAGGCGGTCGCGGGCCATTCGCTCGGCGAATACTCCGCGCTGGCCAGCGTCGGCGCGTTCAGCCTGACAGAGACGGCAAGGCTGCTGCGCACCCGCGGCATCGCCATGCAGGATGCAGTGCCCATCGGCGTGGGCGGCATGTGTGCATTGCTGGGGGCGGACCTCGAAAAGGCGCAGGTGCTTGCCGATGCTGCGGCGGGCGACGATGTATGCGAAGTCGCCAACGACAACGATCCGGGGCAGGTCGTGCTGTCCGGTCACCTCTCCGCTATCGACCGGGCGGTGGAATTGGCGAAGGAGCACGGCATCAAGCGGGCGATCAAGTTGCCGGTCTCCGCGCCGTTCCATTGCTCGCTGATGCAGCCGGCCGCCGAACGGATGCGCGCAGCGCTGGACATAACCCCGCCGACGGCGTTCCGCCTGCCGGTCTATTCCAACGTCACCGCCGCCGGCGTGACCGAAGCGGCGACCGAGAAGGACCTGCTGATCGAGCAGATTACCGGACGGGTTCGTTGGCGGGAGAGCGTGCTGGCGATGCAGGAGTCCGGAATCACGCATTTCGTGGAGCTGGGCGGCACGGTGCTTAGCCCGATGATCCGCAAGATCGCGCCCGAGGCTACGGTCACCAGCGTGGTCGGGATGGACGATATCGAGGCGTTGGCGAAGGAGATTTAGGGGCAGGCGATACCGCTTGCGTTCACCTGCATTTTGGTGCCATGTAACAGTGTAACATCGAGGGGCCAAACTCATGACGCAATCGCTTCGCCTTCCTGTATCCTTCGTCGCCATTACCATGACCGTGGGCGCCGCCGTGCTCGGCGTGACGGCGCTCGCCGCGCAGGTTGCCGCGCCCGAGCCGAAGGGACTGATCGCTTTCGAGGACGAGGACGCGCTCGAAGCCTTTGCCGAACGGATGCGGGAATTGCAGGGCAGCAACCGGCGGGGTGATGTCGCATACCAAGTCGCTTCTCCTATCGTCGTCACCGGGCAGTTGGCGAACGCTCCCCCGTCGCCGCCCCCTCCGCCCGCCGCGCAGGCCATCGCAATGGACGTCGCCGAAGAATCAGCTGACATGGGCGGCGAGCAGATCACCAACACGCAGGAAGCGGGCGTGGACGAGGGCGCGATCGTCAAGGATGCGGGCGACTACCTCGTCATCCTGCGCCGCGGGCGCGTGTTTACGGTGCGCCACGGCGATGATGCGTTGCGCCCGATCGATGCGATCGACGCCTTTCCGCCCGATTCCGAGAATGCGGGCAGCACATGGTATGACGAGATGCTGGTCCACGGCGATCAGGTCATCGTTATCGGCTACAGCTACGGCGATTTCGGCACCGAGGTGAACCGCTTCCGCCTGGGGCGCGACGGCTCGCTCACCTATCGCGACACGCATTATTTGCGCTCGGGCGATTATTACTCGTCAAGCAATTATGCGAGCCGCATGATCGGCGACGAGCTCATTTTCTATTCGCCCGTTTATGTAAACTGGGCGGATTGGCGCTCCACCATGCCCGCGCTCCGGCGCGGCGGTCCGGGCGGCGAGGTGATCGACATCGTGCGCCCGCAGGACGTCTACCTCATCGCGCCCGCGATCCGCGGCAAGTATCCGCTGCAAATGGCGCACACCGTCACCCGCTGCGACCTTTCCACGCGCGAGCTGGAATGCGAGGCGGACGCCGTGCTCGGCAGCTGGAGCCGCAGCTATTACGTGTCGCCGAGCGCGGTTTACCTGTGGACCGGTCGGCAGGAATGGAACGGGCGCAGCGAGGACGGCCAGCTTTACCGCATGCCACTCGACGGATCGCGGCCTGGCTCCGTCCCTGTCAACGGCGCGCCAATCGACCAGTTTTCCTTCGTCGAGGACCGCGAGAACAACGTGCTGCGCGTCGTGCTGCGCGGCGAGGGACAGGGCGATGCCATGTGGGGCAGCGAGTTCTCCAACGGCGATGTCGGGTTGCTGACCGTGCCGCTGGCCGCCTTTACCGACGGCACCGAACTGCTGCCCGCGCGCGCCATGCGCGAACTGCCTTCCGTGGTCGGCTGGCGCTTCCAGAACCGCTTCGTGGGCGATTACCTGCTCTACACCGCCGCCAATTACGGCAACGAGGACGACGGCAAGTACTTCTACGCTGTGCCCGTCCATGGCGGCGAGGCGCAGCGGGTCAATCTCGATCACGGCGTGACGCGGTTCGACATCATGGGCAGCGATGCCGTCGCCATCGGCCCGGCTCGCGGCGATGCGCTGGGCTTCTCCTCCGTGTCGCTAGGCCGTCGCGCCCGCGTGGAGGATGTCTACATGCTGCCCGCCGCGCGCGAAGGCGAGGTGCGCAGCCAGGCCTTCTTCTATCGCCCCGATCCCGGCAGCGAAGGCGGGCTCTCCGGCACGCTCGGCCTGCCCGTCACCCGTTCGCGCACGAGCCGGGGCGGCGAATTCCTCGGCAATGCGTCGGCCATCTTCTTCCTGCGCCGCGAGGTCCGCGACTTCTCCCCCGCCGGCGACCTGATGAGCCGCGCCAAGGGCGGCATAGACGACGGCTGCATCGCCTCCTGCGTCGACTGGTACGGCAATGCGCGGCCCATCTTCCTGCGGGATCGCATCTTCGCGCTGATGGGCTACGAACTTGTCGAAGGCCGGATGGAGGGCGGCCGCATCCGCGAAGTGCGCCGCGCCAACTTCATGCCGAGGGAGCGGCGAGGAGCACGCTCGGGCGGTTGACGCTCACAGAGGTGCAGGGGCACAGAGGAGGCGTGCCTGAATCGAACGACCTGACCGGAATTGTGATCGACGAGTGCAAGCGGATTCACCGCGAACTCGGTCCCGGCCTGCTGGAGTCGGTTTGCGAGATGATTCCTGCCGGTGCGTTGCACCGGCGGGGGTTGGGCGTGGAGCGGCCAACTTGCATGCCAAGCAGTTGCTGACCTATCTGCGCCTTAGCGACAGCCCGCCAGGGCTGCGTCTTAATTTTTCCGGCGAGACCATGAAAGAGGGTATTCGCCGGGTCGCAAACTGACTGCAAGCGCCCTCTGTGCCTCTGTGCCTCCGTGAGCGCCAAACAAAAGGACGCAACCGAATGTTCTCACTCACCGGAATGAACGCCCTCGTCACCGGAGCAAGCGGGGGGATCGGGTCGGCGATTGCCCGCGCGCTATCTGCTCAAGGTGCACGTATCGCGCTGTCGGGCTCCAATGGCGACAAGTTGCGTGCTTTTCGCGAGGAGCTCAACGAAACAGCGGGCGAGCACGATCATGACGGACATGTCGAGATCACCTGCAACCTTTCGAGCACCGAACAGGTAGAGGAACTCGTCCCCGCCGCCGTCGATACGCTGGGCGGAATCGACATCCTCGTGAACAATGCAGGCATCACCCGCGATAACCTCGCCATGCGGATGAAGGACGAGGAGTGGGACGAGGTGATCCGCATCAATCTGGAGGCGTCCTTCCGCCTGATGCGCGCCGCCGTGCGCCCGATGATGAAGGTACGCTTCGGGCGGATGATCAATATCACCAGCGTCGTGGGCACGACGGGCAATCCGGGGCAGATGAATTATACGGCGGCCAAGGCAGGCCTCGTCGGCATGTCGAAGAGCCTTGCGCAGGAAGTCGCCAGCCGCGGCATAACCGTGAACTGCGTCGCCCCCGGCTTCATCCGCTCGGCCATGACCGAGGCACTCGACGACAAGCAGAAAGAAACGATCAATGCCCGCATCCCGATGGGCCGCATGGGCGAGGGCGACGATATCGGCGCGGCGGTTGCCTACCTCGCCAGCCGTGAGGCTGGTTATGTGACCGGCCAGACCATCCACGTGAACGGTGGCATGGCGATGGTGAGCTGAGTTTTCCCCAAGGAATCCCCTCAGCAGCGTCGCGCGCCTTGCCCGTATAGGCACCTGCGCTAAGGATAGCGTAGCAATTTACCGGCGCTGGCAGGCGATTCCGGGCCCTTTCGGTCCCTGCGGCGCGCGAATGGGGAAAGTCTTGCAATGAAGGTCACCATCGAACGCGCGGAGCTGCTTCGCAGCCTGTCCCACGTCCAGTCCGTGGTGGAGCGGCGCAACACGATCCCGATCCTTTCCAACGTCCTGATCGAGGCCGAGGCGGGCGAGCATGTCCGCATCATGGCGACCGACCTCGATCTGCAAGTGGTCGACAACCTTCGTGCCAATTCGGTGGATAGCGAAGGCAGCATCACCGTTTCCGCGCACCTGCTGTTCGACATTGCGCGCAAGTTGCCCGATGGCAGCGAGGTGTCACTGGAAACGGCGGACAACCGCATGACGGTCAAGGCCGGGCGCAGCCGCTTCTCGCTGCCGACTCTGCCGCGTGACGATTTCCCCGTCATCGTCGAGGGCGATTTGCCGACCAGTTTCGAACTGCCCGCAAAGACGCTGGCCGAGCTGATCGACCGCACCCGCTTCGCCATCTCCACCGAGGAGACGCGCTATTACCTGAACGGCATTTTCCTACATGTCGCGGACGAGGATGGCGGCGTGCTGAAGGCAGCGGCGACCGACGGCCACCGCTTGGCCCGCTTCACGCTGGCGCGGCCCGAAGGTGCGGAAGGCATGCCCGACGTCATCGTGCCGCGAAAGGCCGTGGCGGAGCTGCGCAAGCTGCTGGAAGAGGCGATGGAGGGCAATGTCCAGCTCGACCTCAGCCCCTCCAAGATCCGTTTCACGCTGGGTGGCGAGGGCGGCGTCGTCCTCACCAGCAAGCTCATCGACGGAACATTCCCCGATTACAGCCGCGTCATCCCGACGGGGAACGACAAGCTGCTGAAAGTGGACCCGAAATCGCTTTTCGCCGGTGTCGACCGCGTGGCGACCATCGCCACCGAAAAGACCCGCGCGGTGAAGATGGGGCTGGAAAACGACAAGGTGACGCTGACAGTCACCTCGCCCGACAACGGCAATGCAGTGGAGGAAGTCTCCTCACAATACGGGTCGGATGCGCTGGAGATCGGCTTCAACGCAGGCTACCTGAAGGATATTCTTGCTCAGCTCGGCGCGGACACGGTGGAACTGCACTTCGCCGATGCGGGCGCGCCGACGCTGATCCGCGAAAGCGAAAGCAGCCCGGCGCTCTACGTGCTGATGCCGATGCGGGTCTGACGGGTGCCTAGCGGGCGTCCAGCGCCCGGATCATTGCCTCTACGTCGACGAATTTCTCGCGCGGCGCGCCGCCTTGTGCGGCTTCGGCTTCGGCTTCCTCGATCTTCTTCCAGTCCTGGAAGGTAATCACGTCCAGTCCGCGCTCTTCGGCCAGCGCGTCGAAGCCTACGCGCCCTTCCTTGCCGCCCCGTCCCAGCGCGCCGCTGTCCATGTCCTCGGCGATCCGTTCGACTACGCCAAAGCCATCGGGCTTGTTGGTGCCGATCGTGCCGGAAGGCCCGCGCCGCGCCCAGCCGACGCAATAGAGGCCGGGCAGGATGCGCCCTTCGTCGTTCGCGAAGCGACCCGCGCGCTCGTCGAACGGGACGCCGGGGAGCGGAACGCTGCGATAGCCAATGCAGCTGACGACCATGTCGGCGGGCAGCCTTTCGGTTCTTCCGGTGGACACCGCGCGGCCCTTTTCGAGCCGGGTGTGCTCCACCTCGATCTCGCGCACGCTATCCTCGCCCAGCAGTTCGGTCGGCTGGCGGAAAAAGGCGAACTCCACCGCGATGTGCTTTTCGGCGCGGATATGCTCGGGCATGGCCGCGAATTCTCGGAGGATCGTGACGGATTTGCGCAGCCCCGGCTCGAGCATGGCGTCCTCTTGCGGCTCGGGCAGGTCGGCGGGCACGACGTGCGGGGCGGCGCGGTCCAGTTCACCAAGTTCGCCGAGCTCCTTTGGAGTCATCATGATCT
>JBARVT010000217.1:0-8197 GCA_049646405.1 Alteraurantiacibacter sp.
TCTGCGAGTAGAGAAGACCGACATGCGCAGCGGTTCGACGAGGATCGAGGCTAGTGACAGTTGATCGTTCCGATCACACCAGACGGAAGGGCTCGCTTCGGCGGGCCCTTTTCGTATCAGTGCCCCACGCTATTGCCGCGCTCCAGCCCGCTGAGCGCCAGCTGCTCGTCGATCTGGCCCATCAGGCGCTCCAGCCCCTCTGCGGTCTCGCTCTCGGCGCGTGCGACGAGCACGTCCTGCGTGTTCGACGCACGCAACAACCACCAGCCGTCGGGCGTGGTGACACGCACGCCGTCGGTGGCATTGACCTCGACATCTGCGGGCACATCGTCACCTGTCATGCGCGCCTTCACCTCATTGATCGCAGCGAATTTGCGGCTCTCGTCGACCTGGAAGCGCAACTCGGGCGTGTTGAGCATGGCGGGCATGGCACCGCGCAACTCGGTCACCGACTTGCCGAGCCGCGCGCTCGCAGCAATCAGGCGCACGCCAGCATAAAGCGCGTCGTCGAACCCGTAATATTCGTCCGCGAAGAAGACGTGTCCGCTCATCTCGCCCGCGAGAGGCGAAGAAACCTCCTTCATTTTGGACTTAATCAGCGAGTGCCCGGTCTTCCACATCAGCGGCTTCCCGCCGTGTGTTTCGACATGGTCGAACAGCGCGCGGCTCGCCTTCACGTCGGCGATAATGGTCGAATTAGGTAGTTTTGCGAGGAGGTCTTCAGCGTAGATCATCAGTAGTTGATCCCCCCAGATGACGCGGCCATCGCCGTCGATCGCGCCGATCCGGTCGCCATCGCCGTCGAAGGCAATTCCGAAGTCGCAGGACTTCGCGGCGACCGTGGCCTTCAGGTCTTCAAGGTTCGCCTCGACAGTGGGATCAGGATGATGGTTGGGAAAGTTTCCGTCCACCTCGGTGAACATAAGATGGTGCTGGCCGGGCAAGCGAGCCGCGAGTTTTTCGAGCGCCGGTCCGGCAGCTCCGTTGCCTGCATCCCAAGCTACCGACAAGCCTGCCAGCGCAGCGGTGTCGATGCCGTCCAGAGCCGTCAGCATGCGGTCGATATAGTCGTCCAGGACATCGACGGTTTCGACACTTCCGGCCCCGTCGAGCCAGTCGCCTGCGGACGCCAACCGGCCAAGTGTCTGGATGTCCTCCCCGAAGAAGGGGCGCGAGCGAAATACCATCTTGAAGCCGTTGTAATTGGCGGGATTGTGGCTGCCGGTTATCTGAATGCCGCCATGCACGTCCTTGGTTGAGGCTTCGGCATAATACAGCATCGGCGTCGGCCCCATGCCGATGCGGCGCACGTCGCACCCTGAGGAGGTCAGACCTTCGACCAGCGCATGTTCGAGCATGGGCGAGCTGACTCGGCCGTCATAACCGACCGCCACCATCGGCACCGCACCCTCGCCCATGTCCCGGCGTAGAAGGGTGCCGAAGCCTCGCCCGATGGCGCGCGCATCGTCCGGCCCGAGCGTTTCGCCGATTATACCGCGGATATCGTATTCGCGAAGAACGGTGGGATCGAAGGTATAGGACATGCGCTGCGGGGCCTTTCTGTTGCCCGGCGCGAGTAGCCTAGCGCACTTCGTGGGGCAACTCGTCAAGCAGCAAGTCGCGCGCGGCATTCGCTTCATGCACCTGATCGTTAGAGCCGCCACGATCGGGATGGACCATCGCGATGAGGCGCTTGTGCGCGGCCACGATTTCCTCGCGGCTGGCGCGCGCGTCCACGCCGAGCAGCCGACGAGCTCGGAACACCGCCTGATTGCGCGTGCTGAGCTTTGCCTGCCACGGCCATCGCCCGACAATCCAGCGATAGGCGATGAGGCCGATTGCGACGAGGACGAGCAGGCGCATCATGTCAGGCAGGCTCTCGCATCGGTTCGGTCGCGGGTAACGATGCGTTCGAGGCGTCGCGGCGCGGCATCGGTAGGCGCAGGTTCTGCACGAGGTTGCGAAGCTCCTGCCGCGCGACGAGGTGGCTGGTGCCGAGTTCGCCGAGTTGCCCCTTGTCGAGAAGCGTCAGCCCGCTGGGAAAGAGCTCGCGATAGATCACGCGCTCGCTCATCCCGTGGACCGGGCGGAAGCCGACGCGCTTGGAAAGTTCGCTAAGCGCCTGGTCAATGCGCCGCTGGTTGCGCGCGTCGGTATAACCGGTACGGTTTCGCACTACGACCCAATCCATCTCGCGGCGCTGTTCCTCAATCTGCGAGCGGCTGCGCTTGATCCGCGCTTCCCAGATCAGTTCGGCATAAAAGCTCAGCTTGCGGACCTTGAAACTTTCCGCATCGACTTGCCCGATCAGGTCGAAATCGACGAAGCTGTCGTTCATCGGTGTCACCAGCGTATCGGCGCTGGCGGCGACATGGCGGGCGAAAGGATCGTCGCGCCCCGGCGTATCGAAGACGAGGAAATCCGCGTACTCGCCGATCCGTGCAGCCTTTTCCTCCAGCGCCTCGACGCTGTCCCCACGCCAGGTATCGAACACCGGGCCGGGCAGCGCCACGCCGCGCCGGGCCTGCGTCTGAGCGCGGTTCTCGCAATAGCGAAAAAACGTCGCCTGCCGCGCATCGAGATCGAGGCCCGCGACCTTCGCGCCCTGATAGGCGAGCGCCACAGCGACATGCACCGCCGTGGTCGATTTACCCGTGCCGCCCTTTTCATTGGCAAAAACGATGCGATGCGGCGATGTCATGGGCGCCCCTTTCTCTCGCGCGTTGCGACGGCTAGCGTCGTGCCGCCAAGGATAGAGGGAGGAATGAACCCTTGCAAACCGTGACGACAACGCCCGCGCTGCGCCAGGCTGTGGATGAAATTCGCGTTAACCATCGCGACGCGCGGATTGCGCTGGTCCCGACCATGGGCGCGCTGCATGAGGGGCACCTGACGCTGGTGCGAGAGGCGGCGCGGCAGGCGAGCCATGTGGCCGCCTCGATCTTCGTCAATCCGCGGCAATTCCGCGAAGGCGAGGATCTTGATGCCTATCCGCGCCAACTGGCAGAGGACAGCGCGAAACTGCAAGCCGAGGGAGTATCGCTTCTCTGGGCGCCCACTACCGGCGCGATGTATCCCGAAGGCTACGCAACAAATGTCAGCGTGTCGGGCGTGAGCGAGGGGTTGTGCGGTGACGACAGGCCCGGCCATTTGGATGGCGTGGCGACGGTGGTATGCAAACTCTTCAACCAGGTGCGGCCCGACATGGCGTTTTTCGGAGAGAAGGACTGGCAGCAACTCGCCGTCATCCGTCGCATGGCGCGCGATCTCGACCTGACACTGCCGCATGTCGACGCGATCCACGGCGTGCCGACCGTGCGCGAAGCGGATGGCCTGGCGATGTCGAGCCGCAACGCCTACCTTTCGGCAGAGCAGCGCGAGGCCGCGGCGACTCTCCCGCGAGCGATGGACGAGGCTATCGCGCGCATTTGCAACGGGCAGGAGGTCGGGCCGACCTTGGCGATGCTTGAGGACGAGTTGCTCGGCGCGGGTTTTGCCAGGGTGGACTATGCGGAATTGCGCGATGCCAATTCGATCAGCCGGCTGGATGCGGATAATGGCAATGCCCGGCTTTTCGTCGCGGCGCGGATCGGCGGGACGCGGCTGATTGATAACAAAGATGTTTAGAAGCAGCCGGATGAGGCCTGGCGGAGGGAATCCAGCGAAGATGCGAGCACGGGTGTGCTCGCGAAACACAGACCAACCAAAATTCTTCTAGAATTTGGAGCGGGTAAGGGGAATCGAACCCCTCTAGCCAGCTTGGAAGGCTGGAGCATTACCACTATGCTATACCCGCGCCCGTGAGCGCGATTGCCACCGGCGGGGCAGTGAGGTCAAGTGCTATCGCGGGCTTGCGTCGCCTTCGGCGCAGGAGAAGTGCGCGGGCGCGGGGTCGCTTCGGCTTCCGGCTCGGTCTCTTCGGGCGGGCGGATGCTGATTTCAACGCGGCGATTGGCGCGGCGTCCTTCCTCGTTCGGTTCGCCATCGGTAAGCGCATTGGGGCGGACCGGGTTCTGTTCGCCGAACGCGATCACCTCGATGCGGTCATCGTCGACGCCGCGCTCCACCAGCCACGCGGCGACGGCTTCGGCGCGGGCGCGGGAGGCGCGTAGATTCGCCTGATCGTTCCCGCCGCTATCGGTATGGCCGCCGATCACGACGGGCCAGTCCTCGTCGCGAAGCGCGGCGCTTTGCAGGATATTCGCAAGCGTGCGTTCGGCCCGCTCGGAGATGTCCGTGCCATCGGGAAAGGGCAAAGTCAGCTCGACGGGCTGTACCAATTCCTCACGCCGTTCCTCGGACACCAGTTCTTCCCTGATTATCGAGGTCTCGGCAGTCTCGCTGGCGGTCGGCGTCGGCTCGGCCAGCGTCTCCGCGTCGGCCGGCAGCGCCTCGTCAGGATCGCCATCGCGGCGCAACTCGCAGGCCGACAGCAAGGTGGCGCCGGCGAACAGAGCAGCCAGCTTGGCGTGATGTTTCAGTGTAGGACTCATGCGGGTTTCGGCTCCGTTGTCAATCCGCCCCTCTCGCTGCGCTTTTCGGCGCGCGTGGCGTTGCGGGCGGCCTTGTCTTCCACCGTATCGCGTGGCGGGGAAAAGGACAGGACGGTGTCGCCCGGCTGCGGCTCGGGCGTGATGGCATGGGTGAAGAAACGCATTTCGCCGCTCGGCTTGAGCAGGATCAGCATGTTCGCCTGGTCAGGCAGCGTATCGAGCGCATCTTCCATATTGAACTGTTCGGACAGCTTTGTGCTGCGGAACACCCAGCCTTCCTGCTGGCGCTGCAAAACATCATCCACGCCGAAGCCGGAAGTGAAAAGCGCCCGGCCGCGCAGCGAGGCAGGCAGGGCATGCACGTCGTCGTCATCGTCGTCGCCATCGCCGAGCTGGTAGACCTTGTCGGTCCCGATTTCTGGCGCGAATTCGGAGCAGACAAGCGCGTTATACGCCTCGTTATCGGTAGCCGCGACAAGCGACTGGAACGGGTTCAGGTCGAGATTGTGCTCGGTCGCTTCGTTCAGGATTTCACCGTGATAGGTCGGCAAACCGAGCGCGCGGGCGGGTTTCAGGCGCTGCCAGGAGCCATCGACAAGCAGCACAGGAGTTTCCAGCTTGTGCAGCTTGTCTGCAAGCGCGATCGTCCACGGCGTCGCGCCCACGAGCAGAACGCCGGGCCGCTCCGCGCCCTTCACCTTGAGCAATCGTGCGACGATATCGATGGTAAAGCCGTGTGCGACGATAGTCGCAACCACCACGGCGAAGCTCAGCCCGATCAGGATCGTTCCGTCGCCATAGCCGAGATCGGACAGGCGGAGCGCGAACAGGCCGCTGATGGCAACAAGCACGATGCCGCGTGGCGCGATCCACGCCAGCAAGAGCCGCTCGTTCCACGGCACCGAGCTGCCGAGTAGAGAGAGCAGGATCGTCGCCGGGCGCACGAGGAACAGCAGCGCGAACAGGAAGAGGTAAAGGCGCAGTCCCTCGACCTCGAACGGGTTGAGATAAGTCAGTTCGCGCAGGTCCAGCGAGGCGGAGAGCAAGATGAAGATGCCTGACACGAGCAGCACCGCGATGTTCTGCTTGAAGGGGTGGATGCTCCTAAGGCTGGAGACGTGCATGTTGGCGAGCGCGATACCCATCACGGTGACGGCGACGAGGCCCGCCTCGTGCTCGATCTTGTTGCACGCCACGAACACGCCGACCACGGCGACGAGCAGCACGGGGACCTTGAGATATTCCGGGACTAGTCCGCGCGGGAAGCTCCACGCGATCAGCCATGCCGCGGCATAGCCAATGACGCCTGTCACCACCGCCGCCAGCGCGATCTCCGGCACGACTTCGAAGGCGGTCCCTCCATCGACGGTGGCGCGGAAATATTCGTAAGCCACCACGGCGCACAGCGCGCCGATGGGATCGTTCACGATCGATTCCCATTTGAGCAGCGCGGCTGGACGTTGCTGGATGGCGGATTGCCTGAGCAGCGGCAGCACGACGGTCGGTCCTGTCACGACAAGTATGCCGGCAAAAAGGATCGCAACCGGAAAGACAAGCCCGGCGATATAGTAGCAAGCCAGAGTCCCGAAAATCCATCCGAGCGGCACGCCGAGGATTACGAGCCGCCAGACGCCCTCGCCGTATTTCTTGAGCTCGCGGAAATCGAGGCTCAACCCGCCTTCGAAGAGGATCAGAGCTACGCCGATGCCCACCATCGGCTCGAGCAGTTCGCCGAAAGCCTCCTCGGGATCGAGGATGCCGTAACCGAAATAGCCGAGCAATGGCCCGGCGACGAACCCCGCGGCCAGCATGAGGACGATGGCAGGCCATCCAGTGCGCCACGCCACCCATTGGGCGCCGATGCCAAGCACGCCTACCAGCGCGATTGTGAGCGCCTGCTGTTCCATGAGCCTCCCCGGAAATACGTCCCTGTTCGCCGTATCAATGCCTCACTAGGCGAAGTTTTCCCGCCAACGCAAATCAGTCGCGGTCAGTGACCCTCGAAAGCGACCAGCGAATGGGCGACGATGCCCTCTTCGGCCAGTGCTTTTGCGCCGCCCAATTCAGGCAAGTCGATGACGAAAAAGGCATGTTCGATCAACGCCCCGGCCCGGCGAAGCAGGCGTACGCCGGCAATGGCGGTGCCGCCGGTCGCGAGGAGGTCGTCGACCAAAAGGACATTCCCGCCTTGTGCAACCAAGGTCGGATCGAGTTCAAGCCGCGCTGTGCCGTATTCGAGCGCGTAATCCTCGCCAATCGTGGGGACCGGCAGCTTTCCGGCCTTGCGGAGCGGGACGAAGCCCGTCCCCAGCCGCAGAGCCAGCGCCGTCCCGAAGATGAAACCGCGCGCCTCGATTCCTGCGACAGCATCGACATGCATTCCGCCAGCGGCATCGCTGAGGCCATCCACTGCCTTCGCCAGGCCGGCAGGGTCGGCGAGCAGCGAGGTAATGTCGCGGAACATGATTCCGGACTTGGGAAAGTCCGGCACGGTGCGGATCAGCGGCCGAATGGTGGAGATATGCGCGTCGGTCATGATCATGCCGACGCGCCCATCGTTCTCAATCCTTGCGGCGCTTCGGCTTCGCGTCCGACCATACCTGCTTCTTCGCGAACCAGGCGAGGATCGTGGCGAACAGGGTGAAGGCGAGAATCCACCAGCCGGTCTTCTTGCGCTCGATCAGCTTGGGTTCGGCCGTCCAGGTCAGGAACGCAGCGACGTCGGCGGACATCTGCTCAACCGTGGCATCCGTGCCATCCGCATAAGTCACCTGCCCGTCCGCCGTCAGCGGGGGCGCCATGGCGAGATTGATGTTCTCGAAATACGGATTGAAATGCAATCCTGTACCCGGCATCGAATCCGGTGCGGTCTGCGCAAAGACCTGCCCTTCCTCATTCGTGTAGGTGTTGGGATCGGCATAGCCCGCCAGGAGTGAATAGACGTAATTCGTGCCGTCCTCGCGCGCCTTGGTGATCAGCGAGAGATCCGGCGGGATCGCATTGTTGTTCGCCGCCGCCGCCGCAACATTATTGGGATAGGGCGAGGGGAAATAGTCTGTCGGCGCCCCTTGGCGGGTCGAGGCCTCTCCGGTGTTCGGATCAATGCCCGGCACCGTCCAGCTTTCGGCTTCCGCCTTCACCTGCGCTTCGGAATAGCCAAGATCGACGAGGTTGCGAAACGCGACATAGTCGAGCGAGTGGCAAGCCGAGCACACTTCCTTGTAGACCTGATAGCCGCGCTGCAGTTGCTGCTGGTCCCAGCGTCCGAAGGCACCGGTAAAGGTAAAGCCGCCCTCCGGCTCGTGCGGATGCTGCTTGAACGCATAATAGGCAGGCTTCTCGGCAGGCTCGGTCGCGGCGGTATAGGCGCCGAAGCCGAACGAGACGAGTACGACCAGCGTGAAGCCGAGGCCAATAAGGATTCCAACGAGGCGGATCATAAGTCTATCTTTCCCCTGAAACCGGTGCTCAGACGGCCACCGGCTCGGCGTTTTCGCCCAGCACGGCTTTCTTGTCCGAGCCCAGCACGGCCTCGGTAATGGAATAGGGCAGCGGGTCGGGCCGTTCGATCGATGAGACGATCGGCAGGATCACCAGGAAGTGCAGGAAGTAATACGCCGTCGCGATCTGGCTGATCATCACAAAAGGCTCTTCCGCCGGCGCGCCGCCGCAGATGAAAAGAACGATCATGCAGGGGATAAGGC
>JBARVT010000218.1:0-18936 GCA_049646405.1 Alteraurantiacibacter sp.
GCGCAGCGGCGGCGGCGGCGGTGGCCAGCCGGTGATCTTCGGCGGATCGGGCGGCTTGGGCGGCGGGTTCGGCGGAGGCTTTTTCGGCGGATTCTTCGGCGGCAGCGGCGGTGGTGGTAGCGCCAGCGCCATCGTCGACCTTTCGACCACCACGACGACGAGCGGCGAAGGCACCAGCGGTTCGAGCGGCGATATCATCATCGATATCGACAATAGCTCGACCGGTTCCTCGACATCGACCTCGGGCGGTTCGACTTCGACCTCGGGCGATGTCAGCTCCGGCGCAGTGACGAGCACTTCGTCAAGCGGCGAATTTTCGAGCACGGCAGGCAGCGTGACGAGCACGTCCTCCACCGGCGAGTTTTCGAGCAGCACCTCGTCCTCTACCGGCGGCGTGACGAGTACGAGTTCGACCGGTCAGATCTCCAGCACGAGCGGTACGGTCACCTCGACCAGCGGCACGGTGACCAGCACGTCCTCGACATCCGGGGACGTGAACAACGAGAACAACAATTCGAACGAGCAGAACCAGAACCAGAACCAGTCGAGCACGACGTCGAGTTCGACCTCCGGCGATGTGAGTTCGAGCAGCAGCACGTCAACTTCTGGGGATGTGAGTTCGAGCACCAGCACGAGCACGTCGACCTCTGGCGATGTTGCCTCCTCGAGCTCGACCAGCACATCTTCTTCGACGAGCACGTCGACCAGCACCAGCAGCTCGACGTCCGGCACAACCGGCACAACCGGCACGACTTCCGGCGATCCGCCCACGACGAGCGGCACCACCGGTACGCCGGTCCCGGCTCCGGGTATGCTCCTGTTGTTTGGCGCAGGCGCGGGCGCAGTTTTCCTGCGCCGCCGCCGCAAGGATAGCAGCGAGGCGGGCGAAGGCGAAGTCGCGCTCGCCTGAGTCAGGCGTCTCTTGCGAATACGAAAAGGGCGGCCCGTCAGGGCCGCCCTTTCTTTTTTGTGCGTCGGCGTCCTTCAGGCGGCGAGTTTGCGCAGCACATAATGGAGGATGCCGCCATTGCGGTAATACTCCATCTCGTTCGCGGTATCGATGCGGCACTTGGCGGTGAAGGCCGAGGTCGAGCCATCGCCATGCCTGACTTCGACTTCGACATCCTGCCCCGGAGACAGCGAATCCAACCCCTTGATCGTGAATATATCGTCGCCGCCAAGGCCGAGGCCCTCGCGCCCTTCACCATCGCGGAACTGCAGCGGCAACACGCCCATGCCGATCAAGTTGGAGCGGTGGATACGCTCGTAGCTTTCCACGATCACCGCGCGCACGCCGAGCAGGATCGTGCCCTTCGCCGCCCAGTCGCGGCTGGAGCCGGTGCCGTATTCCTTGCCGCCGATAACGACGAGCGGCGTACCGTCCGCTTTGTGCTTCATCGCCGCGTCGTAGATCGGCATGGTCTCGCCATTATAGGTGGTGAAGCCACCCTCGATGCCCGGGACCATCTCGTTTTTGATGCGGATATTGGCAAACGTGCCGCGCATCATCACTTCATGATTGCCGCGGCGCGAGCCATAGGAGTTGAAGTCTTTCTTCGGCACCTGGTGGCTGATCAGGTACTCGCCCGCCGGGCTGTCTTCCTTGATCGAGCCGGCTGGGCTGATGTGGTCGGTCGTGACCGAGTCTCCGAGCACCGCGAGCGGCTTCGCATCGACGATGTCTGCCACCGGTTCCGGCTCCATGCCCATCCCGTCGAAATAGGGCGGGTTCGCGACATAGGTGCTGGTCGGGTTCCAGTTATAGGTATCTGACGCCTCGACATTGATCGCCTGCCAGTGCTCGTCGCCCTTGTAGACATCGGCATAGCGGGTCTCGAACATCTGCCTGTCGATATTAGCAACACGGTGTTCGTAGATTTCCTGGTTGGACGGCCAGATATCGGCGAGCATCACGTCGTTGCCCGCCTGGTCCTGCCCGATGGGGGTGTCGGTAATGTCCTCGGTCACCGTGCCTTTCAGCGCATAGGCGACGACCAGCGGCGGGCTCGCGAGGAAATTGGCGCGCACGTCAGGCGACACGCGGCCTTCGAAATTGCGATTGCCCGAAAGCACCGACGCGGCGACGAGGTCATTAGCGTTGATCGCCTGGCTGATCGGCGGGGCGAGCGGCCCGGAATTGCCGATGCAGGTGGTGCAGCCATAGCCGACGAGATCGAAGCCGATGGCGTCGAGATCGTCCTGCAACCCGCTTTTCTCGAGATAGTCGGTGACGACCTGCGATCCGGGAGCAAGGCTGGTCTTTACCCAGGGCTTGGGCGCAAGGCCCCTTGCGCGCGCCTTCTTGGCAACGAGGCCAGCTGCGATCATCACGTCAGGATTGGAAGTGTTGGTGCAACTGGTGATAGCAGCGATCACCACGTCGCCGTCGCCGACATCGTGATCCTTGCCTTCGACCGCTACACGCTCGGGCGCGCTCTTATTGTAGACCTTGGCAAGATCGGTGTTGAACAGTTCGTCCACCATCGGCAGCGCGACCTTGTCCTGCGGGCGCTTCGGCCCGGCGAGGCTGGGCACGACGGAGGCCATGTCGAGCGACAGTGTGCTGGAGAAGACCGGTTCGTCGTCCGCCGAAAACCACATGCCCTGCTCTTTCGCATAGGCTTCGACGAGCGCGATGCTGTCCTCGCTGCGTCCGGTGAGGCGCAGATATTCGAGCGTCTTGTCGTCGATGCCGAAGAAGCCGCAGGTCGCGCCGTATTCGGGGGCCATGTTGGCGATGGTCGCACGGTCGGCGAGCGAGAGATTGGCGACGCCGGGGCCGTAGAATTCGACGAACTTGCCGACCACGACATGCTCGCGCAGCATCTGCACGCAGGTCAGTACGAGGTCGGTTGCGGTGACGCCTTCGGCGAGCTTGCCGGTCAGCTTGAAGCCGACGATTTCAGGGATCAGCATGGAAATCGGCTGGCCGAGCATGGCGGCTTCCGCTTCGATCCCGCCGACGCCCCAGCCGAGCACGCCGAGGCCGTTGATCATGGTGGTGTGGCTGTCAGTGCCGACGCAGGTGTCGGGATAGGCGACCAGATTGCCATCCTGGTCTTCCGAAGACCATACGCCCTTGCCGATATGCTCGAGGTTCACCTGGTGGCAGATACCGGTGCCGGGAGGAACGGCAGAGAAGTTCTGCAGGCTCTTCGCGCCCCATTTCAGGAAGTCGTAGCGCTCGGCATTGCGCTCGTATTCGAGTTCCATGTTCATCTCGAACGCCTGCGGGTGGCCGAATTCGTCGACCATGACCGAATGATCGATCACGAGATTGACCGGCACCTGCGGATTGATCTTCGCCGTGTCGCCGCCGAGCTTGCCGATGGCATCGCGCATGGCGGCGAGGTCGACGACGCAGGGCACGCCGGTGAAATCCTGCAGCAGCACGCGCGCGGGGCGATACTGGATCTCGTTGCCGGTGACGGGATTGGACTGCCAGTTGACAATGGCCTGCACATGCTCCTCGCCCACGGTGAAGCTCTCGTCCTCGAAGCGCAGCATGTTTTCCAGCAGCACCTTCATCGAATGCGGCAGGCGGCTCACATCGCCGTATTTCTCCGCCGCGGCGGCGAGCGAATAGTAGGCGTAGCTGCGGCCCGCCACGTCGAGCGTCTTGCGGGTTCCGAGCGAGTTGGAGCCGACCTGGGTCATGGGCGTGTCTGTCCTGTCTAGCGTTGTCGTAGGAACGGCCGCCTTCGTGGCAGGAAAGCGCCGGTTTCGGGCGCGACCTGCGCAATCTGCGGCGGCGCGTCAAGTAGCCACCTCAATAATGGCCCGCGAGAGGGCTTTGTTCCGCGCGCACCGGTGCTAAAGATGCCGCATGGCAATCGGCTCCACCCAACGCAAGAAGTCGCCGCTCGGCGTGTTCGCCATGCTCGTGGCGCTGGTGCTGGCCGCCTTTTTCGGCGCGGCGGCGGGCTTGGTCTGGCAAGGTGCGGACTGGTTTTCGGACGAGCCGGAGGACGAGGTGATCACGACGCAGACGGCCGAAAGCTAGTTTTGCGGGACGCGCCTTGATGGCGCGGCGATCCAGCAGGCGGTGGCGATTATCGTCGCGCCCACCAGTGTCGGCAAGGTGACGCGCTCTGCGAACATAAGCCAGCCGAACAGTGCCGCCCACAGGAAGCCGGTATATTCGACCGGCACCAACGCCTGCGCCTCCGCGCGGGCATAGGCCCAGGCTATGGCGACGGAGGCGACGACGGTCAGACCCGCGCAGATGCCGATCATGCCCACTGCCTGCGCGCCCGGCACAATGAAATAGAATGGCGCGGCCAGCAGCTGGAACAGCCCGCCGATCCCGGCATGAAACGTCGCGACCTCCAGCGGGCCTGCGGCCTGCGACTGGCGGCGGATGACAATGAAATTATAGGCATACAGTAGGGCAGAAACGAAGAGCGAGGCGAGGCCCCTTGCCGTCTCGCCATCGAAATCGGTTCTCCCGAGCCGTGCAGTCACGATGACCAGCGTGCCGGCGAATCCCAGCAACGAGGCACCGATGGCTTTGCGCGATATCGTCTCTCCGAGGAAAATCCGCGCGAAATACAGGGCTAGGAGCGGCGCTACGAAGCTGATCGCGATGGCTTCCGCAATCGGCAGCTTTGTCAACGCGTAAAAGAATGTCAGCGCCATCACCGCCGAGACGATCCCGCGCTCCAGATGCAGCCGCATCACCTTCCCGCGCGGCCATGCAAAGCCGCGCGCCAGCCAAATCGGCGCTACGATTGCCGCCGCCAGCAGAGATCGCAGCAGCGAAGCGGTATAGACCCCCGCCGCCAGCGAAGCGCCTTTCATCAGCGCGTCCATCAGCGACAGCAGAGCGACGCCTGCCAAGGCGGCCGCGAAGGGCCACAATGGATGGTTGGCGCGCAGCATATCCTCCGCCTGTAGAGCGCCATCCGTCACCCGTCACGCGCACTTTGTGGCGCGTTTGCACCATATTCAGGCGGGTGAAAGCGCACCGTCTTGATAGGGGAAGCGAACGGGGCGATATTGTCCCTTGAGAGACTTGGTAAACACGGACATGCCACACATGCGTAATTTCGCCTTTTTCGCCACGATTGCCACCGCTGTCCTGCTGCCTGCCGCCGCCATGGCGCAGACTGTCGATGCAGAGGACGTGCTCGACAGCGACGATGCCGCCGAAGTCACCGCGACGCCGGGTGAGAATACCGCAGTCGTGCAGGCCGATCCGCGCATCGCGACGATGCAGCCTTGGTCTATCGCCAATGCCAGTGCGCTGCTCAGCGTCATCGAGGGCATTGGGGCGGAAGGCCTCAACCCCGCCGATTATCGGCCCGACCTGCTGCGCGCCGATATCGCAGCGGGGCCGGGCGAGGCGCTGGACAGGCGGGCAAGCGGTGTGTTCGCATGGCTTGTCGAGGATTTGCGCGACGGGCGCACGCCGATGGAATCGCGTCGCCAGTGGTTCGTCGTCGATCCCGATGCGGACCTGCTGCCGACCGGCACGCTGATGACGCAGGCGCTGGAAACGGGCGAAGTCGCCCGCGTCCTCGCCGATCTCAACCCGACCCATCCCGACTATCTCGCCCTGCGCGAGGAACTTGCGAACACGCCCGACAGCCAGCGGTCGAAGAAGCGCATGATCCGGGCCAACATGGATCGTTGGCGCTGGCTCGCGCGCGATCTTGGCGGGCAATATCTGATCACCAATGTGCCCGAATACCAGCTGCGCCTGACGGTGAACAACAACATCATCAGCACCTATCGCACGATCGTCGGCGCGCCGGGCCGCACCGCGACCCCGCAGCTGGCCGAGACGGTGGAAGGCGTGGTTTTCAACCCGACCTGGACAGTGCCGCAAAGCATCGTGCGCGGGGAGGGGCTGGGCAATCGCGTTCTCAACAATCCCTCCTGGGCGCGCGCCAACGGCTACACCGCGGAGCGCGGGGCGAATGGCTGGGTCACCGTGGTGCAGCAGCCGGGGCCGGGCAATTCGCTCGGCCGAATGAAGCTGCACATGCCCAACGAACACGCCATCTTCCTGCACGACACCCCGGCGCGCAACCTGTTCGGCAGCGACAACCGCGCCCGCAGCCACGGCTGCATACGCGTGGAGCGGGCGCTGGAACTGGCGATGACGGTGGCAATCCTGGGACGCGGCGCGTCGCGGGACGAGGCGGTCGAGATTTCGACGAGCGGCGAGTACAATCTCGTACCGGTCGAGCGCGAGATGCCGGTCTACATCACCTATTTCACCATGGGCGTTGATATCGACGGCAATTTGCGCACGTTCGAGGACATCTACGGTCGCGATGCGCCGGTGCTCGCCGCGCTCGATGCGCCGCGCGTCGACAACCGCGCGCGCGAAAGCGACGAGGAAGTAATCGAGATCGTCGAGGACGCGCGTACCGTGGTCGGCTAATTGCTGCCGGGCAGAGCGAGGCCGGGATTGGCCTCGCGGTAAATCCGCTCCAGCTCGCTCTCGCTCGGTTCGGCGCTGCGGGTACGCGCCGCAACGGCGGCTTCGAAATCCACCTGCGGCTGGTACGGCATGGCGACATCCTGCCCGTCCGCCCCAATCCCGAGGCTATCGGCAAAGATCAGACGCCCGCCGTTGAGGCGGTAAAGCACGTCCGGAAAGTCGGCTGGTGCAAAGGCGGGACAGCCGTTCGAACGCCCGAGCCGCCCCCAGCGATCGACATGCGAGGGCGATGCGTATTCGGCGGCATGGAGCACGATGGCGCGCGGAAAGGCATTCGAATTGCTTTCGTCCAGCCCGCCGAGCCGGACGGAGGTGCCATACCGCCCCTCATACCACTCCCAGCTGATGTAGGCCCCGCGGCTCGTCGCCCAGCTGTCGGGCAGATTGGAATAGGCGTTGAGCCATCCGTCATGCTCCGGGTCCGACCCGCTGCCATGCGCAACCAGTACGCTGTTGACCGTGCCAGCCTCCATATCGACGAAATGGAAGCGCGGCTGGCTCGAATGCAGGCCGAAATCGGCGATGCCGACGAGATCGCGCCGCCACAGGCTCGCTCCGGCGCGCTGCATCTCGCGCTGAGCGATTTCGAGCAGGCGGCGGCTGCGCATATCGGGTGCAGGGGCCGCGAAAACGCGCCCTGGCGCGGCGAGCGCGGCCCCGGCAGCGATGGAGGAGGCGAGAAGCTGGCGACGGTTCATTGGTGAATGCTTACACCCGCCAAGTTGAACAAAGTCCATACGGGTGTGTGCGCGCCGTCGCCGGAACGGTATTGGGGCGGGGCGGTTTGCGAGGGATGAAGCTCGTATCGTCTGTCGCTCTCGCCTTCGCGCTCTCCGCTTGCGCAACCATCCCTCCCGCCGACATCATACCTGCTGCCGACCCCACATCGGCGAAACAGATCGGGCGCACCAAGATCCTCGACGCCGCGATGGCGGAGCGGCTGCGCGGCAATAGCGGGATCACCCTTCAATGGATCGGCTGGGACGAGCGCGGCAATGCGAATGTCGCAACAGGCGATAACGGCACCTGGGTGCTGCGTGCGGTGCAGGAGGACGAAAGCCGCAATGCGATGCTCGTGCTGAACGGCGAAATCACCGAGATCGGCAGCGACTATTTCCTGTTCGACGGCACCGTCACCATTCGCAACGCACCCGATGCGGGTAGGCTTTGCACACAGGATAAAATCTGGCGTTTCGGCATCACCCAAAGCCGACAATACTGGCGGCTGCGCGAATTCGAATGGTGCGATGGCCTGACCGACTATATCGACATCTATTTCTGACCGTTCAGCCGCGTGCCTTCATGCGTTCGATGGCGTGCACGCTCGCCGCGATATACGCGCCGTTATCGTGCCGGTGCGTGCCGACGAAATGGACGAAGGCGGCGTCCTCCTCCCACGGGTCGCACCAGTAATTGAGGTACCGTTCGTAGGGTAGCACCACCGGGTCCGTCTCGTTCGAGAGAACGAAATTGCTGGTGACCTGCTCGGTACCCCATTCGGTCACCGCTTCCTCGCCGATCATGCGGGTCATCTCGGCGAGGAATGCACTGGCGAGCGGACGGCCCGCGCCGGTTGCGGCAAAGCCAGCAAAGCCCGAACAGCCGCGCATATAGCGCCAGCCGCGTTCGCTGCGGATCGTGTCCATGCGCGATTCGATGCGCCCCTGCACGTGCCCGTTGTGCTCGCCATCCGCATAGAAGCGCGCGTGAAAGTCGCCGGTCGGCATTGGCGGCACAGCGCCCGCTTCCCCGCGCAGGATGAAGCTGCGATTGCGCGCGATAGCCTCGGCGACTTCGGGCACCGGGCCGACCGTCACCGTGTCGCTGTCGATCTGCATCCAGTATTCGCTCTGCCGCCGGTCGAGGATGGTAAGCAGCCGCTCCCACGTCCCGCCTGCAGGAAATTCGTTCAGGACGACATCGCGCAGCGCCATGATCTCCGGATCGCCGCAATGGTGGGCTAGGATGGCGCGGTCCTGCGCCGTCAGCGTCCCGTCGTCGAGGATCGCGACACGTCCGCGCTGCAATTCGCCCCACAGGCTTTTCACCGCGACGAGATAGGGCAGCAGCACCTTCGTGCCGATCATGGAAAACAGCACAAGTCCGTCCGTCTTCGGCACGACAGGCGCAGTGCCCAGCACACCTGTGATGGCTTCGGCATGACGCGTCGCCTCGAGCTTGCTGCGCCAGCGTTGCGGGAGGAAGGATCTCATGTTCATGGCGCGTCAGTTCTCCAGCACCAGCCGGTCGCCTTCGATGCGCACGGTTTTGACGGTCGAGAGGAAGGACTGGCCGAGCAGCGAGATCGGCAGGCCCTCGGGAATGATCATTGCCTCTACATTGCGCGCCTCGAACTCTCCGACGCGCACATGCGAAAGGCTGGTCGTCACGCCATACACTGGCCCGCTCGCGCCTTGCGCGACGGGGACGACTTCGTCGCGGCCCCAGTACAGGCCGAGCGCGGCTGCGTCCTGCCCGGTCAGCGCGATGACGCTGGCCCCGGTATCCACCAGCATGCGCACCGGCACGCCGTCCACCACGGTATCGGCATAGAAATGTCCGTCATATTCGCGATCCAGCGCGGTGCTGTGCGCCCAGCCGTACGATCGCGGTTCGGCGATGACCGGGAGCGTTGTCGCTCCGGCTTCACTCTCGGCGGCGTCGCCTGAGGCCGAAGCTTCGCCGCTATCGGCGATATGCGGCGCGGCGAGGCCGAGGAAGCCGCCCGCGATCAGCACGGCGGCAAGAGGTATGCGCATGTCCATCGCGCGCGGAGATAGCGCGGCCCGGCTTAAGTCCCGGTAAAGACCGTCTCGATGCCCGTTAGCGTCTCTTCGGATGCGCTCGGATAGGCCATTGACAGCATGGAGCGGGCGTGGCGTTCGGCGACCACGCGCTGGTCGCTGCCGTAGCCTCCGCCAAGCGCGCTGGCGAGCGGCAGGCCGTGTCTGCGCGCCTCGCCGAGCACGAAACGGTCACGGCGGATGAGGCCGCGATTCGTGAGCGCAAGGCGGCCGAGACGGTCGTCGACATGCGGGTCGACCCCGGCCTGGTAGAGGACGATGTCGGGCACGAAGCGGTCGATGACGGACGGGAGATGGCGTGCAAGGGCTTCGAGATAGGTGTCGTCGCCGGTCCCGTCCGGCAAACCGACATCGAGGCTGGAGCGGGCCTTGCGTGCCGGAAAATTTTTCTCGGCGTGGATGGACAGCGTAAACACATCCTCGCGCCCGGCCATCAGGCTCGCCGTGCCGTCGCCCTGGTGGACATCACAATCGACGATCAGCACCCGCCTGACTTTGGGGCGAACTTCGCCCTCTGCCAGCAGGCGGTTTGCGGTGACGGCGAGGTCGTTGAAGACGCAATATCCCGCGCCAGTATCGTGCAGCGCGTGGTGGCTCCCCGCGGCGGAGTTGGCGGCGAAGCCGTGCTCCATCGCCAGCTTCGCCGCGAGCCAGGTGCCGCCATTGGTGTGGCGCACCCTGCTGGCGATGCGCGGGGTGACGGGAAAGCCGATGCGCCGCTCCTTTTCGCGCGGCACCTTGGCGCGAAAGACGCTCTCGACGTAATCGGGATCATGCACCGCCTCCAGCCATTCGCGCGGCATGGGATCGGGTGCGTGTTCGGTGACGGCAAAGCCGCTGTCGCGCAGCGCGATCATTACGAGCTGGTACTTGTCGAACCTAAACGTCCCGCGCTCCGGCGGCGGGGCCATGTAGTCGACATGGTGGACGACGTGGAGCAAGCCTAGTCCCGTGCTTCCCCGCGCCGCGCATCGGCATCGGCGAAATAGGAAAAGCTCAGCTTTTCGAGCAGCGCGATGCCGCCGAAGAAGGCGAGAATGGCGCAGATGAAGAGCACCGGTTCGCCTAGCGTCCCGCGAAACTCGTAAGCGAGCAGTACCAGCGCGATGGCCGGGCCTAGCGCGGTGAGAATTTCGAGCGGCTGGAACAGCGCGCGGTAGACGAGGCGCGGCATACGACCGGCCCGCGCGATGATGGTGCACAGCATGAAATAGGCCGTTGCGGTACCGAGCCAGAGTACGGCCCAGAACCACGTGTCCAGTGCGCCGAGGGCCAGAGACCATTCGCGCGCGCTTTCCATCATTCGGCGATCTCCGCGCCCCCCACCGGCGTGAAGCCGACTTGCCGCGTCGCGAGGGCGAGCAATTCGTCGTAGATCGCATCCTCGCCGCGGCTTTCGGCATCGCGCCAGCTCGTGACTGTGTCGCGATTGACGAGGCGGCCGTCGGGCATGATGACGAAGAGGTTGGGCGTCCCCGGCAGCTCCTCGACGCCGAAACGCCGGGCGATGTCCATATTTTTCGACCTGCCATCCTGCGGCACGCCCGCATCGACATAGACCGGCACGTAATACTGATCGACCAACGCAGAAAAGCGCGGGGTTTTGAGCCATCCGGCGAGCGCGCGGCTGTCGTGGCACCAGTTCGCGCCCATCACCAGCAGCACCCGCTTGTCTTCGATGGCGGCGCTGGCGAGCGCGGCGTCGACCTCGGCCATCGCGTCGGCACTCTCGTCGTATGGCGTGGCTTCGGGATAGTTGTGCATCGTCGTGCAAGCCGACAAGGCCAGCGTGGCGGCAAGGGCGAACGCGCGGATCATTCCGCCGCAACCGCGTGCGGATCGAACGCCGTTGCCTCGCCCGCCTCGATCGCCGCGGCCTTTTCCTCGACCAGCTTGACGATATGATCGAGCATGTCGTCCGACTGCACATGATGGTCGGTGACGCCTGACAGGTAAACCATGTGCTTGCCCGCGCCGCCGCCGGTGATGCCGATATCGGTCTCGCGCGCTTCGCCGGGGCCATTGACGACGCAGCCGAGCACCGAAAGGCTCATCGGCGTCTTGATGTGATCAAGCCGTGCTTCCAGCGCCTCCACCGTGCGGATGACATCGAAGCCCTGCCGCGAGCAGCTGGGGCAGGAAACGACGCGCACGCCGCGGGTGCGCAGGCCGAGCGCCTTCAGCATCTCGAAGCCGACTTTCACTTCCTGCTCGGGCTCGGCAGAGAGGCTGACGCGAATCGTGTCGCCAATGCCCGCCCACAGCAGCGAGCCCATGCCGATCGAGCTTTTCACCGTCCCGCCGATCAATCCGCCAGCCTCGGTGATGCCGAGATGCAGCGGGCAGTCGACCGTTTCGGCAAGCCCGTGATAGGCCGCAACCGCGAGAAACACGTCGGACGCCTTCACCGCCACCTTGTATTCGTGGAAGTCGTGGTCCTGCAGCAGCTTGATATGGTCGAGAGCGCTTTCGATCAGCGCCTCGGGGCAGGGCTCGCCGTATTTCTCCAGCAAATCCTTTTCGAGACTGCCGGCGTTCACCCCGATGCGGATCGCGCAGCCATTGGCCTTGGCCGCGCGCACGACCTCGGCCACGCGCTCCGAAGAGCCGATATTGCCAGGATTGATCCGCAGGCACGCCGCGCCCTTGTCGGCGGCTTCGAGCGCGCGCTTGTAGTGGAAGTGGATGTCGGCAACGATCGGGACGTTCGCCGCCTTCGTGATCTTGTCGAACCGCGCGGTCGCCTCCGCCGTGGGGCAGGAAACGCGGATAATGTCCGCACCCACATCCTCGCAGCGGCGGATCTGGTCGATGGTCGCGCCGACATCCTCGGTCGGCGTGTTCGTCATCGTCTGCACCGAAATGGGCGCGTCGCCGCCGACGGGGACGGAGCCGACCATGATCTGGCGGGACTGGCGGCGCTCGATATCGCGCCAGGGGCGTATGGAAGACATGGCCGCCGATATAGAGCGCGCATGATGAAGGGGCAATGACAGCGGCGTCGACGCGCGCTAGGCACGCCGTATGAGCGAGCGCCATACCGACGACGTACAGCTGGATGGCCCGGTGCTGTTCGCCCGCGTACTGAACGGGATGGGCGGCGGCAGGCGGATCGACTGGGCCGAGGCGAAGGACTGGCAGCCGGCCGCGCCGGGCGAAATCCTGTGGCTGCACCTGTGCCGTACGGCCGATGGCATCCAGCAGTGGCTGGAGGGCAAGGGCATTCCCGAACCGACCACAGAACTCCTCGTCAGCGACGAGACCCGTCCGCGCGCGCTGCGCGAAGGCAATGCACTTGTCGCCACCTTGCGCGGCATCAATTTCAATCCCGGTGCGGAGCCGGAGGACATGGTTGCGATGCAGCTTTGGAGCGATGGCATTACCCTCGTCACGTTGCGCCGCCACCGGTTGCAGAGCCCGCGCGATATCCTTGCCGAGATCGATCGGGGTACGGGCCCGGGCGATGCCGGACGCATCGTGACCGATCTTGTCGAAGCGCTGATCAATCGCATGAACACGGCCATCGTCGACATGAACGACACGATCGACACACTGGAGGACTGCGACCTCGACAAGGTCGATACCGACGAGATGCTGGCAAAAATTGCTGCCATTCGCCGCAACTGCCTCGGCCTGCAACGCCACATGGCTCCGCAGCACGAGGCCCTTGAAACGATCAGCCGCGTCGCGCCCGACTGGTTCGAAAGCGAGGATCGCCGCGAAATCGCCGAGAGTATCGACCGGCTGCGACGCTTTCTGGAGGACATCAATATCAGCAAGGAAAGCGCGCTGGTGCTGCAGGACGACATCCGCGCCCGCGCCATTGCGAGTTCGGAGCGGACCAATTACCTGCTCACAATCGTCGCCGCTATCTTCCTGCCGCTGGGCTTTCTCACCGGCTTGATGGGCATCAATGTCGGCGGGATGCCGTGGGTGGATAATCCGGACGGTTTCTGGATCGTCGGCGGCTTGTGCTTTGCCATATTGCTGGTTCAACTCGCGCTGTTCTGGAAATGGAAGTGGCTGTAGGTAGTCGCACAGGGGGATTTCGCTGAATGGAACAGCACGGCGCACTGATGCTGCGCGATGCGCTGCTGATGCTCGGCTTCGCGCTGGCAGCGGTGCTTGCCTTCCGGCGCATCGGACTGGGCGCGACGCTCGGCTATCTCGTCGCGGGCGCGCTGCTCGGACCGCAAGTGCTAGGCCTTGTCTACGGGGCGGAGGAGATGGCGGTCGTCGCCGAATTCGGCATCGTCATGCTGCTCTTTGTCGTCGGGCTGGAGCTAAGCCCTGCGAGGCTGTGGCGGATGAAGCATCTGATCTTCGGACTCGGGCTGGCGCAGGTCGTCGCCTGCGGCCTTGCGGTGACGGCAACGATCCTCGCGCTGACGGGATACACCACCGCCGCCGCGCTCGCCATCGGCCTGCCGCTCGGCCTTAGCTCCACCGCGCAGGTGCTGCCCATGCTGCAAAGCGCCGGGCGTCTGCGCACGCCGTTCGGTGAAAAGGCGTTCGGCATCCTGTTGTTCCAGGACCTTTCGATCATCCCGCTCATCACCATCGTCGCCGCGATGAGCCGTAACCCGGAAGCGCAGGACGGCCCTGCCGGATGGGCGCTCGCGCTGATCGCGGTTGCCGCCATCGTCGGTCTGATCGTGGCGGGCCGCCTGCTCATCCGCCCGCTCTTCCGCCTGATCGGCGGGTTGGGGGAGCGCGAGCTGTTCGTGGTCGCCGCTTTGTTCACGGTGGTTGCCAGCGCCACGCTGATGCAGGCGCTCGGCCTGTCGGCGGCGCTCGGCGCGTTCGTCGCGGGCGTGATGCTGGCCGATACGCCTTATCGGCACGAACTGGAGGCGGACATCGAGCCGTTCCGTTCGATCCTGCTCGGCCTGTTCTTTGTCGCCGTCGGCATGATGCTGGACCTGCGCGCGGTGGCCGAAAACCCGCTTTTCGTCATCGGTTTCGCCGCGCTGCTGATCGCGGTGAAGGCAGCGATTATCTTCGGACTCGGCCTGCTTTCCAAGATGACATGGCGCGCCGCGCTCGCGCTCGGCCTGCTGCTCAGCCAGGGCGGCGAATTTGGCTTCGTCCTCTACACCGTGGCCCAGGACGCGCTGTTGATCGAGCAGGAATCGGCGAGCATTTTCGGCGCGATCATCACGCTTTCTATGGCGACCACGCCGTTCCTTATGATTGCCACTCGCCGCATCCGGCAGGAGCCGAAAGGCGCGGAAGAAACGCGCGAGGAGCCGGACAATCAGAGAGCACAGGCGGTCGTCGTCGGTTACGGGCGTTTCGGGCAAGGCGTCGCGCAAGTGCTGATGGCGGGGGGCGTGTCGGTCACGGTGATCGACAGGAAGGCCGAGCAGATCGACATCGCCGGGGAATTCGGCAGCAAGGTCTATTATGGCGACGGTACGCGCATCGACATGCTGCGTCAGGCGGGCGCGGGCGATGCGCAACTGGTGATGTTCTGCATCGACGAGGTGCCCGAGCGAGAGCTCGTCGCCTCGGTCCGCGAATTGGCCCCCGACGCGCTTATCTACGTGCGCGGGTTCGACCGGCGCTCGGTCATCGAACTGGCGCAAAGCGAGGCAGAGTACGTCATGCGGGAGGTGTTCGAATCGGCCATCGCGATGGCCCATATGGCGCTCGAGAAGCTGGGCGTGAGCGAGGAGGACATCAACCGCGCCTGCCGCACCTACCGCTCGAACGATGAAAAACGCATGCAGGTGCAGATCGACGGCGGCGATATCTACGCGGCGAAGGAAATGACCCGCGAACAGCAGCGCGAGCTACGCGGGGACGACAGCTGACGGCCTAGTGCCGCGAGCCCGCTCCGAGCAGGAATTGCTGCGCGGCCACAACCGGCAGCGGGCGCGAATAGAGATAACCCTGCCCGCAATCGACGCCGAGTTTCTTCATCACCCGCGCCTCGTGCTCGGTCTCAATCCCCTCGGCAACGACGGTGCAGCCGATATCTTTGGCAAGCTGGACGAGCGCGGCGGTCATCGCTTTCCTCGCCGGATCGGCTTCGATCCCGCGGGTGAGGACCATGTCCATTTTCAGGATATCGGGTTGCAGGTCGACGATGTGCCGCAAGCCTGCATAGCCCGTGCCGACATCGTCGATGGCTATTCTCGCATGCGCCTTGAGTGCGGCGATTTCCATCGCCAAGGCGTCGAAATCGTCGACCTGGCAATGCTCTGTAATCTCGACAACGAGATTGTCCGCCACCACCGTTTCCAGCAATTCGCGCACTACGCCGCTCGCAACGGTCTGCGGAGAGACGTTGACGGTGGCATACATGCCCGGCGGGATATGGCCGATGGATTCGAGCGCGCAGCGCACTGCGGTCATTTCCAGTTCCTTGCCCAGCCCGACAAGCTCGGCATCCTCGAACCAGGCATCGGGCCCGCGCTTGGTCAGGTCCGGGAAGCGGCTGAGGCATTCGACACCGACCGGTTGGCCGGTGGCAAGCGAGATGATCGGTTGCTGGAAGGTGGAAACGCCGTGCCCGTCGAGCATGCTCTCGATCCGCTCGCGCGCTTCCAGCGTGCAGATCTGGTGTTCGAGCGAGCTCTCGATCCGCTCCGCCGCTAGCCCGGCAAAGCTCTTGAGGATCAGCAAGTCGCGCTCGTTCATCGTGCGGTCGGGCTGGCGGCCCAGTGCGCAGAAACTGCCCCAGACGCGCCCGTCCCTCATGCGCAGCGGCGTGTTTATGTGGCAGCCGACGGGGAGGAAACGGGTGATGTCCATCGTCTCTGTGAGCGGGAAATCGGCCGGGTTCTGGATCAGTTCGGGCAGGCGGCCCTGCAGGATATGCCAGCAATAACCCTCTTCGCGCGGATTGCGAAAGCCCGGCCCCATCGGCAGGTCGAGTTCGCTGCTGACATGGGTCAGCTCGCGCTGCTCGCCCTCGACATAGCGCGCGACGAAGGCGATCTCCACGCCGAGATGCCCGCGCACCGAAGCAAGGATGCGGTCGATGGCCGGATCGAACAAGAGCTCGTCCGGCAGCGGCCGGGCGGGCTGGTCGAACTCCGGGAAATTGTGCGCGATGGCTCCCATGAGGGCGCTTTTGCCGGAAAAGACCTAAGAGGCGCTTAACTTTGCGGGCGCGCGCCTACAGCCGTTTTTCGTAAAGGAACTCCTCGTCGCGCTGTTCGCCCACCATGAAATGGATGTCCGCGATCTTGGCGAAGCCGTATCGCTGGTAGAACCGCTGCGCGCCGTAATTCTCGCTCCACACCGATAGCTGGATGGAGTCATGGCCTTCGTCCCGCGCGAAATCGACCGCCCAGTCCATCAGCGCGGCGCCGATGCCATCGCCGGTGCGCGCGGGATCGGTGTAGAGCTGGCCGAGCGAGATCGGGTTGGCGGCATCCGAATGTTCGGCATACCAGCTAGGCGCGCGCATCTTGACGAAGCCGGTGAGCGGGCCGCCGTCTTCGTCCAGCGACAGACGATGCGTCATATTCGGGTCGGCAATTTCCTCGCGCACCACGTCCGCCGAATAGACCTGCTCGAGGAAGTCGGAGAGGTCCTTGGCCGAATAGAGATGCTCGAACGCGGCGCAGAAGCTTGTGCGGCCCAGACGGGCGAGGTTTTCGGCGTCGGACAAGACAGCGGGGCGCAGGATCATGACCCTGCGCCCCGTATCGTGGCTTTATGCCGGTGTGAAGCCTTACGCTCCGGGCGGAAGGTCATCCGGATCGGCAGCCGGGGCCGGGTCCGACATCACGGAGCTGCGCCGCTCCGGCGACGAGAGCGAGCCCATGCCGCCGCGGTCCCATTCCTCCAGCTTGCGACCCGCCCATTCGCGTCCGCCGAGGCCAAAGGCCAGCGCGCCCGCGACCGAGGCACCGATCACGATGGCGGTGAAGGCCGTTTCCGGGATCATCGCACCGATGTCCATGAAGCTCAGCCCCATGAAGGTGAAGATCACGATGGTGGCGAGCCGGACGATATTGCCCGGCGCGCCGCCGATCAGCCGCGCCAGCATGTTGGCGATCAGGAACCCTGCCCCGATCACCACCGCGCCAAACACCACGCGCCCGCCCAGTTCCAGCACCTCGTTGAGGATGGCGGTCAGTTCCGGGAAGCCGAGCAGCCGTGTGGCGGCGATGGCGAAGAACAGGATGATCGCGATCTGCACGACGCGCGCGATAATGTTCGATGCGCTCGTCCCTTCGCTCACCAGACCCGTCGCGCCGAGCGACCGATCGACGCCGAGGCCGGCCAGCAGGTCGGTCAGCAGGCCGACGACAAACTTGCTGATGACATAGCCGAGGCCGAGCAGCACGGCCGCCGCGATGATGCGCGGGATCGCGGCCAGGATCATGTCGAGCATCTCGGTTGCCGGGCCGGAAATCGCCGCGATATTCAGCACGCCCAGCGCGCCGATGGCGACGGGAATGGCGATGAAGATATAAGCGACTACGCCCAGCGTCTTGCTGATCGCGTGACTGCCGGTCACCTCCTCCACATTGCCGCCGCTCGCCGTGTTGGCGAAGCGATCGACGTTGAAGGTTTGCGCCGTCGTCACCACGATATCGCGCACGATGCCTGCGATCATGAAGCCGACATAGGCGAGCACGCCCGCGCCGATGATGTTCGGGATGAAGGCGACGATGTTCTCGAGCAGCGAGTTGATCGGGCCGCCCACGGCATTGAGACCGAGCACCTGCAGGATCGCCAGCAGGCCGAACAGCCAGATGAAGAGCGACACGATCTTGCCGAGCGCTTCGCCCACGCTCATGCCCGAGGGCGTATGCCGCTGCAACAACGGCACCGCGTCGATGATCCTCGCAAATGCCCATTTCGCGGCCTTGGCAAGAAGCCATGTGACGATCAGAATAATGATGGCGAGGCCGACCTTTTCGACGATACTCATCGCGAGGTCGGGATCGAAACGGTAGTTTCCTAATCTCATAAGTCGCTCCCCTGATTTGCAACCGGGGCGCAGCCTAGCACAGGGCAGGGCCAATCGCGAAATCGCGCTGGCCAGCTTTTACAATCGCTTACGAATATTTGTCCCGCTTGCGCTTGCCGAAGCGCATGCCGCTTTCCAGATGCCCGCGCAAAGCAGCGTAGAACGCTTCGAGAAATTCGCGGTCGTCGCCTGCGCCCACGCGCCAGCCGATCTTGTTGGTGATGGCATAGGCGACATCGCGCAAAGCATCGGGATTGTCCTGCCGCAGCACGTTTTCCAGCACCTGCAATTCGTGTTCGCCATAGACGGACAGCTCGTCTTCGCCGAAGCGGTAATCGGTGCTTCGGTCGGGCGCGAGCGACATGGCTTCCTTCAGCTTGGCCCGCTTCGCCTCGACCACCCATGTCCCTGCAACCACGTCGCCTGCGCGAAGGTTGTCCTTGTTGAGGAAGGGGAAAAGCACGAAGACGAGCAGCCAGATGAAGGTCGCCCAGCCCGCGACGCCGAAGGTCTGCGTTTCGCCGAAGGCGATCTGCAACAGGTAGACGCCCGGCAGAATCAGCTCGATATCGCGCACGAGATTGCGCGCGATCACCATCTCCGCTGTCAGCCGACCGCCATCGCGCGCCGCGACGCGCAGGCCCAGCGCGCGCTTGCCCGGCGTTGCCGCGCGCGGGCCGAGTTCGAAGAACATGAAATAGCCGTAGCGAACGAGAAAGACGAGCATGATCAGGATCACCGCAACC
>JBARVT010000219.1:0-5391 GCA_049646405.1 Alteraurantiacibacter sp.
ACTCCACACCTGCATCGAGCATCAGGCGATAGAGATCGACGCGCTCGGCAGGTGGGTGATCGTTGAGCTGGTTGTAGATCTGCAGCGTGTTTGCCCAGTTGGTGTCGCTGGGATAGCGTTCGAGCACGAGCAAGCCGACATCATAGCTTTCCTGCGCGAGGTCGAAATCGTACGCAGTCTGCAAGGTGCGCAGCAGCCAGCGCTCCGGAATCGGCTGTCCTGCAGCGGCGCGTGCTTCGGCAACGCCGAGCATGTAAGATACGCCCGCCTGCGGATTTCCTTCGGGGCCAAAGGTCTGGAGAATGACGTATTCCGGATCGTTGCCCGGATCGTTGTCGCCATCATTGTAACCAGCATCGATCGCGGCTTGCATATAGGTTCGTGCCGCGGCCCAGTCCTCTGCATTGTAGGCGAACTGCCCGGCATAGTAATTAAAATCCGCGAGCCGGTCCGGCGCGACTTTGCCGCTTTCGAGCATCATCTCGATCCCACGGCGACGCAGCGAGTCATCTTGCAACTGGTTGCCGACCTGCAACGTGAAGTTACCCGCGGCATTCCGATCGTCGGGCGTTTCGATCGCGGCATAGACGGCATCGAGACGGCCCCGCGCCGCGGCGTAATCAGGAGCTTCGCCCTGCGTCAACGCGGCAACGGGCTGGTAGACGGCAACGAACCCTTGCGAGTAATTGACCTGCTGTTCCTGCGCTATCGCGGCAGGTGCGATTACGGTGGTGCCGAGCGCGGTGCCGCCTGCAAGGGCGAGCGCCATGGCAAAACCATTCCGGTGAGCGGTGCGGAAAACGCGAAACATCGATGATCTCTCCTGAATACGTCTTTGGCGGGCGTAAATTGCCCGTCGTTCCGGGCGACCTATGGAGGGTAAACGCGCCAGATTGCAAATCTGTCCTAGGAAAATGGCGCTGAATGCCGATTTAACGCATGCGTCAGGCATCATATCGGCGCAGGGGCAACGAAAGCGGCAGGAGGTGTGGAAAAGCCCCGTTTTCTGACCGAAGCGGGCCCCGCGCAACTGGTGCGCATACCCCCCTTCCCCTAGGCTCGGCCCTCGTATCGAACAGCAATGGACCTTTCCCGCCCGTGAGCGACGAAACCGACATCGAATCCCCGCCCGCAGCGCCAGACGATTACGAACGTATCGACATCGTCGACGAGATGAAGACGAGCTATCTCGATTACGCGATGAGCGTGATCGTCAGCCGCGCTTTGCCCGATGTGCGCGACGGGCTGAAGCCGGTGCATCGCCGCATCCTCTATGCCGCGCAGGTGGGCGGCTACACGGCGAACCGTCCCTATCGCAAATCTGCCAAGATCGTCGGCGAGGTGATGGGGTCTTATCACCCGCATGGCGACAGCGCGATCTACGACGCGCTCGCGCGCATGGTGCAGCCGTGGTCGTTGCGCCTGCCGCTGATCGACGGCCAGGGCAATTTCGGCAGCATGGACCCCGATCCGCCCGCCGCGATGCGCTACACCGAAAGCCGGCTGGCGCGGGCGGCAGAGCCACTGTTGAACGATCTCGACAAGGATACGGTCGATTTCGTCGACAATTACGATGGGTCCGAACAGGAGCCATCTGTCCTCCCCGCACGCTTCCCGAACCTGCTGGTGAACGGCGCGGGCGGCATCGCGGTTGGCATGGCGACCAATATCCCGCCGCACAACCTGGGCGAGGTGATCGACGGCTGCTTCGCCTACATGGACGACCCGGGCATCACGTCAGAACAGCTTCATGAGATCATTCCCGGGCCAGACTTCCCGACCGCGCCGCTGATCCTCGGCAAATCGGGCGCGCGCTCGGCCTACACAACGGGGCGCGGCTCGATCCTGATGCGCTCGCGGCACGAGATAGAGACAGGCCGCGGCGACCGGGAGAGTATCGTGCTCACCTCGATCCCCTACCAGGTCGGCAAGGCAGGATTGGTCGAGAAGATTGCCGATGCGGCAAAGGACAAACGAATTGAGGGCGTGGCCGACATCCGCGACGAGAGCTCGCGCGCCGGCGTGCGCGTCGTGATCGACCTGAAGCGCGATGCAACGCCCGACGTGGTGCTCAACCAGCTCTGGCGGCACACACCCGCGCAATCCTCCTTCCCGGCCAACATGCTCGCCATTCGCGGCGGCCGGCCGGAAACGCTGGCCCTGCGTGATTTCATTCAGGCTTTCATTCAGTTCCGCGAACAGGTCATCACGCGGCGCACCAAGTTCGAGCTGAACAAGGCGCGCGACCGGGCGCATGTCCTGCTCGGGCTGGTCGTTGCGGTCTCGAATCTCGATGAGGTCGTGAAGATGATCCGCGGATCGTCGAACCCGCAGATTGCGCGCGAAAAATTGCTGGCGAAGCAATGGCCTATCGGCGACATCGCACGCTATATCGCGCTGGTGGAGGCCATCGAGCCGACGTCGGACGAGGAAGGCGGAACCTACCAGCTGTCCGAACGGCAGGTAAAGGCGATCCTGTCGCTTCGCCTCTCCAGCCTGACTGCGCTCGGCCGTGACGAGATCGAGGATGAGCTGAAAGAGCTCGCCGGCAAGATCGAATACTATCTCTCGCTACTTGGCGACCGCACCAAGCTCTACGGGGTAATGCGCGAGGAATTGCAGGAGGTGCGTGATCAGTTCGCCACACCGCGCATGTCCGAAATCGCGCCCGCATGGGACGGAATCGACGACGAGGACCTGATCGAGCGCGAAGAGATGGTCGTTACTGTCACCCATTCCGGCTACATCAAGCGCACCCCGCTCGCCACGTTTCGAGCGCAGGCGCGCGGCGGAAAGGGCCGTAGCGGCATGGCGACCAAAGACGAGGATGCAGTCGTCGAACTGTTCGTAACTTCGACGCATAACCCCGTGCTTTTTTTTACGAATTCAGGCCGCGTATACCGCCTGAAAGTGTGGAAGCTGCCCGAAGGCGGACCGCAGACCAAGGGCCGCCCGATGGTCAATCTCCTGCCGCTGGGCGACGAGGAGCGGGTGACCAACGTGCTCTCGCTACCGGAGGACGAGGAGGATTGGGCGGCGCTCAACATCGTTTTCGCTACCGAACAGGGTATGGTCCGCCGCAACTCGATGGATGCCTTTACCAATGTCCCCTCCAACGGCAAATACGCGATGGGCTTCGTCGAGGGTAGCGGAGACCGGCTGATCGGCGTCGAATTGCTGAACGAGGACCAGGAAATTTTCCTTGCGTCCGACACCGGCAAGGCAATCCGCTTCTCTGCCACCGATGCGCGCGAAACGAAGAGCCGCACTGGCATCGGCGTGCGCGGGATGAAGCTGCCCGCCGGCTCGAAAGTCGTGTCAATGGCGGTGCTCGACGCTCTCGAAGCCAACATGGAAACGCGCGAGGCGTTTTTGCGCTCGGCGACTTGGAAAAACAATAATTTCGATGCCACTCTTGATGCCGAAACTGTGGCAGAAATGGCCGAGCGAGAAGAATTCATCCTGACGCTGACGGCCAATGGTTACGGCAAGATCAGCTCGGCTTACGAATATCGCACCATTGGGCGCGGGGGACAGGGGCTGACCAATATCGGTACGCCGAACGACGAGGCACGCAATGGCCCCGTCGTCGCCAGCTTCCCCGTCCGCCACGGTTCGCAGCTGATGCTGGTCACCGACAAGGCGAAGCTCATCCGACTGCCGATCGATTTCCGCCACCTTGTCGAAGGCGGGTTCGAAAATCACAAGGGCTTCTCGATTTACGGGCGCGGTTCGTCGGGCGTGCGGATTTTTGACGTCGCCAAAGGAGAGACGATCGTCGGCGCGGCAATGATCGACGAGGACGAGACTCCCGAGAACGAGGCCGAGGAAGCGGTGGTCGAAGAAATGGTCGAACGACGTGGTGGTGGCGAAGAAACTGCGCCTGCGCCGACCACGGACCGTGACGATCCGATGGATGACGAGAACGACGCGGAGTGATCTAGCCGCCTAGAGTGCCCTCGCGGGGGCGCGGGCCGAGATCGAGCAGCAAGCACACCTGGTAAATCGCCTCACGCTGTGCCGCCGCCGCATCGCCTTTCTCGAGGTGTCCTCCCGCGTCGGTGGCCCGCCGATCAGTGGCTGCGCACGGTACTCGCGGGTCGGCGTGCCGTAGAGCGTCCGAAAGGCATCGAGCGCCATTGGATGAAACAGCGTGCCGTGGCACGTAGGTCCAGCGCAGGTTCGCAGGTGCGTATTCGCGAAGCGCCAGCACGAGCAGCTCCGTCCCCTCGCGGTGCCAGACACCTTCCTGCCAAAAGGCGCACCGTGACGATCCGCTCGCCGCCCAGCACATCCGACTACACGGTATAAGCCGTCGCTGTAACATGCGGCGTACCCTCGCCCATTTGCGCGAAGGCGGGCGTAGCGGGAACTATCGCGGAAGCGGCAAGTGCGACGGCAAGAAGTTTCAATGCAATGTCTCGCGTCGTCCGCCCTGCAGGACGCTCAACTCGGGGTCGCGTTTACGCAACGTAGTCACCACCCCCACGGTGATGAGGAACATGCCGAGATAGTAGATCGGCCAGACGAGATATTCGGGAATCGGCGATCCCGATAGCGGCCCGAGCCCGGCGAAGATCAGCAGGTCGGACAGCACGAATAGCACGGCGCCTGCGCCGACCCGCCAGCGCGGGAAGTCGCTCGCCCAGGCCCCAGCCGCCATCGCGCCCAATGCGAGCGCATAAATCGCCACCGGCCATTGCAGGTTGGGGTCATAAGGAAAGAAATAGGACAGGAATGGCGTGCCGAGCAGCAAAGCGAGGAAAACCACGCTGTCCGCCCCATCCAGCGGCGGTCCGCGATGGCGCAGGAACATCACGATGGCCGCACAGTGATACACGAAGAAGGCGCCCGCGCCGTAGCGCAGGTCGATCTCCACCAGCATGTCCCCGATGCTCGCCGCGACCAGCGCGCCTGCCAGCAGCCGCGCCGATGTGCTGCCGTGGCGAAGGAAGGCGTAGAGCGCGAGGAAAGCCACCGCGCTGCCCTTGATCGGGATCAGGTAAAGTTCGGGCAGATCGCTGGCGCGCAGGTAATAATAGGCGAACGCCGCCACCACGCTCAGCACGAGATAGGGGCGCTTGTCCGCAAGTGCACGTCGGGATCGGTTGCTCGCCATCGCGCATCCCTTGGCCAAATCCGCCGCCGCTTGCCAGCCCCGATTATCTCTGCATAATCGAAGGACAACGGAATACGGGGGTTATTCGGATATGCGAGGACAGTTGCTGGGCTACGACACGGCCCGGGGCGAAGGCGTCATTTCGGCCGAGGACGGCACACGGTACCGCTTCCGGCAAGAAGAATGGCGCGCGCCAGCAGGCGGCGTGCAGCCGGGAACAATAGTCGATTTCAATATCGATGAGAATGGCGGGGCGAGCGAGATATATCCCG
>JBARVT010000220.1:0-18977 GCA_049646405.1 Alteraurantiacibacter sp.
GGTTGCGGTCGCGCCTCGCCTCACGGCGGTCGCCACGGTCGCGGCGCAGGTCGCGGTCGCCGCGATCCTGCAGCATTTCGAATTCCAAGCTCTCCATCGCCAGGTCCTCGGCAGAGGCGGCGGGGGCGAGCAGGGCGATCGCCAGCGCGGCGGCGGCGCTCGTTTTCATGAGTTGTGCGAGTTGCATTGCAACATCTCCCAAATGTTGACCAATGCCGCCGAGTGGAACGGCCCTGATACGTTTACGATGTCTTAAGATGTAATGAGTCGGCCTTACCTGTAACTGAACCGTGACATTGGGCTGTCGTTCAGCTTCGCGCTCGCCATCGTGAACGATTGCGCACTTGCTCCGAAGGCCGCACAAAGGCAGGAGAGCGGCGTGCCAGAGACCTTCACCGCAATCGCTGCCGATATCGCGACCCGCCTCCGGAGGGGCGCGGACGACCGCCGCAGTGCCCTGCATACGCCAGTGGTCGTGACCGCCGATGCCGATGCGCGGGTGATGGTGCTGCGCGCCTATGACGAAGCTACCCGCACGCTGCGCTTCCATACCGACATCCGCAGCCCAAAATGCGGGCTTATAGGCGAGGGCGCACCGGTGGGCGTGCTGTTTTACGACCGCGAGGCAAAGCTGCAACTGCGTTGCCGGGGGACCGGGCGGATCGAGCATCGCACCGCCGTCGCCGATGCCGCATGGGAGGAGAGCACGACATTCGCGCGCCGCTGCTACCTTGGCGAGGGGCCGGGCGCGCCGTCCGATACGCCGACCAGCGGGCTGCCCGACTGGGCCGAGGGGATCCAGCCGAGCGAGGAGCAGGTCGCACCCGCGCGCGAGCGCTTCGCGATTTTGCTCGCGGAACTGGCGGAAGTCGACTGGTTCACGTTGTCGAACGACGGCCACCGCCGCGCAGTGATCGACATGGCGACGGGCGAGGGCCGCTGGATCGCCCCCTGACGCGCGGGCCGGGACGCAAGGTCTTACAGGTCTTACACAGTCCAGGGGCAAAACGCCGGATCTGTCACTCTCCTAGAGAAATCGTCACCTCCGGAGCAAAGAGTGTCACCCTTTTCCGGGGAAGGTGTCACCCCTTTGATCTCACAGGCCATAGCGCCAGCCAAGCACGGACCGCACCTCGTAGGACAGCTAGACATCCTCGCTCGGCGTCATCCGCGCAATGACCCGCCGCGCAGTGCGATAGAGCACCGTCACCGTTGCCGCTATCAGCCCAACCATGATCACAGTCGCCGCGAACAGACCGTCATAGAGACGCACATACCAGTCCTCCGGCAACTCCTCGAACTCGCCCACGGGAAGGGTGAAGGCGAGCAGGACTACGAGCCCGATCATCAGAGAAGCAGTGGCAAGCTTCGCGATCAGGTCGACATTGCGATAGGTTTCGTTGTCAAACTCCTTTTCCATCCGCCGGATCATGCCGATCAGGGTCAGCATCAGAGCCAGCGTGGTTGCGGCCGCCGTCACGATGGCGCTGCCGAGATAAAGGCCTGCGCGGCTGAGCGCCTCAATCAGGTCGGTCGCCTGCGCGCTGGAATAGACGTCGCCGATAGCCCAGCGCGCGCCATATCCTATCGTGCATACGAGGACGAAAACGGCGCTGGCCCAGAAATGGTTGCGGATCGTGCTGGTGAAACCCATTGCCACCTTGAACGGGCGAAGCGGGCAGAGGTTTCGGAAAGGCTTTCCGGCTTATACGCCACGCGCTCGGCAACCTGGCGTTCGGTTTGCGTGCGGCGCTCTGCCGTTCTCGCCTCGCTTGCCCTCGGTACGATCGGTGCGATGTTCGCGCTCGATACGGCGCCTGCAGCCTCGTCATCGGTGATGCCGCGCACGGCACGCGGATCGGGGGAGATCGTCAACGCGCTTGTCGACCTGTTCGGTCCGGTGGGCGCGGCGATGGTGTGCGTCTTTATCGGCGTGACGATGGCTATCGTGTCGGCGCTGCTGTGCTCCTTACCGCACCGGAAGCGCGGATAGGCGAGCCGTATTTGCGTTAGCGATAGGGGCGACGATGTGCGACATCGACGCCGCCCCATCGCCTGCCGGATGATCATCAGGCCGCCTGTTTGATATGGCGCAGCGTGATGTCAAAGGTGACGTCCTGCCCGGCGAGCGGGTGGTTGGCGTCGCATTTCACGGTTTCGTCGCCGATCTCGACGATATGAAGGATAAACGGCTGCCCCTCGGGCGTCTGCGACTGGAGCTGCATGCCCGGCTGCGGGGCGGATTCGGGCGGCAGGTTGGCGCGTGGGATGTCGACCACCAGCTGCTCCTGCCGCTCGCCGAAAGCGTTGGCGCAAGGGATTTCGACAGTGGTTTCCTTGCCGACTTCCATGCCGGTAATCGCCTGCTCAACCTGCGGGAAAATCTGCCCCTGCCCGAGCACAATGTCCTGCGGTCCTGCGTCGGCGGTGGTGCCCACCTGCTGCCCGTCGCCCGTCTTGACGACATAGTCGATGGTCACGGTGTCACCGCTGTTGGGAGTGGTCATGTGTATCCTCGTGGATCTCGTGTTCGCGGCGCGCGCCCTATCGAGGGAGATGCGCGCCGGCCTATACACGCGCCCGCGTTTCGAGCGCCCTGCCAGAGGATGTGGGAACGGGGTCGGGGGTAGTCAAATGCCGGACAAGATGCCTGCTATGGTGTCAGCACACCTTCGAAAATCGCGTTCATCGACGCCGTCACGCGATCGTTGGCCCCCAATTTCTTGAAAATGCGGCGGGTATAGGTGTCGACCGACGATGGTTGAAGATCGAGGATCGTCGAAATTTCGGAGCGTGTCTTGCCCCGTGCAATCCAACGCAGCACGTCCATCTCGCGATCCGATAGATCGCGCACGCGATGCGAATGCAAATAACAATGCACAAGTCGTTGATGAAGGCTGGTGCAAAAGCCCTCTATGCAAAAACGATCTCGTGCCGGAATTCTTGCGGCGTCACCTTCGAACCCGAAGGAAATAACGCCATTGACCGTGTATGGGCCGAACACTGGGACCATCAGTTCGTCCATAACACCGAACTCCCGCACCTGATCCATGATTCTCAGGGTGAGCTCAGGATCTTCTCGCATGAACTGCGGCAGCAACGTCGACAGAAGCACCGGCCGGGCCTTGGCAAGTACAATCGTGTGGCAACGGCTTACGGCATTACTGACTTCGTCGCTATGGACGTGCCGGGAAAGAGCTCCGCGAGTAGCGAAATACATATGGCTCGAATTCTCGTAAGCCTGGAACCGGGGCGTGATGTGATAGCTCATTGCCACCGCTCCGCTCTGCTGGCCTATTCTATAAAGACCCCTGACCATCTGGAGCGGTCCTGCCTCATCGAGATTACCGGCAAATTCGGTCCAGCTGAAATTGCTACTGGTGTCATTGCGAGCTGATTTGTTGTCTGTCACTCGTGGCGCCCCCCAAGAAACGCCGCTCTGGCGAACTTCGCTGATAGAGGATTTTACATATATGCGTGACAAGCATCAGATATAGTCCCGCAAATGCGTGACGTGCATAATTGTTTGAAATGATTACGATAAAAACAATGCTATCGACATACACCTTTTCCCGATCGAGTAGTCTCACCACGAGGTATCGCTAACATGATCGAAGGCGAAGGGCGGACGCGTGAGGCAGGCTCGGAGAATGTCTTCTGTCTGTTGGATCGATTGAGTTCCGCTTTCGAAGGCCATCGCATCTTGGGGCCGAAAATCGCGATACTTATGACATTGTACCGAGCGGAGCGTGGTGGATACGTGCATACGGCCACTAGCCTGTCGCGCGAAACCGAGTTTCCGCATGCGACGGTGCTGCGTCATGTCAACGATCTTATCGACCTGAAATGGATAATGAAAGCTGCCGATCAGACTGATCAGCGAGTTTCCTATCTCCGCCTCATGCCGAATACGATTGCGCGTATCGACCGGGCGCTGATCAGTTGGGTCACCTAGTCAGCTTCTTGTACTGCACCCGGCTCGGCCGATCCGCTGCGTCGCCAAGCCGCCGCCGCTTGTCCTCTTCGTAAGCTTCGAAGTTACCCTCGAACCACTCGACATGGCTGTCGCCTTCGAACGCCAGGATGTGCGTTGCCAGCCGGTCCAGAAAGAAACGGTCGTGCGAAATCACAACCGCGCAACCGGCGAAGTTCTCGATGGCGTCTTCAAGGGCCGACAAAGTTTCGACGTCCAAGTCGTTGGTCGGTTCGTCCAGCAGCAGCACGTTACCGCCTGCCTTCAGCATCTTGGCCATGTGGACGCGATTGCGTTCACCGCCGGACAGTTTTCCGACGTTCTTCTGCTGGTCCGTGCCCTTGAAATTGAACGCGCCGACATAGGCCCTGGTGGATGTTTCGTGTTTGTTGACGGTCATGTAATCGAGCCCGTCGGAAATTTCCTCCCACACATTGTTCTTTGGGTTCAGGTGGTCGCGACTCTGATCGACATAGCCCATGTGCACTGTCTCGCCGATCTCGACCTTGCCGCTATCGGGCTCTTCCTTGCCGGTCAGAATCTTGAACAGCGTGGACTTGCCCGCGCCGTTAGGCCCAATCACGCCGACAATACCGCCCGGGGGCAGCATGAAGGAAAGGTCTTCGAATAGGAGCTTGTCACCATAGGCCTTGGAGATGCCTTTGGCTTCGATTACCTTGCCGCCAAGGCGCTCGGGCACCTGAATGACGATCTGAGCCTTGCCCGGCTTGCGATTGCCCATCTCCTCCTGCAGCTGGTCGAACTTGCGGATACGCGCCTTGCTCTTGGTCTGGCGGGCAGAGGGGGTCTGCCGCATCCACTCGAGCTCGCGTTGCAGGGCCTTCTGCTTGCCGGACTCTTCGCGGCCTTCCTGCTCGATGCGCTTGGCCTTCTTCTCCAGATAGGTGCTGTAATTGCCCTCGTACGGGTAATAAGAGCCGCGATCCAATTCGAGGATCCATTCAACCACATTGTCGAGGAAGTAGCGGTCGTGGGTGATCATCAGCACCGCGCCGGCATACTCTTTCAGGTGATTTTCGAGCCACTGGACGCTTTCGGCGTCGAGGTGGTTGGTCGGCTCGTCCAGCAGCAGGATGTCGGGCTTCTGGATCAGCAGACGGGTGAGCGCGACGCGGCGCTTCTCGCCGCCCGAAAGGCTCTGGACGCCCATGTCGGACGGCGGACAGCGCAAGGCTTCCATCGCCACTTCGAGCTGGTTGTCGAGCGTCCAGCCATCGACCGCGTCGATCTTGTCCTGCAGCTCGTTCATTTCTTCGCCGAGCTTTTCGTAATCGGCGTCCGGCTCGGCCATCTCGGCTGCCACCGCGTTGTAGCGTTCTACGAGGTCCGCTGTCTCGCGCGCGCCGTCCTTGACGTTCTCTAGCACAGTCTTGCTCTCGTCGAGCTCAGGCTCCTGCTCGAGATAGCCGACGGTGATGTTCTCGCCCGACCAGGCTTCGCCCGATATATCGGTGTCGATGCCCGCCATGATCTTGATGAGCGTAGATTTACCCGCGCCGTTCGGGCCTACGATGCCGATTTTCGCGCCGCGATAGAATTGAAGGTTGATGTTTGCCAGCACCGGCTTGCTCGCGCCGGGGAAGGTCTTGGTCATGTCCTTCATGACATAGGCGTATTGGGCGGCCATCGGGCGTGTCCTCGTGAATCGGTAATTGTGCGGGAATAGTGTGGGCGCGCAGATAGGGCGTGGAACTGTGCGGGGCAAGCGGTCGATTTGTTGCATCGCCGGACCCAATCGCGCCGCCGCAGGTTCGAGGATCATGTTCTTCGAAAACGATACGCTTGATGCGGTGCTACGGGGTGCGATACTGGCCATGGTCGCGCTGACTTGGGTGGTGGTGCAGATCCGAATTCTCGGTCTGCGCTCCCTCTCCAAGATGACAACTTACGATTTTGTCATGACGATTGCTCTCGGCTCTCTGGTGGCAACCGCCGCGACGGTAAGCGACTGGCTCGCCTTTGGACAGGCCATGGCCGCAATGGTTGGGCTGTTTGTGCTGCAATTCGTGGCGGCACGCATACGCAAGGGTTCCGATACGGCGGAAAGCGTCATGCAGAACGAGCCTGTCCTGTTGATGCGCGACGGGAAGATCAACCATCAGGCCCTTACCGAAACGCGCGTTGCAGAGAGCGACTTGCGGGCGAAGCTTCGCGAGGCGAACGTGCTCGATTATTCGAAGGTGCGTGCCGTCGTACTCGAGACGACCGGCGACGTGTCAGTCCTGCATGGAGACACGCTGGACGAAGGATTGCTCGATGGCGTGGACTGCCATGAATAGTTCAACGAAAGGTCGCCCGCAGAATTTCGGGAAAACCTTAGACCTCCGTTAATCCCAATCGTTTAACGCAGACCCCGTGTGGGGAGGCGCAATTGCGCGATACGATCATAGGAATGGTGACGCCGACCATGGCGATCGTGTTTGCGATGGTATTCGCAGCGATCTGGCTGCGCGGAATCGTGGGACGGCATGCGTTGGCTTTTGCCGTGTCCTACCTCCTGCTCGCCTGTGGGTTGCTGATCGTGCATCTGAACGTGTTGCCGTCCGCAATCATATTCCACACGGTGCACCTGATCTATTCTATGGCGACGGTGCTGCTGATTTCGGGGTTGACCCAGCGAATCAATGCGCCGCTCAACCTGTTCGCGCTCGGACTTTGCTATGCAACCGCGCTTGTCGGCCTGACTGGTGTGGTGGCGTTGACGGACTCGGTCGGACCGAAGCTCGTGATGACAAATATGGGCTATGGCGCGATGTTCGTGATTGCGGCGGTCACGCTAGGCAATTCACCGCGCCGCGGTTTCGTGGACAAAGTCGTTGTGGTGATGCTCATCGTGAATGCTGCCGATTTCTTCGTCCGCCCGACATTGACGACGATGACGGAGGATCCGTTCCTGATCGTCGATTATCGGGATTCGATCTATTTCTCGATCATCAATCTCGCATTGGCGATGAAGGCACTGACGACAGCCATCGTGCTAGTCGGCGTCTGCCTGGTCGACATGCTGCACGGTATGCGAGAGGCGACAGATCGCGATCCGATGACGGGCCTCAGGAACCGGCGAGCGTTCGAGGACGAAGTCGACCGCCAGCTGGCGCGCGCCGAGAGCTGCGGGGTCCCGATGGCGGTGGTGGTGGCCGATATCGATCATTTCAAGCAGGTCAATGACATCTGGGGTCACCAGGCGGGCGATGTTGCCATCGCCAATTTCGGCAAGCTGATCGACACGATGGTGCGGGAGCACGATACGTGCGGGCGGATCGGTGGGGAGGAGTTCTGTATCACAGTGTGGGATTGCCCTGAAGATGCCGCCGCGCGGCTTGCCGAGCGCATCCGTACCCGTTTTGCGCAGATGGCGCATGACGGGCTGGGCGACGACATTCGCCTTTCTGCCAGTTTCGGCGTGGCCGCATGGCGTTCAGGCGAAAGCTATCACCGCGTCTTCGCCCGCGCCGACGCAGCGTTGTACCGGGCAAAAGACAAGGGCCGCAACCGGGTCGAACAAGTGGATGATGTGCCGATCACCGTAGAACGCCGAGCGGCCATCGCTCCTTCGAAAGCGCGCGCGGCGGCATGACATTTGTCTCAAGAGCAAGAAAAATGCGGCTCGACCGTTAGGTCAAGCCGCATCTCACTTGTTCTGACTGAGCCGCTTACGGCGAGGTCGGCAGATCCTCATCATCGTCGTCGAGCAGCAGATAAGCGCCGATGCCCAGAGCGGCAAGCGCGAGCAATGCGGGCAACCACGGGAAGCTGCTGGCTTCCTGAACAGGCGCGACGGGCGCAGGGCGCGATACCGGTGCGGGTGCCGCAGCTGGCGCATTGGGTAGCGGGAGGACGCAATCCTGACCCGGGATAGGGCAGAGGAACGATCCGGCCGCGCTCATCGAGCTTGACCACGTGTTGAGCGCATTGGCCTGCTGCGCCTGCGCCGCGACGGGCACAGTCGCGAGCGCGAATGCCGCGCCGCCAAATGCCATTTTCTTGAGAATCATCATTAAATTTCCTCGCTTTCCATCAAACTAAATCACCACCCATTCATCCGAAAAACGGGAAACGTCGGAACCACATATCGAACTCAAGCATTGCCTTAGCACCACATCCGAGCAGCAATGTCAACAAAAAAAACAAAAAAGATTTGCGATTTCAGTTAGTTAGCGGTGGATTCCGAACCTTTCGCCGTCGAACCAAGCAATGAGCCAGTCGGCCGGAATTCCAGTCGGCATCGAGACAAAGCGAATTTGAGGACAACCGATATGAGATTACTGGCAGCAACAGCTTGTGCCGCAGCTGCGTTTATCAGCGCGCCCGCCGCCGCCCAGATGATGACGGGCGAGGAGATTCGCGGACAGACCGTGATGGTGGACTTTGCCGATGGTACGCGCAACACCGTATTCTTCGGCTCGACCGGCGCGGCGACGATCTCCAACCCCACGACCGGACAGACGCTTAACGGCAACTGGTACACGCAAGGTAGCAATCTCTGCCTCGCCGCCGGCGGCGCGACCGAGTGCTGGGCCTACACCAACCGCTTCGCTGCGGGCCGTGCCGTTACGCTAGCCAGTGATTGCGGCCAGAACGCCGTGTGGACCGCGCGCGCCGTGAATGCGCCGCGCCAGGAAGTCGCACCCGCCCAGCAGGCCGGAGAGCGCGGCTGATCCCATGTCGATGGCGCTGAGTATCTTTCGGCGGCATTGCGCCGTGTTGCTTGCCGGGGTGGGCCTTGCGCTCGCCCCGCAAGTGGCGTCGGCTTACGAACCCGATCCGGTTGAGGCAACGGCAAACCTGCCGACCACGCTTTATGTCCAGCCGGACGATTATCACCTTCTTTATGAGGGGCAGGTGGCGGATCGTTCGCAGATCGACGAGACACCTAACACCAACCGCATCGAGCGCGAGCTGGCAGGTGCGGTGGACCGATATCGCAGCGCGTGGATGGGTCTACCTACCTTCACCCTCGATCACGGATCGACACTTGAACATGGCGACCGCGGCGCCCGGGTACAGGCGCTGCGCGTGAGGCTCGGCCTCGACGGTGACGGCACGTTTGACCGCGATTTGCAGGACCGCGTGCGCCTGTTCCGTGACATGCACGGCTTGCCTGCGAGCGACAGCGTCGACAACGCGATGATCACCGCGCTAAATCGTGGCCCCTCGCATTACCTGCGCATTCTTGAAACCAACCTTTTCCGGGCGAGCGAACTGCCGGATTATCTTGGCGGTCGGTATGTCTTCGTCGACACTGTGACGCAGCAGCTGTCACTGATCGAGGACGACCATGCCGCCGAAACCATGCGCGTCGTGGTCGGCAAGGCGAACACTCCGACGCCGATGATGGCGGGCTTGCTGCGCCATGCAGTGCTCAGCCCCTATTGGAACGTGCCTGCTGACCTTGTGCGCGACACCTATGCCAGCCGCGTAGTCAATGGCGGGCAGGCATATTTGGACCGCGCCGGTTTCCAGCTCCTGTCCGATTTCACTGACACGCCGGACGTGCTTTCGCCGCGCGATGTCGATTGGCGGGCGGTGCGCCGGGGCGACGTGCAGTTGCGCATGCGTCAGCTCCCGGGGCCGGGCAACGGCATGGGCTCAGTCAAGTTCATGTTCCCCAATAATCTGGGCATCTATCTTCACGATACGCCAAGCACGGAACTGTTTGCCGAGGACGAGCGCTTGTTCAGCGCGGGCTGCGTCCGCGTCGAAAAACCGGAGGTGCTTGCGCAATGGCTGATGGACGGTCCGCTTCCTGCACCCAGCGGCGACCCCGAAGAGGTCGTGCGACTGCGCAACCTGGTGCCGATCTACGTCACCTATTTTACTGCCCGCGCCGATGGCGACCGGATAGAGTTCCGCGACGATATCTATGGCCGCGACACGATGGATGCGCCTACGCTCGCCAGTTTGCGGTGAGGCACCCGCAGCCCGATCCCGTCGCACCGGGACAGGAAAGCGTCTGGGACTATCCTCGCCCCGCCATTGCAGAGCCGACCGATGCGCGCATCGTGATTGCGCACAACGGCTACACTATTGCTAACACCACCTGCGCCGTTCGCGTGATCGAAACCAGCCATCCGCCCAATTACTACATCCCGCCGGAAGATATCGCGGCTGGCGTGCTCCTGCGCGCCGCCGGATCGTCGCTGTGCGAATGGAAAGGGACGGCGAAATACTGGAGCGTAGCGGCAGGCAACGCGGTGCTCGAACGTGTCGGCTGGAGTTATTCCGACCCGACACCGCCCTTCCGCATCCTCAAGGATTACATCGCCTTCTATCCCACGCCGTTCGACCGTTGCGCGGTCGATGGCGAGATCGTCACTCCGCAGCCGGGCGAGTTCTACGGAGGATGGATCACAAGCAAGGTCGCCGGCCCGTTCAAAGGCATGCCCGGAAGCCGTTTCTGGTAGAAGGCTTGGCACGCGCGGCTCGCTCGCCTAGCCAAGCGGGCATGAAGACACCGCTCCTCGCGCTCGCCGCGCTTTCGCTCGCCGTTCCAACCGCCGCCGCAGCCCAGCGATACGATTCGCGCTTCGGCATGGAGCCGGGCGCGCATGACGAAATCGCGTGGGACTTTCTCGAAGGCATCACCACCGAAATCGGCCCGCGTCCCGCCGGGACCGAGGCCGAGGCGCGCGGGCGGGCTTGGGCGATGGACTGGCTGCGCGAACACGGCTTTGCCAACGTCGGCGACGAGCCCTTCATGCACGATACCTGGCAGCGCGGCGAGGAGCGCGGCGAAATCATCGGCGAGCACGCGCAGCCCGTGGTGCTGACAGCGCTCGGCAATAGCGGCGCGACCCCGGCGAGCGGCCTGACGGGCGAGATCGTGCATTTCGCCACAGTCGATGCGCTGCACGATGCGCCCGATGGCAGCCTTGCCGGCAAGATCGTCTATATCGGCAATTCCATGCGTGCGACGCAGGATGGCTCGCATTATGGCATGTTCGGCTCGCCCCGGCGGCAGGGACCAGGCATCGCCGCGCAAAAGGGCGCTGCGGCAATTATCATCCGCTCCATCGGCACAGACAACGACCGCCTGCCGCACACCGGCGGGACGAGTTGGCCAGACGGTGTCGACCCGATCCCCGCCGCCGCGCTCAGCAATCCCGATGCCGACCAGGTCGAACGGCTGCTGGCGCGCACCGACGGCCTCTCCATGCGCATGGTCCTCACCCCCCGTTTCCTCGGCATGACGCCGAGCGGCAATGTCACGGGAGAGATCGTTGGGCGCGACCCCTCGCTGCCGCCTGTCCTGCTTGCTTGCCATCTGGATAGTTGGGACACCGGCACCGGCGCGGTAGACGATGCAAGTGGCTGCGCTATCGCCGCCACCGCCGCGCTGCGCACCGCCGAAAACGGCCAGCCGTTGCGCACCATCCGCGTGCTGTTTGCGGGCGCAGAGGAAACCGGCCTGTGGGGCAGCACTGCTTACTCGGAAGCGCATGCGGACGAAGAGATGGGAGTCGGTATCGAAAGCGATTTCGGGGCGGGCAATATCTGGCGGATGGAAAGCAATTTCTCGCAAAGCAATCCCGGTCTGTTCGACACATTGGCCGAAGCGGTCGCGCCGTATGGCGTGCTTCCGGCAGCCAGTATCGTCGCGACTGGCGGGGCCGATCTCAACATCATGCGGGATCAGGGCGGGCCGATTATCGACTTGCAGCAGGACGGCACGCGCTATTTCGACCTGCACCACACGCCCAACGACACGCTCGACAAGGTTAGCCCGCTGGAACTGGCGCAGAATGTCGTGGTGTGGACGGCTGTGGTGCGCGTGCTCGCCAATTACGATGGCGTGATCGCGGGCGGCGGGATCATGGCGGGCGAGTAGCCGCTTGAAGCGCGCGCGCGCCCGCATTAGGGGAGCGCATGCTGGGGGCCTGTAGCTCAGTTGGTTAGAGCTGGCCGCTCATAACGGCTAGGTCGCGGGTTCGAGTCCTGCCGGGCCCACCAGCATCTTTCCACAAGGTCTGGGAGGTGGCGAGGCCGGGGCAGTCCGCCTGCACCATCCGCCCGTCGTCCCAGCGCGCCGAGCGTTTGGAGGCATGCCCGTCGCCCGGCATGCAGGTCCGCCCGCGGCGGCAAGCGCGCGTTTCGGGCGCGTCGATCCCGGTAATGCGAGTGCGCTCCTCGCCGCAGCGCAAGGTGTCCCCGTCGGTAACGGTGCAGCCGGTGAGGAGGACGGGAACGAGCAGGGGCACAAGGTTGATCATGCGCGCCGGACAAACGGCGCATAGCCGTGCTAGACTCCCAAGCGCGCGCCCCGTTTCGGAGCGTTAGGCTAGGGTAATTGCGTAGGATAAGCGGTGCGTATTCCCGTCGGGGGAAGTATTCGTGCTTGCACCGAAATGGCGCAAGGCATAGGGGCGGCAACCGGTCCGGGGAGTGGCGCAGCCTGGTAGCGCATCTGTTTTGGGAACAGAGGGTCGCAGGTTCGAATCCTGTCTCCCCGACCAACCGACCGGACCCGGGGTCGTGGCTCGAAAATCGAGATTGGCTGCGGAAGTTCCAAAAATAGCCCGTTGGCGCATTGGATTCTCCGCTTCTAGGCCGGAGGTCTCACGCTCTCGCGCTCGATCAGGTGGACAGGCGCGCGGGTGTCTCCCTCGCGCCCCTTGCCGAGCGCCTTTTTCGCCAGCAGCACACCCGCTTCGCGAAAATCGGGTTCAACACTTGTGAGAGGCGGGTTGCTGTGCGCGCCGCTGGCAAGGCCGTCGAATCCGCTGACGCCGATTTCGCCCGGCACGTCCAGCCCGCGATCCTGCAGCACCTCCAGCACGCCGAGTGCGATGGAATCGCACGAGCAGAAGATGCCGTCGATTCCCATCTCTTGGTCGAGTATCCGCGCGGCGGATAGGCGTCCTTGGTCGACCCGCGAAGGAGCCTCGACCCAGATCGGATCGGCAGGCTGCAACCCGCGCTTTTCCAGCACATCGCGATAGGTTTCGTAGCGCTCGAGAAACTGCGGTTGGGTTTCGCTCGTATCGCCGACAAAGGCGATCTGCGTGTGCCCACCGGCCAGCAGGCGTTCCACCGCGATGCGCGCGCCCGCCGCATTGTCCGAATCCACCCTATCGTGATCGGTGAAGGGCGAACCCCAGCAAGCGACATCCTCGCGGTCCAGGATCGGCCGGTGATACTGCCATGCCGCGTCGTTGGTGCTGGTGCCGATAAGTACGATGCCATCGGCCTGCCGCGTCTCGACATAATCGCTGTCGAAATGGTCCTCTTCTGACTGGAAGGAGACAAGCGACTGGTATCCCATTTCGGAGGCGGCGGCGCAGGTCGCGCCAAGCAGGTTGTAATGGAAGGGGTTGATCTGCGTTGCATCCATGCCGGGCCGGGTGATGACGACGATGGCGATCGTGCGGGTCTTGCCGCTTCGCAGCCGGGCGGCGCGTGCGTCGACGCGGTAACCGAGTGCATTGGCCGCCTCCTGCACACGGGCGCGGGTCTGCGGCGTGATCGAAGGATCGCCCGACAGCGCGCGGCTGACGGTGGACTGGTTCACACCCGCGCGCTCCGCCACCTGGAACGAGGTGACGCGTGTCTGGTACTGATCGTCCCTGGTCATTCTGGGCCGTGTTGTAGCGCGGCTTTCGCGCGCGTCCAGAGGCATGCCCCGGCCGGTCGCGTCAGCGCTCGATGGCCTGCATGATCTCGCCGACATGCGAGCGGCGGATGCCGCGCTGGCGCAGGTACGCGAAGATGGCTCTCCACCACTTATACAGCGTATCGAGATCGCCTTCGTCGCGGACATAAGGCGTGTAACCGGGATGCAGCGATGGGCTGTGGAAGGAGAAAACGAGCAGTGGCACGCCGTCGTCAAGCGCAATGTCGACGCCACGAATGGCTTCGGAGACACTAGTGCCTTCGGGTGTGAGCGGCACGCGCTCGAGCATCCCGGTGCGCGCGAGCAAACTCTTTACGCGCGGCAAACTTTCGAGGCGCGGGAACAGCGCATCGCCCTTCTCGCGCAACAAACCCCAGAAAGCGGTGGTGAGCGGCAATTCGAGTACGGTTCGCGCATCGTCCAGCCAATAGGGATAGACAGGGTGGTTGTGGAAATTGGGGCCGCCGCCCCTCGAATAGTCGAACTTCGCGCGCACCGAACTGTCTATGGCGATGCCGTTTTCGGCCAGCAATTCGGCGGTGTGCGGTCCGACGCCGTAGCGGCCTGCGCGATAGATGAGCGGAGCGACACCAAGATTGGCTTCGATGGCATCGCGCAGAGTAGAAAGCTTGGCCGCCTCCAGCGCGCGCGGCAGATTCCCGGCGAAAGAATTGACTTCGGTAACCTCTTCCTCGTGCGGCGGGTTGACCCACGGATGCAGTTGCACGCCGACTTCCGCCCGTCCGTCCGCCAGCGGTTCGCGCAGGATGTCGGCAGCAAGCGGTGAGTTCGCGATGGGCCAGTCGACGAGATAGACCGGTACGATGTCCTCGCGCTCGCAGAACTGCTGAAAACGACCGATCCAGCGGACATGCGCAGTGCCCTGGCTGTCGCGCGATAGCGGCTGCGACCAGTCGAATTCCTCTTCGGTGTCGATTGTCAGGATAAAGCGCGGGATGCGGTCCCTGAAGCGGGCGCGGGCCTCCTGCGGGGGAGGGTCTGTGAGACGGCGCATGGCCAAGAATGTCTCTCCAACACGATTGCGAGTTTATGACCCGCCGGCACGTCCCGATCCCGCGCTAGGGTCGCCAGATGCGGCGGTCAAGGCGGGAAGCGCAAGGGTTACGAAGCTTTCGTCGCAAATGAGTGAGCCGCCCGCATTCTCGGCTTCCGCCTGCGCGAGGCGGAAAGCGAAGCGGGGGCCGAAGATGCCTGCGCTCACTGCGCGCGGTCGGGTGTCGGGATCGACTTTCGCAGCGCCCTCTCCGCGCAGGGCTTCAGGCACGCCGAGTTCGAGTCGAACGGTATCGCTATGCCCGGTGAGCGTCAGGCCGATGCCTTCCCCCGGACCGAGAGCGCCAGCGGCAGTCGCCAGCACGCGCCAGCACAACGCCATAGCCTCGCGGCGATCGAGCGCGATGGTGAAGTCCAAACCTGTTACAGCGAGCGTGAGACTAGCATTTCGAGGCCTTAGCACGCCCTGCAGGCGCTCAACCGTGTCGGACACGCATTCGCGCAGATCGGCCTCGCCGGTATCGAGCCGCATCGCGCCCGCATCAAGCTTCACCAGCCTGTCCACCTCTTCGAAACCCGCGAGCAGTTTCGCGGCATCGACGGCGATAGCGGCGGCGTGGGCGCGGTATTCGTGCGGGACGGCGCCGAAGATCTGCTGCTGGATGATCTCGGCGAACCCCTGAATGGCGTTCACCGGCGTGCGCAGTTCGTGAAGCACCTGCCGCATACGGTCGGCGGCGGGATCGACAGCGGCCGGCTCGGCCGGGGCAGGGCGGCGAAGCATTCCACGATAGCCGGTGAAGGCTCCGCTTCGCGGGTCGAACAGGGGCGCGGCGTCCATGAGCCATTCGCCGGAGACGGGTTTGGCTGCCGAGAGCGCCAGCGGAGCGGAATTGACCGGTTGACGCGCGTTAAAGGCCGCAGTCGTCGTGGCGGCGACGTCGGCTAGCGGGTTGGATGAACCCAGCGTCATCCCGACCAGCTTAGGCGCGACCTCGTCGCTCGCGGAGATGACCGTCCCTGCGGCATCGGTGGTAAACTCGATGGCGGAGAGTGGCGCGCGCTGCGCATCGTCATCCAACGGCAGGCGGGGGGCAACAGGCTGCGCGCGGCGCGTTTCGGTGAAGGCTTCTATCCGGCGCAGTAGCGTGCCGATACCGGACGCAGAGGGACCAGAAGATGGCATTGGCGGACTGTTTTCCAACCTGGCAGGCGCAGCGGTGGCGGTTTGACGCGCGCCCTCGGGCAGCGGTAACAAGAGATCCTGTACTCCCAGCCGCGCGAGCAGCCCGGTTACTGTATTCGGCAAGTCGCGGCGATGGCGGAGGAAGCCGCGCGCATTCACCGGCAGGCGCGGGATGATGTCGAGCCAATCGGCGTCGCGAAGCCTTGCGGTCGCCATTGCTGCTGCGGCGGGCTTGGCATCGCCACTGGCGAGGAACAGGACGAGGCGCGGATCGCGCAGCCTCAGAACCGGCTCTCGCAGGATGCGGCTGCGCTCGTCCTGCGGGATCGCTTCGCTTAGCGCCTCCAGCCGTTCGTAAGCGCTTTCGAGCAAAGCTGCGTCGCCGCCCTCCGGCGCGGTGCCGAGCAGGTCGACCAGCTGACGGAACTGCGTGCGCAGACCGGCATCGCTGTCTGCGCGCAGGCGCAGCACGGTGGCGAGGCGGTCGTCGAATTGCATCGGGGCTCCGGGTTAGGGCTTTGCTAACCACGCCCTATCCTGCCAGCGCCCTGCGCACATGCGTCGCGCGAGGCGCGTTGCAAAAGGGGACAGTTGCGGGCATACGGAATTATTGTTCCAAGTTGCGGCATAAAAATGCCGGATATTTCCCGCCCGTCTTTCTTTGGGTAAGGGAGCCACAGGGGGCGAACATATGGCGACTCTGGATTCGATAGACCGGAAATTGCTGGCCGAATTGCAGGCCGAGGGACGCGTGACGAACGTCGATCTCGCCCGCCGCGTCGGCCTGACCGCACCGCCTTGCCTGCGCCGCGTCCGCTCGCTGGAGGAATTGGGGGTCATCCGCGGCTATCACGCCGACCTCGACGCCTCCAAGCTCGGCTTTGCCATCACGGTTTTCGCCATGGTCAGCCTGAAAAGCCAGGCCGAGAACGCGCTGCGTGAGTTCGAGGCGGCGATGCAGGATTTGCCCGAAGTGCGCGAAGTGCACATGCTCAATGGCGAGATTGACTTCATCCTGAAAATTGTCAGCCGCGATCTGCAAAGCTTCCAGGAATTCCTCACCAGCAAGCTGACGCCAGCGCCCAATGTGGCGAGCGTGAAGACGTCGCTCACGATCCGCACGGCCAAGCACGAACCCGGCGTTCCGCTGGAGTAGGGCTGTGACGGAGCGCATCCACGGCCATTGTCTTTGCGGCGCGGTCGCCATCACTCTTCACGAGCCGAAAGCGAATGTCGAAATTTGCCATTGCGACATGTGCCGCCGCTGGACCGGCTCGATCTATCCCGCAATCGAAGGCGAGAGCTTTACGCTGGTTGGCGAGGACGCCATCGCAACCTACCAATCCAGCGACTGGGCCGAACGTGCCTTTTGCCGGGCATGTGGCAGCAGCCTGTGGTACAAATTCCTCCCGACCGGCAATCGCAGCTTCCTCGCCGGATTGTTCGACGCGGCAAACGACCTTCCCGTGAAACGCGAGATTTTTGCGGACGAATGCACCCGCTGGATTGCCGCGCCGGGCGAGCATCCACGCCTGACCGGTGCAGAGGTTATCGCCGAGGCGAAGAAGCAGGGTTTCAGCTTCGACTGATCCTCAATCCAACTCGGACAGGTCCGCCAGTATCGTCATATCCTGCGCGTCTAGCCGATCCGGGTTGGGGCTGTCGTAGAACACCGGCAGCGGGCGCTTGCCCTAATCGTTTTCCCAGAATTCGATCCCTTCGGGATGGTCGTTGTGCAGCTTCCCATCCTCGCGCGCCATCTCCGCCATTCGGGCAGCGCCATCGGGAAAGCGAGGAGGCCGATCAAACGGCGATACAGTGATGGCCTGCCGCGTTTCCCACGGGCCGCTGGCGAGCATCCGACCCACCTTATCCTCGCTCCACCAGACCCATTCGCCTGCTATCGACAGCAGGTTGCCGCCGAAAACCGGCCCAGTCACTTGCTTGAGAATTGTCTCCAGCTCGTCCGGCGAAAAGCCCATCGCTTCCAGCCGCGATGCCATCCGCTCGCCCTCGTCTTCGTCGAATTCGGCGTCGAGGAAGATGTTCGCCAATATTGTCAGCGCTCGCAGGCGCGCAGGGTACTCTCGGCTTCCGGGCGAGGTCAGCCCTCTGCCTCCCGCTCCGCCAGCCATTCTTCGAGCCATTTGATCGTGTAGTCGCCGCTGATGATGTCGTCCTGCCGGAGCAGCTCCTGGTGCAGCGGTATGTTCGTCTTCACGCCTTCGACGACCATCTCTTCCAGCGCGCGGCGCAGACGCATGAGGCAGCCTTCGCGGTTGCGACCGTAGACTATCAGCTTGGCGATCATGGAATCGTAATAGGGCGGGATCGAGTAACCCGCGTACAGCCCGCTATCGACGCGAACATGCATGCCGCCCGAAGGATGATAGTAAGTGATCTTGCCGGGACTGGGGGCAAAGGTGAAAGGATCCTCCGCGTTGATCCGGCATTCGATGGCGTGGCCCTTGAATTCCAGATCCTCCTGCGCAACCGAGAGCGGTTTTCCGTCGGCGATGCGGATCTGTTCGCGCACGAGGTCGACCCCGGTGATGGCTTCGGTGACGGGATGCTCGACCTGCAGGCGGGTGTTCATCTCGATAAAATAGAACTCGCCGTTCTCCCACAGGAACTCGATCGTGCCCGCGCCGCGATACCCCATCTCGGCCATCGCCTTGGCGACGATGCCACCCATGCGTTCGCGCTCTTCGGGTGTGATGACGGGGGAGGGCGCCTCTTCCAGCACCTTCTGGTGGCGGCGTTGCAGCGAGCAGTCGCGCTCGCCAAGGTGGATGGCGTTGCCCTTTCCATCGCCGAAGATCTGGAATTCGATATGGCGCGGATTGCCGAGATATTTCTCGAGATACATCGTGTCGTCGCCGAATGCCGACTTCGCCTCGTTCATGGCCTGCTTGACGAGGCTTTCGAGCTGTTCGGCGTTGGGGATGACCTTCATCCCGCGACCGCCGCCGCCCGCCGCCGCCTTTGCGAGCACCGGGTAGCCGATCTCGCCCGCCACTCGGCGCATCTCGTCAAAATCGCTGACCGCGCCGTCGCTGCCCGGCACCAGCGGCAGGCCGAGCGCGCCGGCGGTCTGCTTGGCCGCGACCTTGTCGCCCCTGGTGCGGATATGCTCGGGGTTCGGACCGATCCACGCGATGTCGTGCGCTTCC
>JBARVT010000221.1:0-8195 GCA_049646405.1 Alteraurantiacibacter sp.
ATCATCGTCCTCGTCGGACTCCTCTTCGTCGACATGGCCTTCCTCGATGGTGGCGACGTCGTTCTTTTCGGAAGTGTCGATTTCCTCGAGCGCGCCGTCCTCTTCCTCGACGGCTTCTTCCTCGGGCGAAGCAGTGGTGTCGTCCTCGTCCTCCTCGGCGCGCAGACGCGCTTCCTCGTCAGCGGCAGCTGCTTCTTCCGCGAGCAGGGCGGCACGATCATCGGACGGGATCTGATAATAGTCGGGATGGATTTCGCTAAAGGCAAGAAAGCCGTGGCGATTGCCGCCGAAGTCGACGAAGGCCGCCTGCAGCGAGGGTTCGACCCTCGTCACTTTCGCCAGATAGATGTTGCCCTTTATCTGCTTGTGTTCGGCAGATTCGAAATCGAACTCCTCAATCCGGTTTCCCTTGAGGACCGCCACCCGCGTTTCTTCCGGGTGGCGCGCATCGATCAGCATGCGCGTTGCCATTGTGTATTCTCCGGGCAGGCCGATCTGCTGCGGTTGGGCCGGTTGAAGCCGCCCCGCCTGCATATGCCTGCCGATATGTGTGAGCCCCCGCGCCGATGCGCAGGGAGGGAATGATCGCGCCGCCGCCGGTCTTCATCGAAGCATCCGTGCGGGCGGGCATGCGAAAAACGTCTGCCGCGCGGCAAAGGCGCAGGGTTTGCATCTGCGCAAGCGAAGCCGCCGCCACACGCCCTTGCGGGCGCTGGAGGCTGGACTGGCTTGTACTTTGCATCGCGGCATCAACCTGTAATCTGGAACGGCGAGCGCGCCGAAAGGCGGTTGCCGAAATGCGGAACGTGTATGAAACGCACCGTCGCGGATTAGCTAGCAGCCGGGGAAACTCCCGGCAACCTTGTTGCGCGCATTGGCAAAAAACTCTTGTGTCGGCATTAACCAGGCATGCGTATCCGGCACAAAGGCGTCGTGGCGGAGCGGCAGGAGGAGCGGGCGCGGATGACGGAGCGTATCCAGATCGGATTGCTGTTCGCGCTGCCGGTGCTGGTGGTGGGCGCGTTGCTGGCGCTGGGGCAGGCAGTGCCTGTACCGGTGCTGGGCCGCGCCTATGTCATCACGATGGACTTGCCGGGCGCGGATGCGCCGCTGGGACTGCCCGATGTACAAGGCCCGCAGGACGGCTCGCGCCCGCTGGTGGTAATCGATGCGGGTCATGGCGGGCCGGACCCGGGCGCGGTTTCGCCCGATTATCGCGAGAAGACGGTGGTGTTGGGCCTCGCGCGCGCCTTGCGGGATCGCTTGCTGGAGGAAGGCGGCATCCGCGTGGCGATGACGCGCGACGATGATACCCTGGTGGTGCTGGGCGAGAGAGCGGAAATCGCGCGGGCACTGGGCGCGGACCTGTTCATCTCTATCCACGCCGATAGCGCTGGCGAGCGGGAAGGCGTGTCGGGCGCGAGCATCTATACCCTCTCCGAAACCGCTTCGTCGGAGGCGGCGGCGCGGTTCGCCCAGCGGGAGAACGATGCGGACATCGTCAACGGCGTGGACCTCGCCGGCACCGATGCGCAGGTCGAGGCGATCCTTGTCGAACTTTCGCAGCGGCGCGTGTCGAGCCAGTCGGCGGAATTTGCCTCGCTCATTATCCGCGAGGGTGAAGGGAAGCTGCGCTTCCACCCGCAGGCGCAGCGCTCGGCCGCGCTCGCCGTATTGCGCGCGCCCGACGTGTCGGCCGTGCTTTACGAAGCGGGCTTCCTGACCAATCCCGACGAAGCCCGCGCGCTCGCCTCGCCTGAAGGACAGGAACGCTTCGCCGAAGTAATGGCGCGCGCGATCCGCATCTATTTCGCGCGGCAATCGGGCTGAGCGCGGGCGCGGTGGAAAATCGCCATCGGTTCGCCGCATTAATCGTGGCGCCAGCTTCGATTGGCATGCTAACGGGCCTGCCATGAGTGACGATTATCCCGGCACCCCAGACGAAGCGGGCGGCATGACGCGGCGCATCACGCGCGGTGGCAATGGCGCGTGGGCGAAAGCCGGTGCCGTCTGGCAGAACCAGAAGTGGTTTCGCGTTGCATTCTATGCGCTGGGCGGCGGGCTGCTACTGGCACTGGTCGGCTATTTTTGGCTCGCCAGCGATTTGCCCGATGCCGAAACGCTGCTGGAGTACGAGCCGAACCTGCCCTCCGTCGTGCGCGGCGTGGATGGCGAGATCGTCCATCGCTACGAGCGCGAACGGCGCGTGGAGCTGCAGTTCCGTGACCTGCCCGAACAGCTGCTCAACGCCTATATCAGCGCCGAGGACGAGACGTTCTGGACGCATAACGGCATCGATGCGGGCGGCTTCGTCAACGCGACCTTCGATTACCTGTCCAAGATCGGATCGGGAGAGCGCGCGGTCGGCGGATCCACCATCACGCAGCAGGTCGCGAAGAACATCCTCGTCGGCAACGAATATTCGGTCACGCGCAAGCTGAAGGAAATGATCCTCGCCACGCGCATCGAGGATGTTCTCGACAAGCCCGACATCATCACGCTGTATCTCAACGAAATTCCGCTCGGCCGCCGCAGTTTCGGAGTGCAGGCGGCGGCGCGCGCCTATTTCGACAAGGACGTGGACGAGCTGGAACTGCACGAGATGGCCTATCTCGCCATCCTGCCTCGCGCTCCGGAAGAATACAGCCGCGAAGCGAATTTCGAGCTCGCGACGCAGCGACGCAATCTCGTGCTGCGTCAGATGGAAGACAATGGCTATATCACGCCCGCCGAGATGCAGGCCGCGCAGTCCGAAACGCTCGGCATCGTGCAGGGCCAGCGCCAGCAGCGGAGCGCCGATGCGGGCTATTTCTTCGAGGAAGTGCGGCGCCAACTGATCGACATGTATGGCGAGACGGCGGAAGACGGTGAGAACAGCGTCTACGCCGGGGGTCTTTGGGTGCGCACTTCGCTCGATACCGAGATGCAGGACGCTGCGCGCGACAGTCTGCGCGCCGCGATGCTTCGCTATCATGGAACGCGCGGCTGGACCGGCCCCATCGCGACGCTGAGCGCCGACAATGGCGACCTCACCAGCCAGCTCGCCAGCTCCTATCTCGGCATCGCTTACGACGATTGGCGCATCGGCGTCGTCACCGCGCGCAGCGGCTCGACAGCCACGATCGGTTTTGCAAATGGCGACGAGGAGCCGCTCTCCGGTATGCCCGATGCGCTGAAGGTCGGCGATGTCATCGCCGCTTCGCCGGGCGGCAACGGCTGGCGCGTGCGCACGGTGCCGGAAGTGAGCGGCGGCTTCGTCGCGATGCAGCCGGAGACGGGCCGCGTGCTGGCGATGCAGGGCGGGTTCGACAGTCGCCTCGGCGATTTCAATCGCGCAACCCAGGCCAATCGCCAGCCCGGCTCCACCGTCAAACCCTTCGTCTATGCCGCAGGGCTGGACCAGGGCATGACGCCCGCCTCGATGATCCCCGACACGCAATATTGCTATTACCAGGGCGGCAACCTGGGCGAAAAATGCTTTACCAATTTCGGCGGCAGCCGGGGTGGCGGCGAATATCCGATGCGTTACGGGCTGGAGCAGTCGAAGAACCTGATGACGGTCCATATCGCGATGGACAGCGGTATGGAGAATGTCATCAAGACGTTCCGTGCCTCCCAGCTTGAACCGGAAGGCATAGAATACCAGCCCTATCCCGCCTTTGCACTCGGCGCGGGCGAGACGACGGTGCTGCGCATAACCAATGCTTATTCCATGCTAGTCAACCACGGCCGCTTGAACCCGCCGACGCTGATCGACTATGTGCAGGACCGCGACGGCAAGGTGATCTACCGCGCCGACCAGCGCGAATGCACAGGCTGCAACATGGCCGAATACGACGGCAGCCCGATGCCGCGCCTCGGTCGCAGTGGGCGCCAGGCGATGGATGCGCGCACCGCCTTTCAGGTCCTCAACATGCTGACCGGCACCGTCGAGCGCGGCACCGCGACGCGGCTGCGCGACATGGGGCTGGAATTGTTCGGCAAAACCGGCACCAGCTCCGGCCCCACCAATGCGTGGTTCGTCGGCGGATCGCCCGATATCGTCGCGGGCACCTATCTCGGCTTCGACCAGCCGCGCAATATGGGCGGCTGGATCCAGGGCGGGAACACTGCCGTGCCGATTTTCAAGCAGTTCATCGAGGAAACGCGCGATCGCTGGGTCAACCGCCCCTTCACCGCGCCTGCGGGCGTGCGTATGGTACGGGTGGACCGCCGCACGGGCCGCCGCGTGTTCGATGGATGGCCCTCGGACGAGCCGACAGCCGCTGTCATCTGGGAAGCCTTCAAGCCCGACACGGAGCCGCGACGCACCGGCAGGCAGGACGAGATCGACGCGATGCGCCAGACGATCATCGCCCAGCTGCGCCGCCAGCGCGATGCGAGCCGCCCTGCGGCGCGGCGACAGCAGCGCAGCGAAGAACGTCTGCCAGAGGACTTTCTCGAAGAACAGGGCGGCATCTACTGACGCGCGCTCTTTCGCATCCTTTCGCGCTAGTCTAGGCGCGCGGGTTCAACCATTCTCGGAGAGAAACCATGCGTGCCGAAGGGCAGGCCCATATCGACCGGATCGAGGCCGCGCTGGCGCTCGTCAAGAAATCTCTCGACTGGGATCACGCGCTCCGCCGCCTCGACGAGCTTGACGCGCGCGTGCAGGACCCGGACCTGTGGAACGACCCGAAGCAGGCGCAGGCCATCAGCCGCGAGCACAAGCAGCTGAAGGATGCGGTGGAGACGGTGCAGGAGATTTCCTCTGAAATGTCCGATGCGGTCGAATTTGTCGAGATGGGCGATGATGAGGGCGACGACGAAGTGGTCGCCGAAGGACTCGCCAGCCTGGAGAAACTTGCCACACGCGCCGACCGCGACAAGGTCAACGCGCTTCTATCGGGCGAGGCCGACGGCTATGACACCTATCTTCAGATCAACGCGGGCGCGGGCGGTACGGAAAGCCAGGACTGGGCCGAAATGCTCTTGCGCATGTATGCACGGTGGGCCGAGAAGCGCGGTTTCAAGGTTGAGACGGTCGAATATGCCGCAGGCGAGCAGGCAGGCATCAAGTCCGCGACGCTGCTGATGAAGGGCGAGAACGCCTATGGCTATGCCAAGACAGAGAGCGGGGTGCACCGCCTCGTGCGCATCAGTCCGTATGACAGTTCCGCCCGGCGGCACACCTCGTTTTCCAGCGTCTGGGTCTATCCCGTCATCGACGACGATATCAATATCGAGATCAACGAAGGCGACCTCAAGATCGACACTTACCGCGCGTCGGGCGCAGGCGGGCAGCACGTCAATACGACCGATTCCGCCGTGCGCATCACGCACCAGCCGACCGGCATCGTCGTCGCCAGCCAGAACGATCGCAGCCAGCACAAGAACCGCGCCACCGCGATGAACATGCTGAAGGCGCGGCTGTTCGAGCGTGAGATGGCCGAGCGCGAGGCGGTGGCGGCGGGCGAATACGCGGAGAAAACCGAGATCGGCTGGGGCCACCAGATCCGCAGTTATGTACTCCAGCCATACCAGATGGTGAAAGACCTGCGCACCGGCGTCACCAGCCCCGCGCCCGACGACGTGCTCGACGGCGACCTGGACGCCTTCATCGCCGCCGCACTGGCGCAGCGCGTGACGGGTGAAAAGGTCGATGTGGAGGATGTGGAGTAGGCGTCAATCCCGCTCGAGCACCTCGCCGAACACCGTCGCCGCGCGCACCGCTTCAGGCGTGAAGTTCACATCGCGCAGGCGACCTTCGGACAGCAGCGGATACTGGCTCTCGATGCCATCGGGCCGCTGCGCGAAATTGCCGTAAGGCAGGATTGCCTTGGCGCGCGGTATGTCGTCGAACTCGATGGCCGCGACCCAGCCCGTCGCGCCGTTGATGCTGGTATCGTGCTGCCCGGTCTGCGGACTGAAATTGCCGACACGGAACGCGCCGAGGCCGCCCGGCCCCTGGCTCGACGGCAGGTAATTGCCCTCGTCGTCCTCGATCCGGGCAAAGGCACCCCATGGCAGGTCGAGCGGGATCCCGCGCTCGTCGGCCATGCGCACGATCTGCACGAGCGTTTCGACCGCTGCCGGTTCGAGCGCGTCCTGAATGCCGGTGCTGAAATTCGCAGGATCGTCAAACGCCCATTCGCGGTCGTATTCGAAGCCCGGCCCGTTAAACATGGCGTATGCCCACTGGAAGAACAGGACCGCGCCGCGGCTGTCGGCATCGGTGCGGCGGTTCCAGTTTTCCAGAACCTCGGCGGCGCGCACCGCTTCCTCGCGGCCATCGGCACGGGCGATGGCGACAAGGTTGTCGACCGTGTTCTCCGCAAAGACGAGGCGTGTGCTGTGCGAATAGTCGATAAATTCCTCGAAAGTGATCGAGGTGTCTGCTGTCAGCAGCTCGATGCTGTGCTGCGGGCGGGTGCGCATGTCGGGCGGGATCCAGTCCGCCGGGTAATCCGCCGGGTCGAGCGCGATCGGATATGTCGCGGTATAACCCGTCTCGTTGGCGTTCTGGACGAAGCCCGAGGCGGGGTTGGCGACGCGCAGCAGGCTGTCGTATTCGTGATAGTCGGTCCACAAGGTCGCGGACGTGCTGCCGTCGACCACCTCGTCCCAGAATGCCGCATCGCCGGTCGAGCGAACTGGGTGCAGGCCATTCGAGACGTAGAGGATTTCACCGTCACCATCGGCGTAGATCGTGTTAAACATCGGGTTCTGCAGGCGGGCGAGCGCAGCCTCGAATTCCTCGCGATCCTCGGCATCGGCCATCGCGGCATATTGCGCGAAAGTGTTGGCGAAGTCCGGATTGCCGAACCCGGCGAGGCGCAGCGCGTAGGCATGCGTCGCATCGCGGGCGACGACGGGGCCATGGACGGTGCGCAGGATAGGCATCGGGCGCTCGGCCACCGATCCGTCCGGCATGGCGACACGCAGCATGTGCTGCGAGGCATCGAAGCGCCGCTCCGCTCCGTCGAATATATATCCGCCGCCCGGCGTCAGCTCGACGCGGTACATGTCGGCATTGTCGAGTCGGTTGACAGTGTGCGTCCAGCCGAGATGTTCGTTGAACATGATATTCGCCTGCGGATGGCCCAGCAGCGACACGCCATAGTTGCTGTCGCCCTCGGCCATCACATGGCTTTCGAACCAGGTGAAGACTCCGTCCCATGGCAGGTGCGGGTTCATCAACAGCATGGCGTTGCCGCTGGCCGAGCGCGAGGGGCCGACCGCCCAGCCATTGGGGCCGCGCTCGCCGATTTCCTCGCGGCTTTCGGCGGCGGCGGCGCGCAGCTGCTGGGCGCGCGCCAGTTCACGCGGGGCGACGAAGGTGAGGTAGATGCCGTTCTGCGCATGGGCGATCACGTCTTCCGCCGATATTGGCAAACCGCGCGCGCGTTCGGCGGAAAGCGCGCCGGGATTGGCGGCGAAATAGGCGTTGATACCTTGCGCGAACGCCTCGACATTGGCCCGCTCTGCCGGTTCCAGCTCGGCCATCAGGCCCGGCAGGTAGGATTGCAGGCCGGAGGTCGCGATCAGCATGTCACTTTCGACGTACTCCTCACCCCACAGGCTCGCCGCTGTGCCACGCGACTGCACAAGCAGTTCGACGAGCTGGTCCGGCCGTCCGCGCGCCTGCGCCCAACCGAGCGCAAAGGCGGCATCCTCGTCCGACGCGGCCTCGATATGAGGCACGCCCCACTGGTCCCAGCTAATGGCGGGCTGGCCTGCGGTGCCGCCTTGCGACCAGTCCTGCGCCAGCGCGCTCGTGCTGGCGAGAGCGGCGGCGGCGAATGCGATTGCGAACTTCATGAATGTGTCTCCCCTCGGCCTGCGTTGTGCGCTAGTCCGCCGCCATCCGCAAGCGCGCGAGGGAGGGGCTTTGCCATTTCCGCGCGCCCCGCTAGAGGCAGGCGCATGTGGAGAGGGATAGCATCGAGACTGGCGATGGGCGTGCTCGCCTGCGGGGCGCTTGCCGCGTGCGACGTCGCGCAGGAGGACCGCCCGCCCACCAGTCGTGATTTCCCGCGCCCCTATCGCCCCGTCTCCGAACTCGCCGGCAATTCCTTCTCCACCGAAGAAGCACGCGACGACCGACGCGAGGCGGAAACGGTGATGGACCAGGCGGCGATTACCGAAGGCATGACCGTGGCCGATATCGGCGCGGGGGAAGGCTACTACACCGTCCGCCTGGCCGCGCGCGTGGG
>JBARVT010000222.1:0-7551 GCA_049646405.1 Alteraurantiacibacter sp.
GCTCTGCCCCGCGCAGGGCCAGCTGCTTGGGCACCAGCTCGCCGTCAACCACGCTGGCAAAGGTCGTGATAACAATGACCAAGGCGAAACCGAACGTCTGCGCCGTATCGTCCGGAATGCCGAGCAGCGCCAGCCGGTCGCCCACGGGCGCACCCAACGTCGAGCCCGACACCGCGCCCGCGATGACGCCGATCAGCGTGATGCCGATCTGCACGGTGGAGAGGAACTTGCCCGGCTCCGCCGCCAGACGCATGGCGATTTCCGCGCTCGCACTTCCCTTGTCCGCTGCCATGCGCAGGCGGGCAGTGCGGGCCGACACGATCGCCAGCTCCGACATGGCGAAGACGCCATTGAGCACGATCAGAAAGGCGATGGCGGCAAGGTAATGCCAGGGAAACGGGTCCATGAGACCGGCGGCGCTAGCAGATATGCGAGTAGGCGCGAAGCCCTGCCGTGGTGCGATCGTCGTGAAGGATTCATAGCGATCGCCGGAACGTGCTGCGCCCAAGGGCGTTTGTCCCCCAGCACCAAGCCCGCCCTCGCCCGGCGACGTGCGGCAATAATGTGAGGACAATACCAATGAACGCCAAGAAATTCATGATCTCGAGCACCGCCGCACTGGCGCTGGTCGGCACCACCACCGCCTGCGTCACCGATCCCAATACGGGCGAACAGTATGTGTCGCGTACCGCCATCGGCGGCCTCGGCGGTGCCGGTCTCGGTTACCTGCTGGGCGGCCTCATCGGCGGCAAGACTGCCCGTATCGTCGGGGCGGGCATTGGCGGCGCGGCCGGCGGCTATGTCGGATACCGGATGGACGAGCAGATCCGCGAACTGGAGGAAGTCACCGCCGGTACGGGTGTGGACGTAAACCAGACGCCGAACGGCGACGGCATCCTGCTGAACTTTCCCGACGTGACCTTCGCCGTCGATTCGACAACGATCTCACCCGCGATGCGCAACACGCTCGACGGCGTGTCTCAGAACCTCGTCGACCGTCCGCAATCGCTGATCGACGTGATGGGCCATACCGATTCGACCGGAAGCGACCAGTATAATCTCGACCTGTCGCGTCGCCGTGCCGAATCGGTCGCGAACTACCTCGTGGGCCGCGGCGTATCGCGCGCCCGTATCGAAACGATCGGTTATGGCGAGCAGTATCCCGTCGCCGATAACTCGAGCCCCGACGGCCGCGCACAGAACCGCCGCGTCGAACTGCGTATCACCCCGGTGACGCAGCAGGATGTGAACGCCGCATACTGATCGGGCTTTCGCCTGAGACAAGGGCCGTCCCGCGGGGCGGCCCTTTTCTTATTAAGAACTCGTCTCGTCTCCGTCCTCGGCGCTGTTTCCATTCCCGGATCAAGTCCGAGGTTCGGGGCGCCTGCGTTCGCGCCAGATACTTCGCGAGTATTGTCAGGCTTTGCGGAACTCCGGTGGGCAGGTCGGCAAGGGCAAACGCACGCCCGCAGCGGGCGCAGCTTTGTTGCGCGTCTAGCCAGGATGACGCCGCGAAGGTGGCTTCTCAGGATAAGGATGCGGCGCGATCGGCTAATCGTTCAACCGCCGCTGCGTGTATGCCGGGCGCGCTGGCCAGCAGGCCGAAGGCGCGCGGGTCACGCTTGTTGTAGGCGAGCGGTTTGCCGAAGGCATCGGTCACCGCCGCGCCAGCCTCGCGAGCGATCAGGGCAGCGGCGGCGATATCCCATTCATAGCCCCATCGCAGAGTCGCGACGAGGTCCGCTTCGCCATTCGCCACCATGGCCACGCGCAGCGCGATGGAATTGGGCTGCTCCACCTTCGCAAGGTCGCGATCCTCTTTGGGCAGATCGTGCGCCGGAACGCGCGCGCCAGCAAATTCGGTCCGTGCGCTCGCCCGCAGCCTTTCGCCATTGCGCCACGCGCCCTTGCCCGCGACTGCGGACCACACTTCGTTGCGCGCAGGCGCGACAAGCTGGCCGATCAGCGGCCTGCCCCCGCTCACAAGCGCGACCGATACTGCCCAGCCCCTGCGCCCGCGGATGAAGTCGCGCGTGCCGTCGATCGGGTCGACGAGCCAGGCGAGGCTGCCTTCGAGCCGCGCGGGATCGTCCGCCGTCTCCTCGCTCAGCCATCCGGCGGCGGGCAGCAGGCGGGTGAGCTCGCGCTTGAGGAAATCATCGACTTCGATATCCGCTTCGCAAACCGGGCTTCCGGGCGATTTCTCCCAGCTTTCCAGAGCATGCCCCGCGCCGGGCCAGCGGCCGAGCGCCATATGCCCGGCCTCCCGGCAGATCTGTTCGAGGCGCATCGTGTCGATCATCGTTGCGCCGCAACATCGGGCGCGCACGCAGGGTTTGCAAGCGCGCGGCGATAATGCTTTAGCGCGGGCCAGACATCCCCTCTCGCGAATACGGAAAGCGGCCCCCATGAACATCCACGAATACCAGGCGAAGGAATTGCTGGCGAAATACGGTGTCGGCGTGCCGACCGGTTATCCGGCCACCAGCGTGGAGGACGCCGTCGCGGCGGCGGAAAAGCTGCCCGGACCGCTCTATGTCGTGAAAGCGCAGATCCACGCGGGCGGGCGCGGCAAGGGCAAGTTTTCGGAACTGCCCGCCGATGCCAAGGGCGGCGTGCGCCTTGCCCATTCGCTGGATGATGTACGCAAGGATGCGGGCGAAATGCTCGGTAACACGCTCGTCACCGTGCAGACGGGCGACGCGGGCAAGGAAGTGAACCGGCTCTACGTCACCGACGGGGTCGACATCGCCAGGGAATACTACCTTTCCATGGTCGTAGACCGGGAGACGAGCCGGATTGCCATGATCGTATCGACCGAGGGCGGCATGGATATCGAGGAAGTGGCGCACCACACGCCGGAAAAGATCGCCACCATCACCATCGATCCCGCCACCGGCTTCATGCCGCATCACGGACGCGCGGTGGGCAACGCGCTCAAGCTGGAGGGCGCGCTCGCCAAGGAAGCGGCGAAACTGGCCAAGAAGCTTTACGAAGCGTTTACGAAGCTCGATTGCGCCATGCTCGAAATCAATCCGCTGGTGGAGACAGAAGGCGGAGAGTTGCTGGTGCTCGACACCAAGATGAGCTTCGATTCGAACGCGCTTTATCGCCACCCCGATGTCGAGGCGATGCGCGACGAGACCGAGGAAGACCCGATGGAGGTCGAGGCGGGCAAGCACGATCTCGCCTATATCAAGCTCGACGGGAATATCGGCTGCATGGTCAACGGCGCAGGCCTTGCCATGGCGACAATGGACATCATCAAGCTGAACGGCGCGTTCCCGGCAAACTTCCTCGATGTCGGCGGCGGTGCGACGACCGAGAAGGTGACGGCGGCGTTCAAGATCATCCTGTCGGACCCTGCGGTCGAAGGCATCCTCGTCAACATTTTCGGCGGCATCATGCGCTGCGACACGATCGCGGAAGGCATCGTGATCGCGGCGAAGGAAGTCGAGCTCGACGTGCCGCTGGTGGTGCGTCTCGAAGGCACCAATGTGCAGCAGGGCAAGGACATCCTCGCCAATTCGGGCCTGCCGATCATTCCGGCGGACGATCTTGGCGATGCGGCGAAGAAGATTGTCGCACAGGTGAAGGAAGCGGCCTGAGCCGTTGATTTTCGCCGGGCGCGGGCGTCAATCGCCCTCGAGAGCCTCGGCGGCCCGCTCGCCTGCTTCCTTGCTCGCAGCTTCGAAATCGCGGCCTGCCTTCTCGGCGGTTTGCCTGGCATTGTCGCTCGCTTCCCCGGCGACTTGTTCCACGCGCTTGCCCGTTTCGTCGGCGGTCTGCTTCACCTCGTCGACCGTCTTTTGCTTGACGAGCCCGTCCGCTTCCTCCGTGTCGCTCAGCCCGCCATCCCAGTAATCATGGCCGAGCGCGCCCATCGCGGCGAGGCTGGCAGCAAGGGCGATAGCCATCAACAATCCGTCACGCACCAGAATTGCAAGGCCGAAGCCCGCCACCGCCAGCATCGGAACGCTGCTGGCGAAGGGGAGCACTTCGAGGAATGGAACGCTCGCGCACAGCGCGATGATGACGAGCGCCGCAATCCGGGAGAAAGGCGGGCGCGTCATGAATTTGAGGCGGCGATGAAAGTGCCGGTCCATGAAGCTTGCAATGCGCCGCAGTTTCGCCGCGCCCTTGCCCAGCTTCTCTCCCGAAACGCAGCGATTGGCGATGATTCCGGGGATCCACAGATGGCGCTTGCCGAACAGCTTCTGCGCAGCGACCAGCGCAATCGTCACCGCGAGGAATGTCGGCACGCCGGGGATGGCGCCGACCGGGGTAATTTCGAGAAGCGCCGGGACCATGATAGCCGGACCATAGGTGCGGGTCCCGAACGCATCCATGATACGCCCGACCGAAACCTCGCCGCACTCGTCCGCAAGCGCATCGAGACAATCGAGTATGTCGCCGACGCTGTGCGGTGTGGCAGCCATCTTTTACGCTCTCCCCGCGCACCAACGGGCGAAGCTGCGCGTGGTTTCGGGAACGCGGGCGGGCGGGCAAGCGTCTTCATGGCAGAGACGGGGACGGCAGCGCGCTGCTTGACCTATACGTCAGGTTGTTTACATAAGCGGCAGAAGCCAAATCCCAGAGAGGACCTTAAGCGATGAAAATCCTCGTGCCCGTCAAGCGGGTGATCGATTACAACGTCAAGCCGCGCGTCAAGGCGGACGGGTCGGGCGTCGACCTCGCCAACGTCAAGATGAGCATGAACCCGTTCGACGAGATCGCCGTCGAAGAGGCTTTGCGGCTCAAGGAAGCGGGTAAGGCGGAGGAAGTCGTCGCCGTCAGTATCGGCCCGGGCAAGTCGCAGGAAACGCTGCGCACTGCGCTCGCCATGGGTGCCGACCGCGCTATCCTTGTCGAGACGGACGAGCAGGTCGAACCGCTAGCCGTCGCCAAGATCCTGAAGGCCGTGGCCGAGGATGAACAGCCCGGCATCGTGATGCTCGGCAAGCAGGCGATCGATGACGATTCGAATCAGACTGGCCAGATGCTCGCCGCCTTGATGGACCGCCCGCAGGGCACTTTCGCCAGCAAGGTGGAAGTCGATGGTGACCATATTTCCGTTACCCGCGAAGTCGATGGTGGCCTCGAAACGGTGAAGCTGGCGCTGCCTGCTATCGTCACGGCCGATCTGCGTCTGAACGAGCCGCGCTACGCCTCGCTGCCCAATATCATGAAGGCGAAGAAGAAGCCGCTCGACACGAAGACGCCATCCGATTTCGGCGTCGACACCGCGCCGCGCCTGACCACGATAAACGTCTCCGAACCTCCGGTTCGCCAAGCAGGCGAGATCGTCGAGGATGTCGACGCGCTGGTCGCCAAACTCAAAGCCCTGGGAGTCGCCTGAGATGACCTCACTCGTAATTGCCGAACCGCATGGCGACGATGTTGCCGACGCGACTCTTGCCACCGTCACCGCCGCTGCGCAGCTGGGCGGAGACGTGCATGTTCTCGTTACCGGATCGCAGGCCGCCGCCGAAGCCGCGGCTGGCGTTTCGGGCGTCTCCAAAGTGCTGCATGCGGGCGACGAGGCCTATGCGCACGGTCTGCCCGAGAATGTCGCGCCGCTGATTGCGGGCCTGGCCGATAGCTACGACTCGATCCTTGCCCCAGCCACGACGACTGGCAAGAACGTTATGCCGCGCGTTGCGGCGATGCTCGACGTGATGCAGGTCTCCGACATCATCTCGGTCGAAGGGCCGAAAAGCTTCAAGCGCCCGATCTATGCCGGCAACGCAATCGCCACGGTCGAAAGCAGCGATCCCAAGCTCGTCATCACCGTGCGCACCACGACCTTCGACAAGGCCGAGGCCACCGGAGGCTCGGCAAATGTCGAGGCGGTCTCCGGCGATAAAGGCAACGGCACAAGCGAGTTCGTCAGCCTCGACGCAGTCGAGAGCGACCGCCCCGAACTCACCAGCGCGGGCATAGTAGTGTCCGGCGGACGCGCGCTGAAGGATGGCGAGACTTTCGAAAAGATCATCACCCCGCTCGCCGACAAGCTGGGCGCCGCGATCGGCGCAAGCCGTGCGGCGGTGGACGCAGGGTATGTGCCCAACGATTACCAGGTTGGCCAAACCGGCAAGATCGTCGCGCCCGACCTTTATATCGCCGTGGGCATATCGGGGGCGATCCAGCACCTGGCGGGCATGAAGGATTCCAAGACAATCGTTGCTATCAACAAGGATCCCGATGCGCCGATCTTCCAGGTCGCCGATATCGGACTGGTCGCGGACCTGTTCAACGCGGTGCCGGAGCTGACGGAGAAGCTGTAGGGGCCTCGACATGCGAAGCGAAAGGGCGGGGCCCCCGGCTATCCGCCCTTTTGCGTTTCAGAGCACTTCCACGAGGAAGTGCAACGTTACCCCCACCAGCCCGCCGACCAGTGTGCCGTTGATGCGGATGAATTGCAGGTCGCGGCCCACGGCGCGTTCGATGCGGCCGGTGATGGTGGTCGCGTCCCAACCCTTTACCGTGTGCGAGACGAGACCGACGATCTGCTCGCCGTAGCGATTGACCACACCCACCAGCGTGCGGCGGGCGAAGCGGTTGACCTGTAGCTGCAGCCTCTGGTCGCTGCGCAGCGTTTCGCCCAGATCGGCGAAGCTGCTGCCGATCTCGCCCGCCATCGTCCTGTCGGGATTGCGCAGCATGTCGATCAGTGAGATGCGCAGCCGCTCCCACACGCCCATCCACCAGTCGCCGACTGCCGGATTGGCGAGCAGGTCGTTCTTCATCGCTTCTACCCGGGCGCGCGTGGCGGGATCGTGTTGCAGGTCGCGGGCGAGGGTCTGCAGACCTTCCTCCACCTTTTTACGCACGGGGTGGTCGGGGTCGACATGCATCTCGGCGAGCAGCTTGTAGAGGCCATTGAGCACCGATTCGGCGAGACGCTCGTCCAGCCCCGTCCAGCGAATGATCGCATTGGCGCGCCGCTGCACGATGTCTCGCACCATGTCCTCGTTATCCTCCAGCGCGAGGCCTGCCCAGCGGATGAAGCCGTCGATCAGCGGGCGGTGGCGATTGTCGGCGATCGCGCTTTCGAGCACGCGGCCGAGCAGCGGGGAGACATCGAGCTTCTCCGCCTGCCGCGCGAGGCCAGCCTTCACTTGCAGCCCGAGCCGCTGCGGGTCGAGCGTTTCGAGCAGTTCCACCAGCAACTGCCCCGCACCCGCGCGCAGCCGCCCTTCCTCGCCTGCGCCCTTGTCCACAAGGAAATCGCCTGCCGCGCGCGCGACATTCATCTCACGCATCCGCCGCGCGACGATGACGGGGGTAAGGAAATTGGTCCGCAGGAAGGCCGCCATCGTGTCGGCAATGCGATCCTTGTTGGACGGGATGATTGCAGTGTGCGGGATCGGGATCCCGAGCGGATGGCGGAACAGCGCGGTCACCGCGAACCAGTCCGCCAGCCCGCCGACCATCGCCGCTTCGGCAAAGGCGTTGACATAGCCCCAGGCGGGATGCCCGCCGAGGAGCCGGTGCGAGACGACAAAGACCGCCGCCATCGCCACCAGCAGCAGCGTTGCGGTTATGCGC
>JBARVT010000223.1:0-36419 GCA_049646405.1 Alteraurantiacibacter sp.
GACGTGGCCCCTTGAACATGCCGGCAATCAGCACGCCGAGCACAACACCACCGGCAGCAGAGGCGATCGGATGTTTCTTCACGAAGTCGGTAAAGGCTTCACCGGCGTTGCTGGCGGATTCGGTAGCGCGCTCGGTCAGGCTACGTTCGTTCTTCTCGGCTTCGCGCGCTTCGGCAGCGGCGATGCGAGCTTTGATCTCTTCGCGTTTTTCCTGGGTCGTCGGGGCATTCATACAGGTATCTCCGTAAAGTCGTGTTCGTGGAACGAACGGCGGGTGGCCCGTGTTTGTTCCGGTCGATGCGCGAAGGCGCGCCCCGCGCGCGGTCAGCGGTGGCGAAGCTCTTCCACGAACTCGGAAATCGCATCGCGAAACACGTAGACCAGCGCCAGCATCAGCCCAAGGGCAGCAGCGCTCAGTAGTGTTTCGGAATTTTCGCGCGCAAACTCCTGCCCATCGTCAGCAAGCCCTTCGGCACCGTCGCGCACGCGGTGCACAAAACGCGCGCCTAGTCCCTCTTCCTCGACATCGCCGCGCAAGTTCTCGACATCGCGTTCGAGCAGGCGTTTCGCCGTGTCGCGCAGCAGGCGATCCTCTTCAAGTTGCGCACGGGAATCAGTCATGCGACATCTCTTTTTCCTCGGGGCTCATCGCCGCGGACATTTCGCGAAATGCCTCCTGCGCGCGCCGTACCAGCAGGTACGCCACCAGCAGCATGGCGAGTACAACGACTGCGGTTGCGCCCCACGCCGTGATGAGCGGGGTGAGCGCGATGATCAGCCCGACCGTCAGTCCGACGGCCGCGAGGATGCCGAAGAACGCGGCGACGATTCCGAATGCGATCCCCATCTTGGCGCGATTGGCGACAAAGCCCGCGCGGCTCTTCTGGTAACTCAGTTCCGCATCGAGATACGTCTTCGTATCAGAAAACAGCGCCCCTAGGTCGTCAGACAGCGAACGACGCTCGCCGCCTTGCAGGTGGTCCTGCGGGGCGGCGATCGTGTCTTCTATTTGCGGGTCCGCAAATCGGGCCTCGCCATCATACGGGGAACGGACGAGCGCGTCGTCCTCTTGCAAAGCCACCTGATCTTAGCGGAACAGGCGGGCGAAAAAGAAGCCGACGACGGCTGCGAGGCCGACTGCGGTCGCCGGGCTCTTGCGGATCGCTTCGCGCGAATCTTCGGCCAGTTCGTCGAGGCTCTTCTCATCGAGCTTGCGCGCATTCTCCTGAAGGGTGCGCGAAGCCGAGCGGGCATAATCGCCGTATTTCGCACCCAGCTTCTCGTCGACGGTCGCCGTGTTCTCATCAATCATGCGCGAAAGGCCGGACAGCGCTTCGGACGCCTTGTGCTTGCCATCCACTGCAAGCTCGCTCGCCTTCATCTTTGCGTCGGCGGACCATTCGTCGCCGCGCACCTTGGCATCTTCGCGATACTTTCCGGCACGGACCTTTGCCTCATCGCCCAGCGCCGCGGCGCCCGCCTTGGCTTCATCCAAAGCGGAATTGAACCGCGATTTTGCCTCGGTGGTGCGCGGGTTCGGCGCGTCCGTAGTTGTATCGAAACCGGTGTCGACTGTTTCGGTCCCGGTCTGGTTGGCAGCGACGGTGGCCGTGGTCGGCTGTGTCTCGTTGGTGGTCGGTTTAATCTCGGCCATGCTGTTCCCTTTCCGTATAGAGAGGCTCTGTTCCCTCATCAAATTCGTCCCGGTGATTGTATTATGGATACAACACACCGGCGTTCAAGGGAGTCAACGCATGTTGCAGTGCAAGGTTCCGCATTCTAGGAGCGCGGGCGAACACTGACCCGGAGCCTCTTTCATGACAGCGATCATCGACGTCCACGCCCGTGAAATCCTCGATTCCCGCGGCAATCCCACAGTGGAAGTCGATGTGCTGCTTGAGGACGGGAGCATCGGCCGCGCCGCTGTCCCTTCGGGCGCGTCCACCGGTGCTTACGAAGCGGTTGAACTGCGCGATGGCGACACAGGGCGCTATTTCGGCAAGGGCGTGACAAAGGCGGTGCAGGCCGTCAACGGCCCAATCGCAGATCTGCTGCGCGAAATGGATGCCGAGGACCAGCGCGACGTCGACATGGCGATGATCGCGCTCGACGGCAGCGACAACAAGGGCAAGCTGGGCGCGAACGCCATCCTCGGCGCGAGCATGGCGGTGGCCAAGGCAGCGGCCTCTGCCCGCGGCATGCCGCTCTACGCCTATGTCGGTGGCGTGTCCGCTCATGTTCTTCCAGTGCCGATGATGAATATCGTCAATGGCGGCGAGCATGCCGATAACCCTATCGATGTGCAGGAATTCATGGTCATGCCGGTCGGCGCGGACAGCGTTGCGGAAGCAGTGCGCTGGGGCAGCGAGATATTCCACACGCTGAAGAAGGGATTGAGCGAAAAGGGGTTGGCGACCTCGGTTGGCGACGAGGGCGGTTTTGCGCCCAACCTTGCGGGTACGCGCGACGCGCTCGACTTCATCATGGCATCGGTGGAGAAGGCGGGCTTCACCCCGGGCGAGGATGTGGTGCTGGCGCTCGACTGTGCGGCAACCGAGTTCTTTCGCGACGGGAAATACGAGATTTCGGGCGAAGGACTGTCGCTCTCACCGACCGAGATGGCGCAATACCTTGCCAAGCTGACCGAGGACTATCCGATCCAATCCATCGAGGATGGTATGGACGAGGACGATTTCGAAGGTTGGAAGGCGCTGACCGACATGATCGGCGACCGGGTGCAACTCGTCGGCGATGACCTGTTCGTAACCAATCCGAAGCGGCTCGAAATGGGCATCGAGAAGGGCCTTGCGAATTCGCTACTGGTGAAAGTCAACCAGATCGGCACGCTGACAGAAACGCTGCGCGCTGTCGATATCGCCCACCGCGCGGGCTATACATCAGTGATGAGCCACCGCAGCGGCGAGACCGAAGATGCGACCATCGCCGATCTCGCCGTCGCGACGAATTGCGGTCAGATCAAGACTGGCTCACTCGCCCGCTCGGACAGGCTGGCGAAATACAACCAGCTGATCCGGATCGAAGAAGAGCTGGCCGACAGCGCGTTCTATGCGGGGAAGGGCTGTTTTGGACGGCTTATGTAAGGTTTCTGGCCATCAGCGGGGCAGTTATGTCCTTGTCTGACCGGTTTCTGTCCATCTCGGCAGCTACCCGAATTATTGCACTACTCACACTCTAATGTGACGAGTATCAGGCGAACTGCTCTCGCAGCTCCAGCATCCGCACTGCCGCCTGGGCTGCTTCGCCGCCCTTGTTCTTCTGCGCCGGGTCTGCGCGGACGAGGGCCTGCGCTTCGTTTTCGGTTGTCAGGATGCCGTTGCCGATGGCAATGCCGTCCATCGTCAAAGCCATTATCGCCCGCGCGCTTTCGCCTGCGACGATCTCGAAATGATAGGTTTCCCCACGGATCACGACGCCGACGGCGATGAAGCCGTCATACCGGCCGCTTTCCGCCGCGAGCGCGATTGCGCCCGGTATTTCGAGTGCACCGGGGACGGTAACAACCTCGACGCCATGGCCAGCTATATCCAGCGCGGCGCGAGCGCCCTCGATCAGCAGGTCGTTGAGATGGCTGTAAAAACGCGCTTCGACGATGAGGAACTGAGCCAAGGGCTTACTCCGGAATGGGATGGTGTCCAACGATGTTGAGGCCGTAGCCTTCGATCGCGACGACATTGGGTTGCGAATTGGTGAGCAGGATCATGTCATGCACTCCGAGGTCGGCCAGGATTTGCGAGCCGATACCGACATTGCGGAGCTCGTCGTCCGCGCTCCAGTCCGACTTCGCGCCGACCCTGCCGGTGAGGATGACGATTGCGCCCGAACCGTGCTCGCCCACCGCCTGCATCGCGCGCTGGAGCGTACGCTTGCGCGGCCCCGGCTCGCCCAGCACATCGTCGAAGACGGAGATGGGGTGGACGCGAGCGAGGGTGGGCTCGCCTTCCACCACATGGCCCTTCTGCAAAACGTAGGCTTCGTTGTCGGAAACGGTGTTGCGATAGGTCGTCAGGCGCCACTGCCCGCCGTAATCGGAAGTGAAGGCGCGTTCCTCGCCCCGCTCGACGAGGTGGTCATTACGCATGCGATAAGCGATGAGATCGCGGATCGTGCCGATTTTGAGGCCATGCTTGCGGGCGAAGCCGACCAGGTCGTCGAGCCGCGCCATCGAGCCGTCTTCGTTCATGATTTCGCAGATCACGCCACTCGGGTTAAGCCCCGCGAGGCGGCTGATATCGACCGCCGCCTCGGTATGTCCGGCGCGCACAAGCACGCCGCCCTTGCGCGCGGTGAGGGGGAAGACGTGGCCCGGCGTGACGATGTCGTCCGGCCCCTTGGAGCTGTCGATCGCGACCGATATCGTGCGCGCCCTGTCCGCAGCGGAAATGCCGGTGGTGACGCCTTTCTTCGCCTCGATGGAGATAGTAAAGGCGGTCTGCATGCTTTCGCGATTGTTGCGGCTCATTGGCTCGAGGCCGAGCTGTGCAACGCGCGCGGGATCGAGCGAAAGGCAGATAAGGCCGCGCCCGTGTGTTGCCATGAAGTTGATCGCGGCGGGGGTTGCCATCTGCGCGGGGATAATGAGATCCCCCTCGTTCTCGCGGTCCTCGTCGTCGACGAGGACGTACATTCGGCCGTTGCGAGCCTCGTCGATGATTTCCTCGATCCCGACCAGCACCGGCGTGTTGTCGGTTTCGGTCAGGAACCGGTCGAGCTTGCCCAGCGTCTCCGCCGTGGGGTTCCAGCCCAGCTCGGTGCAGTCGCGCAAAGTATTCGCGTGGAGACCCGACGCGCGTGCCAAGCCCGCCTTGGTCAATCTGCCGGAACCGATGATTTCGCGTACGCGAGAAATGATAATCTGGCTCATTGCTCGCCCGATAATCACATTGCAGTGTGATGGCAATAGCAACGCTTTAAAGTAGAATCGCGCTCTGACTCTCTTTCGCTTGATGGGGGAAAAGCAGTTGGAGAACATTGACCTGTGACGAATGGCGAACGTCCGGTGAATCCGAGACGAAATGCGTCAAATCCGTCCCGTTCGTGCGATCTTGCCTGCGCCCCCGAAAAAGTTCGAGCGGTTTCGAATGCAAATTTGCAGGCTTGCCAAAACCTGTAGCAATCGGCGTTATCAAGGCGCCGGACCCATTCCCCCGCGCCCGGTCAATCGGCGAATGCTCGCTCTCGCAGTGTAAGCAGGTGGCCCGGCCAGCTTGGCCCGCGTTCGGCGGGGAGATACATTTCGATCTCGCGCTCAACTAGTCGCGCCCGTGCCTCTTGCGAGGGATATACGAAGCTGAAGCTGAGTCCCCCTGCGGCGTTTGAGCGCCAATAGTCCGGAACTATCGCGGGATCGTAGCCGGCATTTGCCAACAGGTGGGCAGAGAGCCGGTCTGCCTCGATCTCGGCTTGGCGGTTGACCTGCTGGTTGCGTCCGAGTTCCGCGAGTGCGCCATTATCGATACCGGCATCTTCCTTGCGGCGGCGGTGTTCGAGCACGGCATGAGCCAGTTCATGGCCTAGGACAACGGCCAACTGCTCATCCTCGAGACTTTCGGCAAAGCGGTATCCTACCTGGATCACGCGCCCGTCCGATTGCGCTCGAAAATCCGCTTGGGTGACAATCTCTACCAGCAAATGGCAACCCGCTGGCGGAGCGAGGTTTGCGGTAGTCTCAACCCCGGCTCGACGATAACGAAGCGTGAGGCTTTGTCCCGTCGATTGTCGGGATAATACTTCGAACGCGGCCTCTCGCAGATTGCCGCGGCCGACCGAAAGGACCGAAGGCAGAGGCGTATCTCCGATCGCAACTATAGCATCGTCGCGCTGGAGTCCGGCACGATCCGCCGCGGAATGCGGCAAGACGGACGAGACCGCGACTGGCCCATCAATGAAGCGAGCATCGGCAACGCCTGTCCGATACTGGTCGTAGCTGTGCAGAATGAGCCCTGTCACCGGCATGGTCCGCCTGCACAGGCCCGCATTGGCTACCATTAGGCGATCCGCGATCTGGGCAAGGCGAATGTCCTGCCGTTCCAGCGGACCGAACCGCGCGGCTTCCTGCGCCATAGCACGAGCAACTGGCATAAACAGGGCAAGGGTCAGCAGGAGGAGGGAAACCACACGGTGCATCTGCGAACCATGCCGCCGAAAGCGAAGCCAAGCAAATGGTGAAGGGATATAACATGGCGGACTCACCAGGCTCTAACCCAGATCCCGCTGATCTAAAGTCAGTCATTGCGCTCGATCTCAACGAGGACGGGCCAATCGATTGGTAGAACCTGCTTGAAGCCAAAATGACCAACTCCCTTGGAGTGCGCGAGATTACAAAGAGGGGTCCACTGCCAGCAAACCTTTAGCGGACATCACCGTTCGTGGCGGGAAATGCTCGGGAAAGACGCTGGCCGGGTGGCGAACTGGTAACTCGCGGCTGATCCGCGCCCTGTACTGCTTTCCATTGGTCGAATGGCGGATGATGTCAGGGACGCGCTGCAGCCGCTGGACATGCTGGCTCGGCTGGCTGCGCAGCAGGATGGCCGGCATAACGAAAAGGCCATTCCCAACGGGTTCGGCCGCTTTGATCGTGAAACGGGCAAGTCTGCGGGTTCGTGTCGTTGGTAAACAGACGTAAAACCTTCTCCGAAATTAACCATTTAGATACGGGTTTCTACGTAATTCGCGGGCATGACGCATGCTCACCTAAAAATCGGTTTCGCTTTCGCGACCGTCATCGCCGCCGGGATCGCCGCACCTGCCTATGCGCAGAGCGTCGATGCCGGAACCATCATCCAGAACACCGCTCAGGCGACATACACGACGCCTGACGGTCCTACGACGATTACGTCGAACACGGTCGAGCTGACCGTCGACGAGTTACTGGACGTCACGCTGACTTCGCTCGATGGTGGGGCGATTTCGGCAACGCCGGGCACCGAAACCCTGATCTTCGAACTGACCAATACCGGCAACGGGCCGGAAGCCTTTACGCTCACCGCAAACCCCGCAGTGGTGGGCAACGATTTTGACACCACGATCGACAGCATTGCCATCGATAGCAACGGCAATGGCGTTTACGATCCTGGCGTTGACGAAATTCTGACGGGTCCGGAGACTACCCGCCTGCTCGACGCCGGTGAGGCCATCACCGTTTTCGTCAATGTCATCGTGCCCGACACCGTTGCCGACGGCGAGCAGAGCGATATCGAGCTAACTGCGGATGCGGTCACAGGCACCGGCGCGCCAGGCGATACTTTCCCGGGCCAGGGTGAAGGCGGCGTCGATGCCGTCGTTGGCAGCACCGGCGCGACAGCCACCGCTACCGGATCGCTGATCGCCGGAATTACCTCGGTAGAACTCATCAAGACGCAAAGCGTTGTCGATCCCTTTGGTGGTAACACGGTCGTACCCGGGTCGATCGTGACTTACACGATCACCGCGAACGTCTCGGGCAGCGGCTCGATCGACGACTTCATCATCACCGACGCCATTCCCACAGGAACGACATATTCGGCCGAAACCATCACGCTGGGCGGTTCTTCGCTGACGGATGCCAGCGGCGACGATTCGGGCGAAGCGGATGCGGCGGGCATCACGGTCGATCTTGGCATCGTCGCTGCCCCAAGCAGTCAGGATATCACTTTTCAGGTGATAGTCGAATGATCCTCAAGAATCAGCTACAAGAGATTGCAATAATGAGAAAACTAAAGATATTCTATTCGGCCTTGCTCCTTGCTTCATCGCCTGCCGCGATGGCGCAGGATGCAGCCGAACCGATCACGCTGGAGGCCGATGTGAAGGCCGTCGTGGAAACGGTGGACGCAAACGGTGCGAAGCAGGTCGAACTCGTCGAGCCCGACACGATCGTTCCCGGCGACCGCCTTGTCTTCGGCACCAACTATGTGAACAGCGGCGCCGAGCCCATCGAGAATTTCAGGATGACCAATCCACTGCCGGCACCCGTGCGCCTTGCGCCCGATGCCGATGCCGATCTGGTCGTATCGGTCGATGGTGGTAAGAGCTGGGGTCGCCTCGCCGAACTGACGGCCGCCGGAGAAGACGGCACCGTGCGTCCGGCCGAGCATCGTGACGTGACCCATATCCGGTGGACGCTGGCCGTCGTCGAACCCGGCGCAAGCGGCCGTCTGGAATATCCCGCAATCATTCGCTGACAAGCGACCGTTAACCGCCGAGCCCCGCGGGCGGCATTTTTCGCGGGCACCTAATCAAGGACGAGAACAATGGGAAGCACCAGGTATCTGCTGGGGGCTGTGGGCGTCGTCGCGCTCGCCGGCTTTGCGGCACCTGCGATGGCTCAGGAGACCAAAGCAGGGGAATTCATCACCAACACGGTCACCGTCGACTTCAGGGTCGGCGGAGTCCAGCAAACGGCCGTGCGGGACAGCGATACGTTCGTGGTCGATCGCAAAATCGACGTCATCGTGGCGGCCGTTGGCGCATCGGCCAACGTATCGTCGGGCGAGGATTTGATCGTTCGCGAATTCACCGTGACCAACTTGTCGAATGCCACGGTGGGCTATCAGCTTACCTTCGAGGCGACTGGCGACTATGTGCCTGAAAACCCGATCATCTTCATCGATGCCAACGGCAACGGAACCTACGACGCCGGTGAGGAAGTCACCTTTCTCGAAGCGTTGGCGCAGGACGAGACGGTCAGCGTGCTCGTGCAGTTCGATGTGCCCGCCGATACGCCGAATGGCGCTACGGTGGACGTGGTCCTCGTTGCCAATGCCTACGAAGCGAACGATCCGACGACCGAGATCTTCGCCGACACCGATCCGGACGACCCCGCGACGGTGCAGACCGTGCTGGCCGACGGCATCGGCATCGCCGGTATCGACGCCGAATACGAAGGCGACCACGCCGATGCGCATTCGGTAACAGTGAACGCCGCCGACATGAGCGTCGAGAAGTTCAGCACCGTGATCTGGGATCCTGTGAACTTCACGACCAACCCCAAGGCCATTCCAGGCGCGCGCGTGCAATATTGCATCGCAGTGACTAATGCCGCCGGTGCGACCACGGCCACCAGTGTCATCGTGAACGACGACCTGCCGCTGGAAGTGACGTTCTATCCCGACGCCTACGGCACGACTGGTGATGTCATCGTCGACGGCAGCCTTTCGGGCGGCGTGTGTACGGGCGGTACGGAAGTGGACGGTTACACCGCGGCCGATACCACCGTGAACGAGAGCCTCTCGGACATTCCGGGCGGCACCACGCGCACGCTCTACTTCACGGTCGAGATCAATTGATTCGGCCGGGACGACCGGATTGACCGGATTCTGACGTGACCAATCTACGGTCCTTGATGCTTCAGGCGGCAGCGGCACTCTGCGGAGTGCTGCTGTCGCTTGTCGTGCCTGCGGGCCAGGCCACGGCGCAAACGATCGAGAACGTGGCGCAGGCGCGTTGGGATTTCGACGGACGCACGGTTACCGTTCAATCCAACCTCGTCCGACTGGAGGTAGAGCAGCGAGCACCCTCCATCCAGACTTTTATTCCCGGATCGGGGTCGACTTTACCGCTGCGTTTCAGCTTCTGCGCCGCTTCGCGCGGTGTTGCGCAGCCCGGGGGTGGCGATGTCACCATGATAGCGGCAAACGAAAGTACCGTCGTGACCGCCGGGCGCGACCTGTTTTTCGCCATCGATCTTGCGACCGGGAATTCGGATCCCGATGCCGTCGATAGCATCGATGTTATGCTCTCCGCCGATTCCGGTGATCGCGAAACAATCACCGTCTACGAAACGGACGCAAATTCGGGCCGCTTCGTGGGCAGTATCGCGACGCGTCGGGTGCCGCCTGCACCGACCGCCGACGATTGCCGACTCAGTTTGCAGAATGGCAACGAGATCGTCATCAGCGTGCTCGACCGCGATGGATCGACGGCCAGCATCACAGCCGTGGTCGATGTGGTAACGAATCCCTTTGGCATCGTCTTCGACAGCGAGACCGGCGCGCCTGTCGACGGTGCGACAGTGGCCCTCGTGGATGCGTTAACCGGCCGGCCCGCTCAGGTTTTTGCCGAGGACGGCACCACGCCCTGGCCTTCCTCGGTCGTCACCGGCCATCCCATCACCGATGGCGCGGGCAACAGGTTGATCACCGGGCCGGGCGAATTCTGGTTCCCGCTGACTACGACCGGGAAGTACCGCCTCGTCGTCACGCCGCCCGCCCCCTACACGGCCCCGTCCGTGGTTTCTGCGGCGGTTCTTGCCCAGCTCGATGGGCCAGGCGACCGGGCATTTGCCATCAGCGACGGCTCTTACGGCAATTCCTTTGGCGCGGCAGACGGTGTTCTCCCGCTGATCGACATTCCGCTGGATCGTCCAGGCGAAGGCGTGACGATCGTCAAGACAGCCTCCCGCGCGCAGGCGCAGCCTGGCGACGCCATCTTATACACGCTGACCGTTCGCAATCCCGATGGCGCTCGTGCGCGCACCGGCGTGACCGTTACCGACACGCCGTCGCCCTCGTTGCGCCTACGCAAGGCATCCGTCCGTGTGGATGGCGCACCCGCGCCCGACGCAATGTCCGTGTCCGATGACGGTGGAATAATCGCTTTTAGTCTCGGCACCATCGCCGCCGGAAGCGAACGTCGCATTACCTATGCGATGACCGTCGCACCCGACGCGCCGACCGGTCATGTCGAAAATCTCGTCTCCGCCAACGACTCGGTTGGCCGCGAGGTCGAAACATCCGCCTCAGTAGAAATCCTACGCGACATCATCGCTGGCCGGATGACGATCATCGGGCGGGTGACCGCAGGCGATTGTTCATTGGTGGAGGATGCTGACCGGATTGGGATTCCCGGCGTGCGCGTGATGATGGAGGACGGCAGCTTCGCCGTCACCGATATCGACGGTCGTTATCATTTCGATGGCGTCGTGCCTGGGACACACATTGTCCAGGCATCGCGTATGACCCTTCCCGAGGGCGGCGAATTCGTCGATTGCACCCTCTCCAGTCGTAGCCAGGGGAGCGCGATCTCGCGGCTGGTCACGGGGCAGGGCGGATCGCTGGTCGTGGTCGATTACCACGCCATCGTACCGCAGGAGCAGCTATCCGCTATTATCGCCGCTGCTGAACCGGTCGCCACCCTGGAAGGCAACGGCCTCGAAATGGTTACGCTGCCTGACCTGATCGAAGGCGCGACCGCAGCCGACACCATGCCGCAGGATAGCACCGCCACGACCGACTGGCTGGCCATGGGCGACGGCGAGATCGACTGGCTCGCCCCTGCCATTGACGAAAACCCCCGCGCGCCCGCCGTTCGCGTGGCCATCCGCCATCGCCGCGGCCAGACCGTGGAATTGCTGGTGGACGGCCAACGCGCCAACCCGCTGGCTTTTGAGGGCGTGCTTCGCCCAGCCGAAGGCCGCTGGGAAGTCAGCCATTGGCGCGGCGTGCCATTGTCAGGCACCAAGACGGACCTCCGTGCACGCGTCATCAGCGCAGCGGGCGATGTTGTCGCCGACCTTTCACGTGAGGTCCACTTCACCAATATTCCGGCCCGCGTGGAGCTGGTGGAGAATCGTTCCGAGCTTGTCGCCGACGGTCGCACCCGCCCGGTCGTAGCGGTGCGCGTGCTCGATGCGGCGGGACGGCCCATGCGCGAAGGCGTTTCTGGCCAGTTCAAGGTCAGTGCTCCCTATGAAAGTGCTCAGCAGGTTGCACAGCAGCAGCTAGACCAGCTCACCCGTCGTGGCCCGTCATCCGCGCGCTGGACTGTGGCAGGTGGCGACGGCATCGCGCTGATCGAACTCGCTCCGACGATGGTTAGCGGTTCGTTGCAGCTCGACTTTCGCTTCGACGATGGCGAGATCGCGCGCGAACAACAGCTCGATGCCTGGATCGTGCCGGGCGACATCGAATGGACAATCATCGGCCTGGCCGAAGGGACGATCGGTGCGCGCAGCTTGGCCGACAACATGGAGCGCACGGACAATTTCGATAGCGATCTCGGTGACGATGCCCGCGTAGCGCTTTACGCAAAGGGCCGAGTGCTGGGCAAATACCTCGTCACTATCGCTTATGACAGCGCCGCGCAGGAAGACGATGCACGCCTGCTCGGCACGCTCGACCCCGATGCATATTATACGGTCTTCGCCGACGGATCGAGCCGCCAGTTCGATGCCGCCAGCCGCGAGAAGCTGTATGTCCGCATCGAAACAGCCAGCTTCAACGCCCTCTACGGCGACTTCGAAACCGGCTTTACCGAAACGCGCCTTACCCGATATCAGCGTGTCGCTACCGGCGTTCTTGCCGAAGCGCGCCATGGCGACGCCAGCGTGCGCGCCTTCGGCGCCGACATCAGCACGCGCTTCCGCCGTGACGAGATCCAGGGGCAGGGTATCTCCGGCCCCTATACGCTCTCCAGCCGCGCGATCGTGCCCAATAGCGAGACGGTAGCGTTGGAAACGCGCGACCGCTTCCGTTCGGAAATCATCGTCGACAGCCGCACACTGACGCGCTTTGCCGACTACTCGATCGATCCGTTGTCCGGCACCATCACCTTTCGCGAACCCGTGCTAAGCCGCGACTTTGATCTCAACCCGCAATTCATCGTCGTGGATTACGAAACTGACACGATGGGCGAGGGTCGTTTCAACGGCGGCGCGCGAGCGGAGTGGGAAAGCCGTGACGGCGTCATCAGGATCGGCGGCACCGCGGTAACCGACAAGGGCGATGGCGAACGCACCGTAATGGGCGGCGTAGACGTGCGCGCCCGCATCGGTAACGCGACCGAAGTCCGCGCGGAATTGGCCGCCAGCGAGCGAGACGGCAGCACCGCCACCGGCTGGCTGGTCGAAGCGCAGCACCAGACCGGTTCGCTGGACGTGATCGCCTATGCCCGCTCCACCGATGCCGATTACGGCGTCGGCCAGCAGAACGGCGTGGAATTGGGCCGCCGCAAGTTCGGCATCGATACCCGGGCCCGTCTCTCCGAAGATCTCACCTTGCTCGCCAGCGCCTGGCAGGACGACAGTCTCGACACTGCTGCGCGCCGCCGCGCCGCGCAGGTCGAACTCGGCCACACGACGCAGGCGACGGACCTGCGTGTGGGGATTACGCATTTTAACGATCGGCTCGCCGATGGCACGAGCAATACTTCCACCGTACTCGAGGGCGGGGTTACGCAGCGCGCGCTTGGCAACACGCTTGAACTGAACGCCAGCACCAGCATCGCGCTCGACCAGGCCGACTCCACCGACTTGCCCACGCGCCATCGCCTTGGCGCCCGCTACGCGATTACCAACGATGTGCGCGCAATTGCGCTATACGAATACGCCGACGGCGCGGATTTCAGCTCCAGCACGCTGCGTGGGGGTTTCGAAATCACGCCTTGGGTTGGCAGCGCTCTGAACGCAACGATCGGCCAGCAGGACATCGCGGAACGCGGCAGCCGCAGCTTCGCTGCCTTCGGCCTTTCACAGACGCTGCAAGTCACCGGCAACTTCAGTGTCGACGCTACGCTAGACAGCAACTGGACGCTGAATGGCCGACCCGATCTTGCAGATCTGGTAAATCCCGGCCAGCCCGCGGCGAGCGGCGGCCAGTTCGGCCCTGCCGGCGGATTATTCGAGGAGTTTACCGCGGTGACGCTGGGGGGCGCTTGGCGCGACGATCGCTGGGCGGCGACTGCCCGCGGCGAATACCGCGACGGCGAGTATGCCGACCGCATTGGTGTGACCGCGGGGATCATTCGCCAGCTTGGCCAAGGGCGCGTGGTCGGATCGGGTATTAACTGGACGCAAGCTGAGGCTGCAAACGGCGCCGAAACCGAAATCCTCGATGTGGCTCTCGCAATGGCGCATCGTCCGGCAGATGCCGATTTCGCGTTCCTGTCGAAGCTCGAATATCGTAGCGACGAAGTTCGCAACGCCGTGGCTGGGGAAACCAGTGGGGCAGGGCGAACCGCACTCCTTGTAGATGGCGACGCGCGCTCAAGACGGTTGCTCGGCAGCATCTCCGCCAACTGGTCACCGCGCAATGACGACGACGTTGGCGGGAATGATGACGGTCTGGTCGTCGGACTTTCCCGCCGCAGCGAATTTGGTGTGTTTCTCGGCTACCGTCACAATTTTGACCAGTTCGAGGGATTCGGTATCGGCAGCAACGCCATTCTTGCCGGTCTCGATGCTCGGATCGGGATCGGCGAACGGCTGGAACTGGGTGCATCTGGCACGGTTCGCGCCGCAATCGACGGTGCAACACGCTACGCGCTGGGCCCCCATGTCGGCGTCGTGCCGGTCGAAGGTATCATGTTGACAGTCGGCTACAATGTTACAGGCTTCGATGACCCGGACTTCTCCGACGCTCGTAACACCAATGACGGGATCTTCGCTGCGGTGCGTATCAAATTCGATGCCGACACGTTTGGCTTCCTGGGGCTGGGTCGATGAAAACGTTCGTTCGCTTTGTCTGCTTTTTACTGGCCGCAACTTGCGTGTTTGTCGCTGTTCCGCAGCGCGCGTTTGCACAAAGTACAACCACGATTGACTGGACAACACTGAACGCACCCAGCGGCGGGGTTCTGCCCAACCCATCCACCGCCACTGCAAGCGATGGCAGCACCACGGCGACTGTCAGTTACTCCACGGCTGCAAACGGAACGCCGTTTGTTCCCATCCTCGACAGTTTCGTATCCTATTACGACCCCAATTTCGGCGGATTTGCCGGATCGCTTTTGATGAATTTCGACAACTCCGCATATGATCCGGGCGACAAGCTTACGACAACTGTCGCGTTGAGCCGCTCGGTTACGGGGCTTCAATTCAGCATCACTGACATCGATGCGTCGAACTGGATCGATGCGATCGAGGTCTATTATCAGGATGCGGGGGGGACGTGGCGCAATGCTGCCGAAACCCCGGCTTTCTACGCTGCTTCCAGCGCCGCAACCCGGACCAGTAACGCGACAGTCAACGGCTGGCGGGGCACGGCCAGCGTGGCCGCGGATCAAACCACCGGCAACGTGAACTTCACTTTCGGCAATACCCTCGTTCGCGGTGTGCGCGTCGTTTACTTCAGCTATACGGGCAGCGGAGATCCTGGCGCACAGGTATCTGGTATCAGCGATCTCACCTTCAATCGCGCGTTCGCCGATCTGTCGCTGACCAAGACCTTGCTCACGGCATCGCCAAACAGCGGGAGCACTGCGATTTTCCGACTGACGTTGACAAACGCCGCCGCATCCAGCCTCACGGCCACCGGCGTGCAGGTGCGCGATACGCTCCCTGCCGGCTTCACCTACAGCTCATCGACGGGCACCGGAACCTTCAACCCCGCGACCGGCATCTGGACTGTCGGCGATCTGGCGCGAACCCAGAGCGCGACAATCGATATCTCCGGCGTGGTGACCGCCACCAGCGGGGCTGTCCTGACCAACCGCGCCGAGGTCTCGGCGAGCAGTCAGTTCGACCCTGACTCGTCGCCCGCAAACGGTGTGACGACCGAAGACGATTACGCAACCGCCACCTTGACTGTCGGGGGGGCGCGGACCGCAGGGACTGCGCCAACGCTTGTTTGTCCCAACCAGTCGATCGTATTCGATTGGGATTCCGTGACGTGGGCCGCGGGTACCACCAGCAACAGCTACGCGTTAGGCACGCTGGGCAACATTGCCTTCAATCTAACGAATGACGGCGTTTGGTTGAACAACGCGGCATTCGGCGGGCAATCTCCTAATCGCCAGAACGTATTCACGGGCGGCATGGCAACGCCGCAGTTTGCGCTGGGCCAGCTTGTCGATCAGCCAAACCGATCGGGCCGCGCGAAGACGACGATTACCCTTCCCGAAATCATGCGCGGCGCGCAGTTCCGCATCTTCGATGTGGATAGCAATCCGGGCCAATTCGCCGACCTCGTTATTGTCGAAGGACGCTACAAGGGAACTTCTGTCCTCCCGGCGCTGACGAACGGCGTCGCCAACTACGTCATCGGCAACACAGCCTATGGCGATGGTGCTTCGGATAGCAATGCGGCGGCCGGCAATGTGGTTGTCACATTCTCAGAGCCAATCGATACTATCATCGTAAGTTACGGCAATCACTCGGCAGCGCCGATCGATCCGGGGCAGCAGGGCATCGCGATTCACGACATAACGTTCTGTCGTCCGACAACCACGCTGACCATCGACAAGACAAGTCGCTTGCTCAGTGATCCGGTCGATTTTGGGGATTACGATTACCGCATTCCCGGTGCAACGATCGAATATTGCCTTGTAACCACAAACACCGGTGACACCAGAGCCACGAATGTCGTCATTAGCGATGTCCTCCCCGAAAGCCTGATATTCGTCAATGAGAGTATCCGCTCCGGGACGACCTGTTCAGGTGCCAGTACTATCGAAGACGACGATGCAGTGGGCGCAGACGAATCCGATCCGGTTGGCGCTGAATATCGCGATGTCGGCGAAATCTATAGCACGAGCGCTACACTGGCAGCAGGAGATTCACTCGCGATCGTTTTTCAGGCTAGGATAAATTAGTCGCGCTCGAAGCTTTCGTTAGCGCCCGCCTGTAAGCTTCAGCATACCGACCCACTCCAAGTGCATAAACGACGGAGACAAGCTGATCCCTTACGAGTCAGCTTCGATTGTTTCGCACACTATTCAAAAAACTGCGAAATTGGCCGGCCTATCAGAGCTGACTTTGAGCGTTCTTGCGGCAAGTTTGTCCAACTACGAACAGAAATATTCGAAACTCTCCATGCGTTCGCTCTGGGGATTACCGGGAACCTAAGTCGGTAGATATGCTCCATTAAAATTGAGAGGGCCGCGACGTGCAGTGCAAATCTTCGACTGTGGTGGAGAAAATGGTGGACGCACTAGGGCTCGAACCTAGGACCCGCTGATTAAGAGTCAGCTGCTCTACCAACTGAGCTATGCGTCCATACTGTGCTACACTGCGGTGCCGTGCATGACCCACGCGAATCGCATGGAGGCGCTCATATAGCGGGTTCGGCGCGCGGTTAAAGAGGCGATTTCGGCGGGCGTGCGTATGCGCGTCAAGTCGATCAGCGCGTCGCTCTGCGACTCCAGCGTTCGACCATCATGATCCCCCCGACGCACAGCATATTCGTCAGCATGGAACTGCCGCCGTGGCTCATGAATGGCAGGGGGATGCCCACGACAGGGGCAAGACCCATCACCATCATCAGGTTCACGGCGACGTAGAAGAAGATCGTAGCTGTCAGGCCACCTGCCAGAAGGCGTGAGAAACGATCGGGAGCGCCTCGGGCGACCAGCAGTCCCCATCTCAGCACGATTCCGAAAATGAGGAGAACGAACAGACCGCCGATCAGGCCCCATTCCTCCGCCATCGTACTGAAGACGAAGTCGGTATGGGGTTCGGGCAAATAATCGAGTTGGCTTTGGGATCCGTCGCCGAACCCCTTGCCGGTGATCCCACCAGACCCAATCGCGATCTGGGACTGGATGATGTGGTAGCCGCTTCCTTGCGGATCGCTCGCCGGGTCGAGGAAAGTGAGCACGCGCTGTTGCTGGTAAGGCTGGAGACCGAAGAAATAGGCGAGAGGCGCGGCGATAATTGCCAAGACGCCTCCGCCGACAAAGTATTTCTGCGGCAATCCGGCCAGGAACATGGTCACAATCCCTCCGAACGCGATGGCGAGCGAGGTGCCGAGATCGGGTTGCAGCAGCACAAGTCCCACCGGCATCGCAATAAGTGCCAACGGGATCAGCAGTGCGCGCCATGTATTGATCATTCCCACTGGCAGCGTGTGAAAGAACGCGGCGAGGATGAGGACGATTCCGGGCTTCATCACCTCAGACGGTTGCAATCGCAAAAAACCCAGCTCGAGCCAGCGCTGACTGCCGCCTTTTACGGCACCAAGGATCTCGACGCCCATCAAGAGAACAAGCACGGCGATGTAGGCAGGTATGGCGGCCATACGCGCCCAGTCTTGCGGGAAGTAGGAAATCCCAAGAGCGAGCACGAGCGTGACGGCAAAGCGGATCAGATGCGAGGTCGCATACGGATTCATTCCACCGCCCCCGGCAGAATAAAGCACGAATGCGCCGAAGATCACAAGTAAACTCAGCGGGATAACGACGCGCCACGGGAAAGTTGCAAGCGGGGCCGGGAGAGTTATTGCGCCTCTCATGTGAGGGTATCTTCAGAACGCGCGGTCGGATCCTCGCGCGGACTGAAGAACTCGTCGCTTGCTTCCTCCGGTCCGGCGACCGCTGCACGCGCTTCGGCATCGACCTGCTTCGCCAGCGTTATCGGCTCTGGCGCGGGTGGCAGGTCGACACCCGCCGCCGTGGCGTAGGCCGCATACTGGCGGTCCAGACGCTGCTGCGCCGTCCCGCCCCATTGCTCCTCAAGCGGATACAGCGCTTCCAGCCCCTTCTGTGGATCGAACAGATAAGTCATCACATCGCGAGCAACCGGATACGCCGCGCCAGACCCGCCACCATGCTCGATCACGACGGCACCGGCATAGCGCGGGTTATCGAACGGTGCGAAGAAGACAAAGAGGCCGTGATCGCGATATTTCCATGGACCGGACTTGCCGTTGGATACGCTCAGGCTGACGACCTGCGCGGTGCCGGTCTTGCCAGCCAGCAACACATCTTCGAGGGGCAGCTTCGCGCGTCCTGCGGTTCCCGGTCCGTTCACGACGTCGCTCATCGCTTGGCGGACATAGGCAATTTCGTCCGGGCGATAATCCATCGAGGCAAACCGCGGCTTGGTATCCGATTTGAGCAACGATGGCGTCAGTTCGCGGCCCGTCGCGATACGGGCGGACATGACCGCAAGTTGCAACGGGCTGGTGAGATAATAGCCCTGGCCGATAGAGGCATTTACCGTGTCGTAGGGCTGCCAGTCCTCCCCATATTTCTCGCGCTTCCAAGAAGGATCGGGCACAGTGCCGAAAAACTGGCTGGCTACAGGCAACTCGAATTGCTGGCCGAGACCGAACCGCCTGGCGTATGCCGCGACCTTATCAAAACCGACTTGCTGCGCGAAGTGATAGAAATAGCTATCGCAACTCTGGTAAATCGCCTTGGCCATGTCTACCCGGCCATGATTGCTCCAGCAGTTGAAGAACCGATTGCCGATGCGCCTGCCGCCATTGCACATGATCGCTTCGCTCGGGTCGATACCCTCATGCATGAACGCCATCGAGTGCATCGGCTTGACCGTGGATCCGGGGGGGTAGAGGCCCTTCAAGGTCTTATTTCGGAGCGGCACACGGTCGTTCTCGGCCAGCATCGAATATTCGACCCGACCTATTCCATCGGAGAAACTGTTCGGGTCGAAGCTGGGCATCGATGCCATGCAGAGCAATTCGCCGCTTTCGCAGTCCATGACAACGACCGAGCCACTCTCGAGCCCGAGGCGGCGCGCGGCATAGTCCTGCAACGGGCCGTCAATGGTGAGACGGATGGCGTTGCCCTGCACATCCTCGCGCATCTCCAGGTCGCGCACTATGCGCCCGCCGGCCGTCACTTCCACGCGGCGTGCGCCGGGCTCTCCGCGCAACGTCTGCTCGAACTGCTGCTCCAGCCCGTCCTTGCCGAGCTTGAACCCAGGCGTCATCAGCAGCGGCTGCGGTTCAAGGTCGTATTCCTCGCGACTCGGCGCGCCGACATAGCCGATCAAATGCCCGACTGAAGCACCCGTGGGATAAAAGCGCGAGAAGCCGCGCTGCGGAACCACGCCGGGCAGTTCAGGAAGGCGCACGCTGACGGCGGCAAACTTTTCGTACGCAAGGCCGCTGGCGACGGGAACGGCAGAAAAGCCGCGCGAATCTTTCAAGCGCTCTCGCAAGTCGATCTTTTCGACATCTGTGAAATCGAGCAATTCGCCGAGTAGCTCGACCGTACGCTCCGGGTCGTGCAGCCGTTCAGGAATTATGTCGACGCGGAAGTCGGCGCGGTTCGAGGCGAGGGGAGAACCGTTGCGATCGAGAATCCAGCCACGTCGCGGCGGAATGAGCGAGAGGTTCACCCGGTTGCTCTCGGATTCCAGCGTATACTTCTCGTTCTCGGCGACGGCGATATAGCCCATGCGCGCGGCAAGCAGGCAGCCGATGCCACCCTGTATCGCGCCCACCACGAAGCTGCGCCGATCGAATGTCTGCTTGAGCGAGTTTGAGGTAAGCTTTCCAACCATATACTCAGCCCAATCGGCGCACGCGTGTGAGGCGCATGCGATCCATAAGCGAGACAAGCTGCGCTACGACGGGGAATGCCATGATCGACAGGGCTAGCTGCGGCAAAATGAGGGAAAGCTGAACCGCCGAAAAGTTCGCACCGGACAGAACCGCAGTTAGCACGAGATAGGCGGAGATGCACAGCGAGGCCACCCCCCAGTCCTGCCAAAAACCGCGCCAGGGAAAGCGCACCTCAATCAGATCAAGCGCGATCATTGTGACCGAAAAGAACAGGATACCCGAGCCGAGTGGCTGGCCGGAGTACAGGTCGTCGAAAAAACCGAGCGGCAGTCCAGCCCACAGCGGAAGGATGCCGGGGCGGGGCACGCGCCATGCGAGAAGGAAAATATAGCCCATCGGTGGCACGATGGGTGCCAGCGCGATGATCGGCAGCATCGGCACCAGCGAACCGAGCAGGATCGTCAGCCACGGCACACCATAGGCGAGAACGGGCGAATGTGCGCGATTTATCTTGCTGCCGAACTGGTCGCGCCGCGCATTGGGATTGAGCCGCTCCACGCGACTATTCCTCGTCCGATACGACGTCGGCGACCTCGTCGACGGGCTGCTCGGCGAGCGGCGGCTGTTCGGCGGCAAGGATTGCCTCGGGCTCGAAAATCGGCTGGACCATGACGAAATCGGTTGCTGCGGGATTGCTGAGGAGCTGGCCTATAGCGCCGTCATCGGTGATCTTGCTCACCATGGCGACGGCGACGCCGGGCCGGAATAGCCCGCCTGCGCCGGAAGTGACGAAGATATCGCCTTCCTCGAGTGGATTGATACCGAGATTGATGAGGCGGATGCGCAAGCTGCCATCGGCGCGTCCCTCTGCGAAGGCAACCACGTCGTCGGTGGCGCGGCGCACGGGGACAATACTTTCGGGGTCCGTCAAAAGCAGGACGCGCGAGGTGCTGCGGCCAGCTTCGAGGATGCGCCCGACCAGGCCCATCGATGAGGTGACCGGCATGCCCACCGTCACGCCATCGCTACGCCCGGCGGATAGGTAGCCGAAGCGTCGCACACTGGAAGAAGTGGAGCCGATCAGGCGGCCAGTTGCAACGACCTCTTCATTGCCTTCGACCAAGTCGAGCAATGCCTTCAGCCGCGCGTTCTCCTGCTCCAACGCGACCGCCTCTGCCAGTCGAACGCGGGCGACCTCGACTTCCTGCTCCAGCTCGGCATTCTTCGATCCCGCGTTGTAGTAGCCAGCGATCGCCTCGAAGAAGCCGCGCGAGGTTGTGCGACCAGCGGCGCCCGCTTCTCCGACAGGGGCGGCGGCGTCGGTCGCCATGCTGCGCAGGCCGTAAAAGGTTTCAGGACGCCACAGCGAGATAATCAGCAGCAGCGCGCCAATCAGTGCACCCGCGCTAGCGAAGACATAGCCGGTAAAGCGCCCCATCTGGGCGCGCTTGTTCGTTCCCGATTGCGCCGATGGCGGTGCCATGCGGGCACGCTCCCCTGTTATGCGTTACGCGGTCATCAGGACGCCGCGATAGATCGGGTCCTCCATCGCCTTGCCGGTGCCTACCGCAACGCAGGTCAGCGGGTCTTCGGCAATCGACACGGGCAGGCCCGTCTCTTCTTTGATGTGATCGTCCAGCCCGCGGATCAGCGCGCCGCCGCCTGTAAGAACGATGCCCTGGTCGACGATGTCAGCGGCGAGTTCGGGCGCGGTGTTTTCCAGCGCAATGCGCACACCTTCTACGATGGCACCAATCGGTTCGCTGAGCGCCTCGGCAACATGCGCCTGGTTGATGTTGATCTCTTTCGGCACGCCGTTCACGAGGTCGCGGCCCTTGATGACGATGGTTTCTCCGACACCGTCATCCGGCACCGTGGCGACGCCATAATCCTTCTTAATCCGCTCCGCCGTGGCGTCGCCTATGAGCAGGTTGTGGTGACGACGGACATACGAAACGATTGCCTCGTCCATCTTGTCCCCGCCTGTGCGAACCGACGTCGTGTAGGCGAGGCCGCGCAGCGAGAGCACCGCAACTTCCGTCGTGCCGCCGCCGATATCGACAACCATGCTGCCGACCGGTTCGGTTACCGGCATGTCCGCGCCGATAGCAGCGGCCATCGGTTCGAGGATGAGGAAGACCTCGGACGCGCCGGCGTTGCTCGCCGCATCGCGGATCGCGCGCTTTTCGACCGAGGTCGAGCCCGAAGGCACGCAGATCACGATTTCCGGGTAGCGCAAAAGCGTGCGTTTGCCATGTACCTTGCGGATGAAGTGCTTGATCATTTCCTCCGCAATCTCGATGTCGGCGATAACGCCGTCACGCAGAGGACGAATGGCTTCGATATTGTCGGGCGTCTTGCCCATCATCATCTTTGCATCTTCGCCCACGGCCTTGACGCGCTTCACGCCGTTGATCGTTTCGATGGCGACCACGGATGGCTCGTTCAGCACGATGCCGCGATCCTGCACATAGACAAGCGTGTTGGCCGTGCCCAAGTCGATGGCCATGTTCTGCGCGCCGAATTTGAAGATGTTGGAGAAAAAACTCATCGATTAACCCGTTGCTGGAATTGCCGCCGAGAACCGCAGGAATTCGCGGTGAGACGATTCTGCGATACGGAAAGTGGCGCTCCTTAACGCGCCCTTCGGCGAAACGCCAAAAAATTTGTCGAAAACACCGCAGATTTGCACCGGTTCAGCTCGAAAATACGCTGGCGGGCCTTTAGGATGGTCCGATGCCCGAAATTCGCCGCCTCCCCGAAATGCTCGTGAACCGGATTGCGGCGGGTGAGGTGGTGGAGCGCCCGGCCTCGGCGCTCAAGGAGATTGTCGAGAACGCCGTTGACGCCGGCGCACGGCGGATCGTCGTGCAGATTGCCGAGGGTGGGCTCGGCGCAATCTGCGTGACCGACGATGGCTGCGGCATGTCGCCGGGACAGATAGAGTTGGCGCTGGAACGGCATGCGACTTCAAAACTCCCCAACGAGGCCATCGAGCAAGTTGCCACGCTAGGCTTTCGCGGGGAGGCCCTTCCATCTATCGGCAGCGTAGCGCGACTGATTATCGAGAGCCGGCCGCACGGCGAACCACAGGGCTGGCGGCGGATGGTCGATCATGGCGTGCTCGTAGAAGAAGGGCCGGTCGCACTTCCGCCCGGGACGCGGGTGCGGGTGGAAAACCTTTTCAAGAAGATCCCCGCGCGTCGCAAATTCCTGCGCACCGCGCGGAGCGAATATGCGGCCTGTCGCGATGTAATCCGGCGTCTTGCAATGGCGCGGCCCGACATCGCCTTCACCTTCGAACATGGTGAGCGGCGCATCTTTGCAGTGCAAGGGAGGCAGGATGCTGCAGAGCGTGTATCGCAGATCGTCGCTCGCGAACTCGCGGGCAATTCGGTCGCCATCGATCTCGAGCGACTGAGCGGCGAGGGCATGATGCGCTTGACGGGGATTGCGGGGCTGCCGACCTTCAATCGCGGCGTGGCGGATCACCAGTACCTGTTCGTGAACGGCCGCCCGGTGAAGGACCGGCTGCTGTCGGGCGCGGTGCGCGGAGCTTATGCGGATATGCTGGCGCGCGACCGGCATGCGGTGCTGGCGCTGTTCCTCGATATCCCCTTCGCCGATGTCGATGTGAACGTGCATCCGGCCAAGACCGAGGTCCGCTTCCGTGACGCGGCGGCGGTACGCGGTTTCATCGTTAGCGGTTTGCGCGGGGCGCTTTCCACCGGAGATCGTCGCAGCGCGCAGGCGCCCGATAGTGGCGCGATGGGGCGTTGGCAGGCGGAGCCAGCCGAGCCTTCGCCTGTTTTGCGCTCGATTTTCGCAGGAAGGGACTGGAGCGCGCGGTCGCGGGTCGCCGATGCGGGCGCGGATTGGGTGGGACCGCAGGGCGACGTCGAAACGCTCGCCTCGCCGCAGGGCAGGGCAGAGGCTGCCGAACCCCTGCCAGGAAACGCGGAGGACTATCCGCTCGGCATCGCGCGGGGTCAGGTAGCCAGCACCTATATCGTGGCCGAGGCGGCGGACGGGCTTGTCCTTGTCGACCAGCACGCCGCGCATGAGCGCATCGTGCTCGAACGCCTGCGCGCGGCAGGAGCGGGCGACAAGGTCGCGGCGAGCCAGGCTTTGCTTATGCCCGAGGTTGTCGAACTGGACGAGGCCGATTGCGACCGGCTGGAGGAACAGGCAGAGCATTTCGCGACGCTCGGCCTCGCCATCGAACGGTTCGGGCCGGACGCAATGTTGGTGCGCGCCATGCCAGGGGTGCTCAAGAAGGCCGATCCGCATGCGCTGCTCCGCGATCTTGCCGATGATATTGCCGAGCACGGTGCGTCGCTGCTGCTGTCGGAGAAGATCGAGTACGTTCTCGCCACCATGGCTTGCCATGGGTCGGTGCGCGCGGGACGGATGCTGAACGTCGCGGAGATGAATGCGTTGCTGCGCGAGATGGAGTCGACACCGCGTTCCGGGCAGTGCAATCATGGCAGGCCCACTTGGGTGAAGCTGTCGATGGACGATGTCGAGAAGCTGTTCGGGAGGCATTGATGCGTTGGATGGCTGCCATTTCCCTGCTCGCTCTGGCCGCGTGTGACGACGGGCCTTCGGCGCAGGATCAGTTGGCGCAGGACGCCGCCGTCGTCGAACGTGTGCGGCAGGCGAATGAGGAAGGCGCACCGCTCGAACCGGTCGTGCCCGATATCATCACGGCGGCAGACCGTGAAACGAACGATCTGCTCGGCGATGCATGTATGTACATGCCCGGCACCAGCATGGGGGAGAGGGTGATCGCGCGCGAGGCGGATGCCTTCATGAAGATCGACGGTGAGATGGTGCGCTTCGCCGCCGATCCCGGATCGCGCCCGCTGCCTGCCAATACGCGAACCCTATATAATGGGCGGGGCTATGCGCTGCGGCTTGCCGTCGAGGGGAATGGCGAGGGGACGGTATTCCTCTATGACCGCTTTGACCGCACGGTCTATACCGGCAGCGGCGCAGTCGATTGCGGCGAACTGGATGCCGCCGCTCCGCCTGCTGCATCGTCAGCCGAACAATAGCTGTCCGCCCATCCAGGCCGCCATCGCCATCATGGCAAGGTTCTCGCTCAGCGACACGAAGCCCAGCGGCACACTCGCGCTCCCGCCGACGCAGGCGCATTTGAGCTCGCGCTTCTGGATGTAGACGGCGTAGACCACGCTTGCTGCGCCAATGGTGCCGATAAAGGCAGCAACGGGGATCGAAATCCACGGCAGCACGCGCCCCGCCATCAAGATGGCCGCCAGCGCTTCCAGATACGGATAGGCGTAGGCGTAAGGCACGAACCGCTTCGCCAGCAGGTCATAGCCCAGAAACATGGAGCTGAATTTCTCCACGTCCTGCAGCTTGAGCATGGCGAGCATTGCCATTGAGAAGGCGACGAACCACTCGACCGCGCGCACCGTCAGCAGCGTATCGAACGCCCACCAATTGAGCGACAACGACAAGCCCAGGGCGACTGCGAACACCGCAAGCACCGGGCGATAGCTGACAGCATCCTTCTCCGGCAACGGGTTGCCGAAATAGGCGCGCAAGTCGGTATAGCCGCCGATCCGGTCGCCGCCGATAAAGGTCTGCGGCGTCGTCTTCACTCCGTGCTCCGCTTTGAACGCGTCCGTTTCCTCGCGCGTCGTGAGCGGATGGTCCGTCACCGTGTAGCCTTTGCTTTCCAGCAGCCATTTCGACTTCAGGCCATAGGGACAGACATGCTTGTCCATCACCATGCGATAGAGGCGCGCGGTCTTGCCACCGCGCGCCTCTGCATTGGGGGTATTCGAAAGGTTGTTCATGTACGGAATTTGGGGATCCCTGCGTTGGAGTCCAGTTCCGGAATGATGCGATAGCGCGCCAGGATCAGGCTGAAGATGCCGAACAGCAGCAGTCCGATCGCGGTCAGCGTAAAGATCAGACCCTGTCCAGCAAGGCTGGCCACGGCATCGCCAAGCGTCTTCACCTGCTCGGCGCCAGCCGACATGAAGCCAGCTTTGAAAAGCGACCAGCCGATAACAGCGTAAACAACGCCGCGCGCCAGAAAGCCCGCGCCGCCGAGCCAGCGGGTGAAGTCAGGCGCCTGTCCGCTAATGCGATGCATAAAATCGCCGGAGATTCCCTTCTTCGCCTGAAAGATAGCCACCACGAAGAAGATCACGCCCAGCAGGCCGATCACCGTTCCGCCGAAGTCCATCGATAGGACGCCCGACGCCGCATCCTGCGCACCCCCGCCGGACGAACCTGAACCCGAGTCGCCGGCGCTGCCGCCCGATGCGCCCGTGTTGCTGTTGGCAAACTGGAGCGCGGAGTAGGCGAGAGCAAGGTGGCCGATGCCCGAGCCGGCATGGCCGACGCGCTTGGCCCACCCTTTCCCGTCAGAGCCGTTATTCTCAATATCGAAGAAGAGCGAGCAGAAGCGGAACAGCGCATAAGCGGTAAGGCCGATGACCATGATCCAAAGGATGATGGTTCCTGCGGGGTAGTTCTCGATGGCCTGGAAGATGCCATTCGTACCTTGCGCGATTTGCTGCGCGCTGGTGAGGGCGATGAGGCCCAGCACCGAATAGAGGATGGCGCGGCTGAAATAGCCCACGCGGACCAACCAATTGAACTTCTCGGATTTGTCGACCATCGCGACGGTTCTCCCTGTTGAGTTTTGCCACCAACGGGCGACCGCGCGAATGGTGCCGAAAGGACAAGGTCTTACAGGTCTTACACAGTCCAGAAAGCAAAACGCATTCCGTTACCCGGACGCGCCAGAGTGTCACCGGAAAGGCGAGAATATCACTCGCAGTGCGAAGGCAAGAGGCGAAATTCGGCATGCGGTGGACCCAAGCACATCCGTCGCGGAGTAGGACAGCGCGTTAGCGCAGGCGCTTCACATACAAGTGCTTGTTGTTGTCGCGCCGCTCGACCTGAAACTGGCCGACGGCCTCGAACAGGTCGGACAATCGCTTGAAGCCGTAATTGCGCACGTCAAAACTGGAGCGGTTGCCTGCGATATTGCCGACTTCGCTGAGCGAGGCGAAACCCTTGTCGTCGCGCTTGGCGGCCTTCCACGCCGTGGCAAGCAGTTCTACCAGCTCCTCGTCGATCTCGCCTTTTGCCGAAGCGGCGGGTGCAGCTTTCGCATCGCTACCAATCTCCGGCTCGTCCGAAGCACCCTTGATCAGCGCGTCGATATCGATGAAGCGGGTGCAGGCGCTCTTGAAGGCTTGCGGCGTCTTGCTCGTGCTGCCGAAGCCATAAACGACCAGCCCGTCCTGCCGAAGACGCGTAACGAGCGGCGTGAAATCGCTGTCCGAGGACATGATCCCGAACCCGTCTACCTTGCCTTGGTACAGCAGGTCGATCGCATCGATCGTCATCGCCATGTCGGTGGCGTTCTTGCCCGCCGTCAGGTCGAATTGCTGCTGTGGGCGGATGCCGTAGCGATGCGTAATCTTGTCCCAGTTGGCGAGATTGTTTTTCGCGAAATTGCCATAGGCTCGCTTGATATTCACCTGTCCCAGCTCGGCCATTACGGTCAGCACCGGGTCGATGCCCTTCGGCGTCGTATTGTCCGCGTCAATGAGCAGGGCGATGTTCTGGAGTTCGGCGACTGACATGCGCGGCTATGTGGCGGGGGAGGACGGCGATGACAAGGCAGGAAGCGGCTCTGCGCGTTTCAACGTCAGTATTTCCTCGCCCTGCATGTAAAGATGTTCTCCGTCAGCGGAAAGCCAGGCCGTGGAGTGTCGCCAGAAACTCTCTTCTGCATCGCTCACAAGGTTGCGATCTTTCAGCCAACCCGGCCCGCACCCGGCGCTCGTGATGATTATGTCATCCGAAAACTCCACGCGGTTGCCGTGGAGCCGATATGTTCCGGACCATCGATTGCAATTGATTGCTCCGGCTACACTGTTACCCGCTCCGAAGGTGACCGATACCGCGCGCGGTGCCGCCCGATCCCCATACTGCGTGGACGCCCACGAGCCCATGAGGTTCGCTTCTATCGGTCGTACAGAAATAATTTCGGCTGCCTCCGGCGGCACGGTGGCACACCCGCAAGGCGCGAGCATCGGCCCGCAGAGAATCGTGACGATTCGTCTCTTTATCATCCTGCGAATACCGAAAGCGTCGAGAGAAGATTCCATGCGCCAGTATCAGCCGACTGGTACTTCGTCCTTCCTCGTCGAAAGCGACGCGCGAAAGCCACCGTCAAGCACGGTCAGCGCATGGCTCGCACCGGCCTGCTGGGCGAAGGCTGCCATCAGGCTGGAGCCAAGGCCGCCCGATGCGTCCGATGTCGCGCCGCGTCCGACGCCATTGTCCTCGATCGACAGCCGCCATTTGCTACCTGTGACGTGGAAATACACGCCGATCGTGCCGGCTCTGCCATGAGGGAAAGCGTACTTCAGTGCATTGGAAAGCGCCTCGTTGACATAAAGGCCGATGGCGACCGCTTTCTCGCGCTCCAGCTCGATATCCTCGATCTCCCGATAAAGGATGACGTTGTCGGGAAGCGCGGCCTTCTCCAGACGGTCCAGCAGAATGTCGAGATACTGCCTGATGCCGACATCGCGGATTTCGGCCTTTTCCAGGTCTAGATTCGAATAGGCCTCGGCAAAGGTGCGCACACGCCCTACGGCATCGTCCAGCGGGCGGTGCAGCGTCTTGTCTGCCAGCCGGTGCTTCTGGATTTCCAGAAAGCTGGCAACCAGCGCGAAGTTGTTTTTCGTGCGATGTTCGAGTTCGGCGAGCAGGGCGAGCCTGCGATCGGCGGCTCTCCTGATTTCACCCATCGTCTTGTGCGCGGCTTCGCGAAAGGCTTCCGCGAAAACCAGCACCACGAGACAGCAGACGAAGTTGAGGAGGACGCGCGCGGGATCAGTCGGATTGGTAAAGGCGAGCGAACCCGGGCCCGGGAGGACATAATACCAGGCCCAGAAAAATGTCGTCAGGAGCGCCACGATTCCGGCGCGCCAATGCCCGTACAGCGTAGCGAGGAGGACAGTGGGGTAGATCAGCGCAAACGGCCCGGACGTCGGTGCGAAGACATCGAACACGGTTCGCAATCCCACCATCGCACCGCCGCAGACGAGGCCGAACACAACCTGCGCTGCGATCTTGCCAGGACGGCTCAGGAACTGATTCGTAATGTCGAATTGCGCCAGTCTTTGCATGACCGGTACTCCGCGCGGGCGTAGCGCGGCATCGCATCATGCGACAACCGCACTTCAGGTGACCCGCATCCTGAAGACGGCAACCTATAGTCTTGAATTATCTGGAAGTCGAATGAGTACGCTGATTCTTGCGCGCCTGCTTCACCGCGCGGCTCGCGCAGTTGCGCTTGCGGGCGTTGACCAGCGGCAGATGCTGACGCAATGGCCCCCAATGTCCTCGCAAAGCTATCGATTTTTACGTTGGTTGTTGTGGCTCGTCCTTGCCGTGCCGGGCGCATGGTCCCTTAGTCGCTGGGCGCTGATGACCGAAACCTATGGCTACGGCCATGCCATCGGCGATAGCGGGGATTGGGCAGCGTGGTTGCTACTGGTGACGCTCGCCGTTACTCCGCTGCGGTTGGCGTTCCGCAAGGCGCGCTGGGCGCAATGGCTGGCGCGGCATCGGCGCGACCTTGGCGTGGCGAGTTTCGCCTATGCGCTCGGTCACACTTCTATCTATCTATGGAACAAGGCGGACATTGCGCGCGTACTGGCCGAGGCGGCGGACATGCAATACCTCACCGGTTGGCTCGCCCTCGCCCTGTTCATTCCGCTCGCTATCACCAGCAACGATGCAAGCATGCGGCGCCTGAAGCGCGGGTGGAAGCGGTTGCACCGGCTCGTCTATCCGGCGGCAGTGCTGACGTTCGTCCACTGGGCGCTGACCGCGTTCGATCCGATGACGGCCTATCTCCATATCGGGATACTGGCCGCCATCTGGATCGCGCGGGCTCTGCTTACTCGGCGTTGAGCGTCACATACTGGCGATAGCGGGCGATCTCGTCCGCCTCGATATACTTGCCCATTTCGCGGTCGAATTCGGCCATGTCCTCGTAAGGCACGTATTCCTCGAATTCGTGGATCATGCGATCGTCGATGCCGGGGATGAGAGCAAGTTCTTCACTTGTCGTATTGTTGAGGTTCACCGGCACGAAGACGCGTTCGCGGATCGCGGCGGCTTCCTCCTCGCTCACCATGCGCATCAGCACGGTGTTGAGGTCGATGATATTGGCATAGGGCTGCCCGCCAACGATGGCGGTGGCGAGTTCGGGGGACACGCCGTCGATAGCCGCAAGCTCGCCCTCGGTCGCGGTGCTGGCATCGAGCACGGCGACGCTGTCGTTTTCCGCAGCCATATCATCCACGGCCTCGCCCATCGTTTCGTTCTCGACGACGGGTTCGTCCGCTTCCTGCGAACAGGCGGCGAGAGTGAAGGCAGTGCCGGCGAGGGCGGCGGTAAGGATAAGGTTGCGCATGGAAAGGCTTTCTCGATTGCGGATGCAGAATTGCACGCGCAGCGGTTAGCCTTGTTGAAAGTCATTCGCAATAGCAGATCGGCAGGTCAAAAGGCGGGGGCGAAGTCTCCGCTTTCCTCGTCGAGCAGGTGCAGCACGCCGTCGCTGATGGCGAAATAGGCGCCGCGAAGGGACAGTTCGCCACTGGCGAGCTTGTTCTGCACATAAGGAAAGGTCCGCAGGTTCGCGAGACTGACCTTGACCGCGGCAAGCTCCATCGCCCGCTCCGCTTCACGCCCTGTCGTGCCGTGCGCCTCCGCAATCGGGTCGCGCGCCTCGTCGAGCATGTGGACCCAGTTGGCGACGAATCCGCCTTCGCCCAGCGCATTCCCGTGGAGGTTCCGCGTGAGCGCCGCCTGGCACCCGCCGCACATACCGTGGCCCAGGACGACGACCTGCTCCACCTTCAGAAATTGCACCGCGAATTCTAGTGCGGCGGAGACGCCGTGCTGGCCTGGGGTCATTTCGTAAGGCGGCACCAGCGCGGCGACATTGCGCACCACGAACAGCTCGCCCGGCGACACGTCGAAGATCTGCGCCGGGTCCACGCGGCTATCCGAGCAGGAGATGACCATCGTCTTGGGCGACTGGCCCTCGCTCAGCTGCGCCCAGCGTTCGTGCTCTTCCGCATAGCTGGTCTCTCGAAAGCGGCGATAGCCGTCGATAAGGCCGTTCATTGCGGTGCCTCGGGCCGAAGAATTCGTGTCCATGCGCCGTCCTCTGCCGCGCGGCATTGCCACTGGCAAGACCCTTCCCTAAGTGGCAGTCGCAATGAACGACCTTTCCTCAACACCCGGCACCACGCCATCCGGCAGGCAGCGCAAGCCCGACTGGATCCGCGTGAAGGCACCCGTCTCCAAGAGCTATCACGAAACGCGCAAGCTGATGCGCGACCTGAAGCTGAACACGGTGTGCGAGGAAGCGGCCTGCCCGAATATCGGCGAGTGCTGGGACAAGAAGCACGCCACCGTCATGATCCTCGGCGACGTCTGCACGCGCGCCTGTGCCTTTTGCAACGTCAAGACCGGCATGCCGCGCATCGTCGACCCGATGGAGCCGGAGAATGTCGCGGTCGCGGCGGGCGAGATGGGGCTGAACCACATCGTCATCACCTCGGTTGACCGTGACGACCTGCCCGATGGCGGGGCGGGGCAGTTCGTGAAGGTGATCGAGGCGCTGCGGCGGGAGACGCCGGAGACGACTATTGAGATCCTCACGCCTGATTTTCGCGGCAAGATGCGTCCCGCCGTGGAGGCGATCTGCGCTGCCGGGCCGGATGTTTACAACCACAATCTCGAAACCGTGCCGCGCCTCTATCCGACGATCCGCCCGGGGGCGCGCTACTACGCCTCGCTGCGCCTGCTGGAAGAGGTGAAGAGCCATGACCCGATGATTTTCACCAAGTCGGGCATCATGCTCGGCCTCGGCGAGCAGCGGCTGGAAGTTCACCAGGTGATGGACGACATGCGCAGCGCAGATGTCGATTTCATCACCATGGGCCAGTATCTCCAGCCGACGCCGAAGCACGCGAATGTCGAGGAATTCGTGACGCCCAAGGGGTTCGGGGCCTTTGGCGCCATCGCGCGGGCGAAGGGCTTTCTGCAGGTCGCCGCCAGCCCGCTCACCCGCTCCAGCTATCATGCGGGCGACGACTTTGCGCAAATGCGCGCCGCGCGGGAGGCGAAACTGGCGAAGCAAAAGGCGCGCGCCTGATGCCCAAAATCCGCGAGACGCGCAGGCTGCCTTACACCGCCGAACAGATGTTCGACCTGGTGGCGGATGTGGACCGCTATCCCGAATTCCTGCCCTGGGTGGTCGCCACGCGGGTGCGCAAGGACAACGATACGGAGATGACGGCGGACATGCTCGTCGGTTTCAAGGCGCTGCGCGAGAAGTTCACTAGCAAGGTCGTCAAGGACCGCCCGAAGACAATCAACGTCCATTATATCGACGGGCCGCTGCGCGATCTCGACAATAACTGGACCTTCCGGAATGTCGGAGACGGCGCGTGCGAGATCGAATTCTGCGTCGATTTCGCGTTCAAGAACATAATGTTTGAAACGCTGGCCGGTCAATATGTCGACCGAGCCTTCCGCAAGATGGTCATGGCGTTCGAGGAGCGCGCGGCGCAGCTTTACGGCAGCAGCAGTTCCAGCGCACAGAGCGTCGCCTGACGTCGTACGCCGGCGCGATCTTCACCTTTGAAAAGACGTTCGTCTGCCGTCTGCTCGGTCTCTCCGCGAATTGCGCGGGCGAAGACGACGGTGCCGACGGGTTTGAGCAAGGTCCCGCCCGAAGGCCCCGCTATTCCGCTGATTGCCACCGCGACATCTGCGCCGCTGCGCTCCAGCGCGCCCTTCGCCATCGCAAAGGCGGTAGCGATGGAAACAGCTCCGAACGCCTCGATGATATCGAGCGGCACCCCCAGCGCCTCGACCTTCGACTCGTTCGAGTAGGTGACGAAACCGCGGTCGAACACGGCGGAGCTGCCCGGAATATCGGTGATCGCTCCGGCGACAAGTCCGCCGGTGCAGCTTTCGGCAAGAACGATGCTGCGCCCCACCTTCACGTTCGCCTCGACAACGCGGCGGGCGAGTTCGACTATGTCGTTCGTCATCGCGAAACCAGCGTCGCTACAGCCTGCGCCGCGATACCTTCACCGCGACCGGTGAAGCCGAGCCTTTCAGTAGTCGTCGCTTTCACGCTCACAGCATCCAACGCCACGCGAAGGAGCGCTGCCAGCCGCGCACGCATGGCGTCGCGGTGCGGGCCGATTTTCGGCGCTTCGCAGATGAGAGTGAGATCGACATTCCCGATCCGCCAGCCCGCCGCGCTCGCCAGTTCTACCGCATGCTCAACAAATGCCGAGGAGGCCGCGCCTTTCCAACGGGCATCGCTGGGCGAAAAGTGCTGTCCGATATCGCCTTGAGCGCTGGCGCCGAGGATAGCGTCTACCACGGCGTGCAGCCCTACATCGGCATCGGAATGTCCTGAAAGCCCCTGTTTATGCTCGATCTTCACGCCGCACAGCCAAAGCTCTTCACCATCGACAAGGCGATGTACATCGAACCCGGTGCCCACGCGCACGGCGGGGGAGGGTGCATTTGGCTCGGCCACGAAATCCTCCGCAAAGGTGAGCTTTTTCAGTCGCTCGTCGCCTTGTATTAACGCAACGTCGAGACCGTAGGCGCGCAGCACCTGCGCGTCGTCTCCGGCATCGTTCGGGCCCTCCCACGCACGATGCGCGGCGAGAATGTCGGCAAAGCGGAAGGCTTGCGGGGTTTGCACCCTTCGCAAGCTGTCGCGCTTCGCATCGCCAGCCACCAAGCCGTTCTCCGCCACCACCAAGCTGTCTACCACCGGCAGGACAGGAATCGCAGCACGGGACTGGGAAAGTGCGGAGAAGGACCGCTTGATGACGGTTTGGGGCAAGTCGGGCCGCGCAGCGTCGTGGATGAGCACGAAACCAGGCGCGTCGGGTTCGAGCGCTTCGAGGGCAAGCCGCACACTGTTTTGTCGCGTCACACCGCCGGTCACAAATGAAACATTCGCCAAACCGTCCAGCGCCTCCGCCGCCACAGCGTGCGCACCTTCGGGAATGGCGACAACGATCCGCGAAGCGTCTCGCAACGCCTCCGCCGAATGCCGCAGCACCGGCTTGCCTCGCCACAGCGCGAACTGTTTCGGCAGGAACTGCCCCGCGCGCAGACCCTTGCCCGCGGCAACGATTACGGCGGCGAAGGAGGGAAGGGCGGCTGGCTCGCTCATCGTGTCGGCGCGCTACCCGCTTGAGCCGCCCCTCGCAATCCACTATGCGCCTGCCCATGTTTTAGGCGATTGTATACTTGACAAAGCAGGGGTGTTTTGGCATTGATAATTCATGAAAAACGCAATCGACATTTTCGCGCCCCGCTTCCAATTTGAAGACGCCGCTCGCGAACATCTTGAAGCCCTTCACTGGCCCGAAGGTCCGACTTGCCCGCACTGTGGGAGCGACAATGCGAAGAGGCTTCCCCCGCAAAAGCGCAAGGCCACCAAAGCGCATCCCGGCGGCACTGTCCGTAAGGGCGTCGTCCAATGCAATGACTGCCGCAAGCAATACACTGTCACTGTCGGCACTGTGTTCGAGCGCTCCAAGGTTCCACTCAATAAATGGTTGCTCGCCAACCATATGCTTTGCGCTTCTAAGAAAGGCATGAGCGGCCACCAGATGGCACGCATGCTTGGCGTTACCTATAAAACGGCGTGGTTCATGATGCATCGCATCCGCGAGGCCATGAACGACGTCGACGACACTCCCATTGGTGGGTTTGGCAAGTTCGTCGAAGCCGATGAAACCTATGTCGGCGGCAAAGCCCGCAACAAGAAGCACAAACAGCGCAAGGTGAGCGGCAAGAACCTCTCACCTGTCCACGGCAAGATGCCCGTTGTCTCGCTTGTCGAGCGCGGCGGGAAAGTCCGTTCATTCCATGTCGCCAACGTCACTGGCGAGACGCTGCGCCAAGCGCTCGTCACCAATGTAGATCGCTACACTTATCTCCTTACAGACGAACACAAGGGCTACAAGAGCGTCGGCAGGGAGTTCGGCAAGCACAGCGTGGTTTCGCACTCAAAGGGCGAATACGTGCGCGGCGCCATCCACACTAACACCATCGAAGGCTTTTTCTCCCTCCTTAAGCGCGGCATCATCGGCGTGTATCACCATGTCAGCGAAGCCCACCTGCACCGCTACACCAGCGAGTTCGATTTCCGCTACAACACCCGCAAGCTGTCCGACTTTGAACGTGCCGACGAAAGCCTGCTAGGCGCTATCGGCAAGCGCCTGACCTATCGGCGGACTAGTGCAGTCGCAGCCTGATAAGTTCAGACCAGTCAAGAGGATTGGCGAAAAGCGGAAGCGCTGGACTCGACTCTAGCCGACGTTTGCCCCACCATCACCTCGCAGTCCCGCAATGAAGTCAGGTGGTAACTGACACATCGGAGCGGCTTCCCTGCACATGTCGGTCCCGCTCACCGCTTGAGACGGCCAACCCTCACGAGGTGGGGAGCCGGGGCGGGTTCAGGATACCAGCCGACACTGCCAGAGCCGATACTAGTTAGGCGATGGTGGGGCGATTGCTCGCAACCATGCCTCAGCGGTTGCACTAGGACGTTAGGAACAACTCTTTGGGGTTGTTGCGCAGCGCCCCGGAGTTTTCAGGAATGAAGCGCCGGAACGAAAAAACGTTGAAGGTCGATGTGAAAGTGAACGTTGGTAACTGCCTGTGGGCAATTTGCTGGCTAATCGCGATCCTTGCGATCTGAGTTTCCTCGGCGGGGCTTCGGCTCCGCCGTAGGTTTATCGGCCTTCGGGGGTGTCTTCAGCATCCGCTTCAAAACCTTGTCCTCTTTTGAATTTTCGGTCACTGACATGCCTCACTCTCAATTGGATATTGCTCGCTTGAGCGCGATGAAAACATATGCGCGCTTGGAGCACGAGCTCTGTGTTCTCGTCAAAGTGATTATGGAAATCGAGGCAGAAATGGCCAGCGCCATTTTTTACCAGATTTCAAACACGCGCACCCGCTATGCGATCATTGGCAGTGCGCTAGATATTAACCATAGGGAAACATGGAAAAAGCCCTGGAAACGCATTGAAGGTTGGCTTGGGCCTTGTGACACCGCCCGCAATCACATCATTCAATGGGTCGAATGCGAACACACGCTTATCCGCC
>JBARVT010000224.1:0-2596 GCA_049646405.1 Alteraurantiacibacter sp.
AAGCGTGCCGTTGCCGCTTCCGCCTTCGGAAATGCCACCACCGTTCGAGCACGAGCCGCTGCGCGCCGCCTTGAAACAGACATCCACCGCCTTGATCTGGTTCGGATAGCTCGGATCGTTACCCACCCCGTCGGCCACGAAGGAATAGCTGTAAGCGCCCGTCGAGGATGCGCCGGAAATGTCGGGATCGACATTGAAAGCGAAGCTCGAAATATTCGAGGTGACGCCGCCATCGGTCGTGTTGTTCACGACATAGGAGAAATCGTACTGGTCGCCGCTCACGCTATCGAGCGTGAAGATCAGAGTGGCCGATAGCCCATCGACCACACCGGCGCTGCTACCCGAAAAACCGTTCAGATCGATGACAAAGCTGTCGCCGATATTGCCCGAATCGAGCGAGATCGGGTCGGCCATGGCCGGTGCCGCGACGGCGAGCGAGGCCGCGGCGGCTATGGCGGTCAGGAACTTGTTCATTTCGCTTTACCCTCGATGAGCGTGGTTTACGCCCATGGAAGCAAGCGGCGTGCCAGATGAGGGTTTGTGCGGCTTGCAATGGTTAACGAAACCCGGCGGACGCTGCATCTGTCAAAATTCCCGACGCTTCACCGGATATTTGCGATTTGGCGCGTAAGGCATCGCGCATGAGGTCGCTCGCCCTGTCGATATTGCTTGCCGGAAGCCTTGGCGGCTGCGCTCTGTTCGCGCCCGATCCTGTGGAGGATGCGCATGCGGCCTACCAGGCGCAGGATTTCTTCGAGGCCCGCGAACTCGCGATGAAGGCGCTGGAGCGCGACGCGTCCGACGCCGAGGCGCTTGCGCTGCTGGCCCGCGTGCAGGTCGCGATGGGGGCGGGGGCCGATGCTCTGCTCACGCTTGGCAGATTAGCGGAAACCGGCGGCGCGCCCGAAGATGCAGACCTGCTGCGCGCCGAGGCGCTATTGCAGACGGGCGAACGCGACGAGGCCGGGGCCTTGCTCGCCGGCCGTCCCGAGGCGGAGGCGCATCGCCTGCGCGCCCTCGCGGCCGTCCAGAACGACGACCCCGCCACCGCAGCCCGTGAATTTCTTTCCGGAAGAGAGGCGGAGGGTGACAAACGCAAGCTCTTCACCGCAGCCGCCAGCTTCCATCTCGACCGCGGCAATGCCGATGGCGCGCGCTATGCCGTGGGGCAGGCGCAGCGCCTCGCGCCCGCGGCCATCGAGACGCTGTTCGTCTCGGCTCGGCTCGCCCAACTCGATGGCAGGCACGAACTTGCGGCGCGCGCCTATCTGGCGATCCTCGACCATACGCCGAACGACCGGCCCGCCATGCTCGGCGCGATCAAGGAGCTGGACGAACTCGGCAGGCTCGACCTCATCAGACCGCTGGTCACCCGGGGCAGGGCGGCTTACCCGGACGATATTGCCTTCATCTATCTCGACGCGAGCGTACATGCCTATGAAGGCCGCTGGCAGGCGGCGCGCGACCTGTTGCAAGAGCACGAGGCAGAGGTGCAGGGGCACGACGATGCGCGCGGCCTATACGGGCAGGCGCTGCTCGAACTCGGGCAGGTGGAGATGGCGCGCGCGCAAATCGAGCCGCTGGCGCGCCGATATCCTGGAAATCGCGTGTATTCGGAGCTTTACGCCCGCATCCGGGCGGCCACCTAGTCCTGCATCCTGAGCGCGATGTCGCTCATGAAACGCGCATCGTCGCCTTTTGCCAGCCAGTCCGCTTCGGCACCGATGGCGCCGAGCATGTTGGCCAAGCCATCCATCTCTGCCTTTGCATAATTGCCGAGGACGTGGCCATGCACGCGGTCCTTGTGGCCGGGATGGCCGATGCCGAGGCGCACGCGGCGGAAATCAGGGCCGAGGTGCTGGTCGATACTGCGCAGGCCATTATGCCCAGCATGGCCTCCGCCCTGTTTCACTTTAACCTTGAACGGCGCGAGGTCGAGCTCGTCGTGGAACACGGTCAACGCCTCGACCGGCAGCTTGTAGAAGCGCAGCGCCTCGCCAACCGCGCGGCCGCTTTCGTTCATGAAGGTGGCAGGTTTCAGCAGCAGCACCTTTTCGCCGCCGATCTGGCCTTCCTGCAGCCACCCCTGAAATTTCTTCTGCACCGGGCCGAACCCGTGCATATCGGCGAGCACGTCACATGCCATGAAGCCGACATTGTGCCGGTGCATCGCGTATTTCGGACCGGGATTGCCGAGGCCTGCCCATACCTGCATGCCGCGACCTTTCCTTACTGGGCGGTGGGTACGGCCTGCTGGCGCGTGGCGATGAGCACGTTCATCACCGACAGGTAAAAATTGGTGCAGACATTGGCGAACGCATCGCGTTGCTGGGGCGTGGCCGCCGAAAGCTCGCTGCGCGCGAACTGGAACTGCGCGACCGCCTCCGCCGAGGAATAGTGGCTGATGCGTCCGGCGTAGAAACCGGAAATGATCGTCAGGTTGTTGACGAATTCGGCGCGGCGCGTGGCATCAAGAGATTGGTTAGCGACAAAGGCGTCCCGCCGCTCCTGCAGCAGCACGAAACACTGGAAGTCCTGCGGATCGGATGGCAGCACGCGCGCCTGCTGGGCCGCTGCGGCCTGGGGCATGGCGAGA
>JBARVT010000225.1:0-2929 GCA_049646405.1 Alteraurantiacibacter sp.
GCACAGCACAACGCGGCCTTAAGCCGACATTCAGTGCACTTCGGGCAATCCGGCGGCAGGTCAAGGCGCGGAAAGCGCGCCGAGTTACAAAGCAGAACAGGGTCTCGCCATGAATACGACACGCTTCCTCACGCTTGCCGCTGCCAGCGCGTGCGCGCTCGGCATCGCCGCGCCTGCCGCCGCGCAGCAATACCGGCAGGAACTGCGCCATTCGGTCACGCCGTGCCAGGGCAGCGGCCCGGCGGTGTGGATCAACGTGTCCGATATCGACGGCTCGCGCGGGACTCTGCGCGTGCAGCTCTATCGCGGAACGAGCGCCGACTGGCTGGAAAGCGGTCGCTGGCTCAGCCGCATTGAGGTGCCCGCGCGGGCCGGGACGATGCAGGTGTGCATGCCCGTCCCCTCGACCGGCAATTACGCCATCGCCATCCGCCACGACAAGAACGGCAATGGCCGCACCGACCTGACACAGGATGGCGGGGGGATGTCGAACAATCCGAGCATCAACATCTTGAATCTCGGCAAGCCCGGTATCGACCGCACGCGCTTTTCCATCGGCCGCGAGGTGAAGCCGATGTCTATCCGCATGCGCTATATGTAGGGTTCAGCAGTCGTGGCGCTTTTGGCGCCAGACCCGCCATAGCACGCCCGGAGCGGCCAGGAGCGGGTGAGCTTCGCGCCACGGGGTGAGCGCAACTGCTACGCCCGTATGCCGTTCCACCTTCCACGCCGCATAACGCCCCGCACCGTCAAAAGTGCGAGCGGCGCGCAGCAGGCGCGCGATGTTAAGCGGCTTGCCCCAGCGCCGCCAGCGCCGCCACTTGCCCAGGATCCGGCTCCGCGAATGCACGGTAAGCTGCGGCATTATCGCATCGCCGTCGCGCATGTAAGCGATCCCGGCAGCATCCAGCGCGGCGGGCAGCAGCCCGTCAAAATGCGCAGCGTTGAGCGACAGGATCGAGTCCTCGCGCCCCGCTTTCTCGACGCGAAATTCGGCCCGGTAGGTCGCGCGGAACAGCGCGCGCCAGTAATCGTCCTCGCTTCCCTTTGCCGGACCGAGCGCCACGGCCAGCGCGCTCGCGGTTACCGTAGCGGATGCGATACTCTCCCGCACGGCGCTCGTGCCAGTTCCGTCGCTCCAAACCAGCGCGCTGGGCTGCACGAACCGCGCCCAGATCGTGGTGTCGCGAGTCTCTCCGCGCGCAGCGCCGGCGAATTTCGCCAGCGTCATGGTCGCAATCTTGGCGCGCAGGGTTCGGCCTTCATGTTCCCATTCGCGATAGGAGACGGTCGGCCATAATCGGCGCTCCGCCGCTTCGCCGGTCAGCACGTAGAAATCGAGCACCCCGTCGAGCTCGCCCGTGCGCAGGTTGGAGCCGTAGAACAGGACTGCCAGCGCACCAGCCTCTTCGCCCAGCAGCCGAGCAAAGGCGCAGACGGCAGGATCGACCTCGCGCGACAAGGATGCCGCGACGCGCGTCGCCAGCGTCACGGGACGACGAAGCGCAGCCTCGCGCCCGGTTCGATGCGGTAATTGCCCGGCGGGAAGGCTTCGCCGTCGAGGATGAATTCCTCCTCCAGCTCCAGCCCGAACCGCTCGCTACCCACGATATGCGCGCCGCGCTGCATGGTCCCCTCGCTCGCGGTGCCGCGGATCAGCGCGCCCAGCCGCAAAAGCAGGCTGCGCCGAGGATTGTCGAGCATTGCGAGGCCGAGATCGTGTTCGACCGGTCCGTAAAGGTCGATGCCCGCGGGAAAGCGCCGGAGCGTCGAGGCAAGCAGGAAATAGCGTTCGTCCGCTGGCAGCCCGCCGCGATGCGGCAGCTCCGCGCCCGAGGCATCGCGCACCCGCATCCGCGTGCCCTGTCGCCAGGCATTGCCTGCCGTGCCGAAAAGCGCCTGCAGGATGCTCCAGACGGTGGTCACCCCGATGACGGCGGCGTTGAACGCGCCGAGATCGTGGCTCTTCTGCCCGAGCGCCGTCGCCCGGTTGAATGCGCCTGCCCCCAAGATGAAACCGCGCGCCTGAGCCTGGCCGTTGTCGCGCTGCGACACGACCAGCGGGCGGCGGCGAGCGATGTGGCCATCGCGCAAGGCGGCGATGGCACGCTCCAGTGTCCAGCCCGTGGGAATGCCAAGATCGTAGGCGAGCGCATTGGTCTTGCCGCTCGGCAGCACGATGATGGCAGGCCAGGTGTCGCCGAACACGCCCGCCCCGCTCGTCAATACGTCGCGCACTGTCCCGTCGCCGCCGTCGATGGCGATGCAATCGACCTGCCGCTCGGCGAATTTGGCAAGGATGCCCGCAAGCTCGCCCCGCTCGCGCGGATAGGCCGCGAGGACGCCGTTTGGCACAGGCTGCGCATCGGGCGCGCTGGCATTGCGGTGGCTTCGCGAATTGCGGATAAGCCCCACCAGCGGCTTCAAACGGACCGGCGGCATGGCACTATTACGAACAGTGCCGCGTTGCGCCTCTACCATCGGAAGTCGCTCGAACATGTGAATGCTGCCATGCATAACGCCGGTGGCCCTACACGCATGACGCCGTTATGCGCCACGCTTTTCATCGTTTCGACACGCGAATGTCTTGAAATCGCAACACTCGCAGCCGTGAAATGGGGTCTCGCAAGCGGCCTGCAAGCGCGATAGACCCTGCTTCGAAAGGATCGCCCATGCTCACAGCCGCCCTGCTCGACTCCGCCTCTCGCGAGGAGCCCGCAATCGTTGCGCTGCGACGTGCGATCCATGCCGAGCCGGAGCTGGGCCTCGAAACCCCGAAAACGCTTGCCAAGGTGAAGGCGGCACTCGCCGACCTGCCGCTCGAATGGCGCGAGGGGCCGAGCTGCACCGGCGCGGTCGCGGTGCTGAAAGGCGTGAGAGGCGGCCCCGCCGTGCTGCTGCGCGGCGACATGGACGCGCTGCCGATGGA
>JBARVT010000226.1:0-11257 GCA_049646405.1 Alteraurantiacibacter sp.
GTATGGCGCCATCGCCGCGGTGATTGCGGCTTTTGTCGTGGCGACGAATGTCAGCGCACGGGTGACCGGGTGGGCCTTCGTGCTCTTTGTGACCTCCTCGCTGGCACTGACTGCATGGGGTTTCATGAGCGACGATGCCGACGGGATCGGCTGGCAGAATATCGCCCTGCTGCTGATCAATTTGTGGGGCGTTTATCGCTATCTCGGACCGCAAAAGGGCGGACAGGCGGAGAGCCATAAGAAGGCGGGAGACGCGGCATGAGGAACACGATACTCACGACCGGTTCCGCTGCTGTTATACTCCTTGTCGGGCTGGCTGGACACTTCGCTTCGGGGGCCATCTATTCCTCTTTGGAAGCGCGTGAGTTGATTTCGGCGCTTTCTTCGCCGGCGCTCTATCTCGGCAGCGCCATCGCAGCGAGCGCGGCTACCACTTTGGCGCTGATGCTGACCTTGCTTGGCCTGGTGCGGCGCGCCGATGCTGAGTTCGATCCGCAGATGTACAAGCAGATTTACCGAGTAGCGGTATTGTCGACCATACTGCTTGCCGGTGCCGTCGTCATGCTTCTCTTGATGACGATGCCGATAGGCGAATTTGACGACGTGCCGGGGAGCTGGTTCCCGATCCTATACAAGGTTCTGTACTGGATCGTGGTGGTCCTCAGCGCCGGCCTTGTCGCGATGGTCACCATGCTTTTTGGCACTGTGCGGTCGCTGATTGCAAAGCTGACCCCTCATGACGATGTTTGAAGGCGATCATCTCACGTCTGGGCGACTTTTCTGAAATGTTCACACAACTGTCACCTCCGCTTCCCGTACACGTTATAGATCGCGGCGCGGGGCTTGCGTTTGCGGTCATCGACTACGGAATAGAACACAACCTGATTTGGGTGACCGCTATCAATGCAACTGGCGAAATCTGGTGCGCGCCTAACCCCAAAGTTCGGCTAAGTGAAAACTGGACGGCTGATCGCGTGGTGAGCACCCCGCGGGGTGATGGCCAGTCGAAAAAAGCAGAGGAAAAACGATGAGTTTGCGCCCGCTGGTTTTCTTCGCCCACCACCAGGGCCGCGGCCATGCCAACCGGATCATGGCAATGCTGGAGCACATTCCGGAAACGCGGCCGGTCATAATCATGACGGCAGCGCCTTCGCAGTTCGACGACCGGCCACGCAGTGCAACCGTGGTCGAACTTCCGAACATGATCGGCGCGCCTTCGCGCAGTCCGGCACTGCACGATCAGTCCACGCCCGAAATGATGCACTGCGTTCCTCTCGGCGTGGAGGAAATGCGCCAGCATATGGGACTGATCGCGCAAACTCTGCGCGAAGCGGACCCGGCGCTGTTCGTTATCGACGTTTCGGCCGAAATCGCGTTGCTGTCGCGCATCATGAGCGTGCCAGCTGTAACCATCAGGATGCACGGCGATCGTGAAGATGTGGGACATGTCGCTGGCTACGAGGCTTGCGTGGCCATGCTTGCTCCGTTCGACGAACGGATCGAGCAGGACTCGTATCCCGGTCCGCTGCGTGATCGCACGTTTTACACCGGCGGACTGTGTACGACGCGCGCTCCGCTGCGCGATAAAGCCGAGGCGAGGTCGCGGCTCGGGCTCGCAGACGATCAAATCGTCACGCTGGTAATCGCCGGTGGGGGTGGATCGGGCACGCCCTACGCGCCGCTGACCGTCGCCGCGCGAGCGGAGCCTGACACGCTGTGGCTCGTCGCCGGGCCGGTGCACCGCGAGGGGCATGAAACGGACTTCGGAAACCTGCGCGAGCTTGGCTGGATCGACAATCTGACAGAATATCTGTGCGCCGCAGACCGTGTCATTGCCTCCGCTGGCGACAACACGGTCCATGAAATCGCACGGGCGGGCAAACCGTTCCTGTGCATACCGGAATGGCGCTATTTTGATGAACAGCAGGCCAAGGCGCGTGAACTTCGACGCTTGGGTGCGGCCGTTTACCGGGAAACCTGGCCCGCTTCGATCCCCGAATGGCAGCGCGCCCTGGTCGAAACCGACGGGCTCGATACCGGCATTCTCGCCTCGCTACATAGCGAGGATGCAGCTCGCAAAGCGGCACTTTGGCTAGAAGAACAAGCGACATGCCTTTGGGAGGTTAGCTGAACAGCACGTCGGCACCCTGTTTCGTTCGCGCTATTTCGCTGGCAGAGGGCCGACGGATAATTTCGAGGCGCTCCTCGGATCGCGTTACAAGCCCGCGCCGTTCGAAATCGTCGAGCCAGTACTGCATGCACCATTCACCCCAGCGACGGCGGTAAAGCAGGGCGTTGCGGATGATGGAATCGAAGTGCTGCAGGGGTGGTTTGTGTATGCGGTGATGCTGATGAAAACAGGTTGTTCCCCCCAACCAGTACATCCTTGCCCCGCAGTTTTTAAGCCGTCGGCCCAAATCGGTTTCCTCTGCGCCATATCCCACATATTCCTCGTCCATCCCGCCCGCCAAATGCCAGACCTCGGCCGACAGGACGAATGCAAGACCCCACAGCTCTCCAAAATCTGCGATCGGTTCGAACGATATGCCATCCAGGGGCCGCTTGCTCGGATGCCGTACGCCCGCATCATGAAGAAGCCGGTAGTCGGGGCAGCCGTCTGCGGTGCGCCAGCCAACATCGGACCCGGGCAAATATTGCACCTCCGGCAGATAAACCCCTTCTGCGTCGTGCGCATGGGCTTCGGCCGCCCGGCGAACAAAATCCGGATCAGGTATGCAATCCACGTCGAGAAAGGCAAGCACGTCGCCCTCTGCGCATCGCGCGGCCTGGTTCCTCGCCGCGGCGAGCGGCATGGGATCGCCCGGCACGTGCACGAGCTTGACAGGAAACGCTCCCCTGGATTCGATGCGCGGCGCTTCGTCCTGCATGTATGCAACAACCAATTCGTCCGGCGGGAATGCCTGCGCGTCAAGCCCGGCCACCAGATGATCCAGATGCTGCTGCCGTCCGCGCACTAGCGTGAGCACCGATACGGATCGGTAAGTGCTCACCACGTGCCTTGCGCCTGGAAGTGACGCACCCCTTCCAGCACACCTGCCGCATAGCAACCCTTCGCTCGGTAGGCATGAGAAAGGGACGGGTCTTGCGCCAATCCGTCGCTCGCATTGCCCACCACGATGGGAAACGGGCAAGCGCGCAGCATGGTCAGGTCGTTGCCGCTATCGCCAGCAACGACCACCTGCGATTGCAAGAGGGAAAGCTTTTCCGCCACGTGGCCGACAGCCGGCCCCTTGCCAGCGCCTTCCGAAAGAATGTCGAGATAGCGGCCATGACTGGCAACGACCGCCACGTGCGTTTCTGCATTCAGGAAAGCGCGATGTATTGCGTCGGGATCGTGCCCGTCGAGAAAATAGCTGGCTTTTCCGCTGTGCTGTTCCAGCGCGGCTTGCGGTCGCAGGCCGAGGCCCGCTGCGATCTCCCGAACCCGTCGGTCGTTCCAAGCGTCTTCTACGCGACCGCGCCAGTCGCGATCCTCGACGAATTGGTGTTTTGCGCGATCGTACCAGTGAATGCGCGTGCCCACGCTGCTGATGATGACGTCGGGTGTGGGAACGCCTTCTGCTGCCAGAATTGCCTGGGCGCTGTGAAAGCTTCGCCCCGTAGCGATGCCGAGCGCAATGCGCCCTGCATGTTCCGCCTGCCAATCGAGGAACTCGCGCAAGGCATCCCGATCTCCGAGTAACGTGTTATCGATGTCGCAGATCAATATACGATCGTATTGCGGGGTAGCGATTGCCGGGCCGGTCAATTCACGCAAAAGACGGTGATAGAGGCTTCGATGCGCAGTCCAGTTATAGGCCGCAACCGCCTCTACGCCTGCGGTGGCGTAGCGCACCCACTTTCGCCTGTCTGTCACGATCTCGCGGCAGGCGGTGGCAATGGCGAGTTGATCGCGAGGGCAGACAAGCGTGCCGTTATTGCACCGCTCCACGATATCATTGGGCCCGCCGCTATCCGTCGCAACCACCGGCAGACGCGATGCCGCAGCTTCCAGCAAGGTAAGACCGAAGGGCTCGTTGAGCGCGGGGTTCACGAAAACGCCGCCGCTCTCGCGCGCCAGGGCGTAATAGGCGGGAATATCGGCGGGTTCGTGGTTTTTGGGATAGGCGATCTCGCCATAGAGGTCGTGCCGGTCGATCGCCTCGATCAACTCCTGCATGACCTCACGACATTCCGTTTCAAGCTCACCCAGCACTGTTCGGCAGCCCGCGACAATCACCAGATTGGCAGCATCCCGCAACTCCGGGTCCGCGGCATAGGCTTCCACCAGGCCGATCAGGTTCTTCTTGCGAACCGGGCGCGCGATGGCGAGCAGCATCGGCTTGGCCGGATCGCGCAGGAATTGCACCAGATCCGCGCGCACCTTGTCGCTTGGCTCCGCGCGCTCGAACCGCGTAAGATCGCAGCCTGGTGGAATGACGCGGATGCGCCCCGCTTCGATGGAATCATAGTGCGCGTATTGAGCTTCCGCCTCGTCGCGCGAGCTGGCTATTACCGCGTCGGCAAGTGTCAGCGCCCGCTCCTCCACATCGATCCGAGTGGACAGGCTGGCATCGTCTCCACCATTCACTGCGCGCTTGACCGCTCCAAGCGAGTGGCCGGTGAAAACGTAGGGAATGCCGAACTGTTCCTTGGCTTTCCGGGCGAGAATCCCGGCATCCGCATAGTGCGCGTGGATGACATCCGGCATGCGATCAAGGTTGCTCAGATATTCGAGAAATGCTTCGGACAACTCGTCATGTCGTTCGTGCAGGACTTCCTTCGGCAAGTAAGACGGGTCGCCATCGTCCAATCGGATGAGCCGTATCTTACCTCGCGCTTCGGCGCATCGCGCTTCGAACCGTATGCCGAGCTTCGCGTCGACAAACCCGCGGGTGACGATGTCGATCCGTTCGATCTCCGGGTCTCGCGCGCTCGCACAGGCAAGCTCGAGAAGATAGGTGATGTGGCCACCTGTGTCGGCGTTGATACCGTAAGGTACATCGGACAGGGTCAAGCAGCCCTGAAGAGCAATATGGCAAACAAACATCGACGGGCCTCCGGTATATGGGTACCGATGTCCGAGCCGTTGCTAAGTTCCTGACAAACAGGGTGATAAATGTTGCTCCCATGCGTATAGCTCATGTCGCACCCGTCATTCATCCAGTCCCGCCCGACACTTACGGCGGCACCGAGCGCGTTATCGCCGACCTCGCCAGTGCTCAGGTAAGCGAAGGCCACGAGGTTACCCTGTTCGGGCCGACCGATTGCTCGCTGGATGGTGTGCGACAGGTAGGCGAATATCATTCGCTGTCCTGGCACGAGCAGCAGGGAGGTTCCGCACCGCCCGGCCTGCCCGCAGTGCTGGAGGCTCAATTGCTGCGTGACCTGCTGACCCACGGGAGCGAACACGACGTCATCCATCTGCACGGCTCGGCCCATGCCAGCGCCATAGCTGAGAACCTTTGCATTCCGACTTTCCGCACGATCCATTGGCGCGCTGACGAGCCGGACCATGCAGAGCATTTCCGGGCATTTTCGCAGGAACGGATCATCGCGATTTCGCAAGCGCAGGCCGGGGCAGTGCCGTCGGCCAGCCTGGCTGGTATTGTGCATCACGGGATACCTGCGGATCGATATCGGGCGGGTGACGGGTCGGGAGGATACCTCGCATTTCTCGGCCGGATGACAGACCAGAAGCGCCCTGACCGGGCGATAGAACTTGCGCGCGCAATTGGCCAGGACTTGCAGCTTGCCGGACCTGTCGACCCGGGGAATCCCGGGTATTTCAACGAAGTGGTCCGGCCTGCTCTGGATGCCCGGATCAGGCACGTCGGAAGCATCGACGACGCCCGGAAGCAAGTCTTGCTAGGCGAGGCGGCGGCTCTTGTCTTTCCCATCGACTGGCCCGAACCTTTCGGCCTGGTCATGATCGAAGCGATGGCCTGCGGCACGCCCGTTATCGCCTGGCGCCGAGGTAGCGTGCCCGAAGTCGTGCAGGACGGCGAAACTGGTATCGTGGTCGACAGCGTGGCCGAAGCGATCGACAGAATGGATGAGGTTTGCAACCTCGATCGGCGAGCCATCCGCCGCCAGTTCGAACAACGCTTTTCCGCCGAGAGAATGGCCCGCGAGACGCTGGCGCTTTATCGCGAAGCTTCCTCGTCCCGATCCTCGAACGATTCCAGGGCCAGCGCACCCTCGCCATAGAGATAGTCACCACGAAATTCGCCAAGCCGTTTCAATTCGGCCTCGTCAACGATCTCGATCCGCCCTTCGCCGTGCAATTCGAGCACGCCGCGTTCCTTAAGGATACGGAAGCTGCGATTGGCATGGACAGGCGTTATGCCGCACGCTTCCGCGAAGTCGCGCTGGAGCAACGATACCGGCAGGTTTCGGCCATCGTACAGTTCGACGAACCTGTGTCGCTCGATAATTTCGCAGATGAGGTGCGCGATACGCCCCTCGGCGTTAAGCCGTCCGAGCCGGAAAATCCATTCGCGGTGCATGGCCGCATCCAGCAGCGTGGAGAACCACAAGGCCCGGGCAAGATGGCCCGAACGGTCGACCAGATTGGCAATGGCTGAATGCGGTACTTCCGCCAGGTGAACCGGACCGAGCGCTGCTGTACTATGGTCCAGCCGCTTCATCGGAAACCCGTGCAGATCAACGAAATCACCGGGGATGTTCAACCCGACCAGTTGCCGCTCACCGCTCCGGTCATCGAGATGGCGCAGAACTGTCCCCTCGATGATATAGTAGGAATGCTCGACCCGCTTCCCCCGTTCAACCAGGGTCTGCCGCGGTTCGAGCCGGATAGTGCGACCGACCGCATCTTCGAGCCAGGTCTTTTCACTTGCGGCAAGTTCGTGCCGCAGCCGACCTTTCAGAAAGAGCTTGGTGTGCAATGCGATTCCCCGGGTCAGTAAAAGGCTGGGCGACCAAATAGGACCAGACGAGAGGTTCGTTCAAGCTTGGTCTGGATACATGGGGACGCGATGCGCGGCCATCCTCGCGCTTAACCCCAAACATCTGGCGAGAGCCCTCGCGCGTCACGCGCCTGACGCTTAGCGTCCCTAACCGGAACTGGTTCGAGTCGATTGCCTTGCGACGGCGCCTGGCAATCCTCAAGGGAGGCAATGATGGTTTTCGACCCCGCAACGCGCGTGTTCTTCAACGAATTTCACTACGATAATGATGGCAGCGATACTGGCGAGTTTATCGAGATCGCCAACACCGCGCAGGTCGATCTGACCGGCTGGACGGTGATGCTCTACAACGGCTCCAACGACACGGCGTACAACACGATCACGCTTGGCGGTAGCGAGCTTTTCACGGTCCTCGATTTTCCGAGCAACGGGATTCAGAACGGTGCGCCAGACGGGCTGGCGCTCGTTGATCCGGACGGCAACGTCGTGCAGTTTCTGTCCTACGAGGGCACGATGACGGCCAGCGATGGTCCGGCAGCGGGCCTGACCAGCACCGACATTGGGGTATCCGAGACCGGCACGACACCGGTCGGATTCTCGCTCCAGCTGAGCGGTTCGGGCGAGACGGCCGGCGACTTTGTTTTCGTGGCTCCTGCTGCGGAAACCAAAGGCACTGCCAACAACGACCAGACGATCGTGACGGCGGAGCCGGTTCTCATCATCAACGAGATCCACTACGACAACGATGGCGCTGATACGGGCGAGTTCATAGAGGTGGCGGGCACTGCCGGCCTGGACCTCGCCGGTTATCTGCTGGTGCTCTACAACGGAAATGGCGGCGCGCCCTACAATACGATTGCCCTCTCTGGCATAGTTGACGACGAAAGTGCGGGCTATGGCGCGGTGGATTTCCAGCTGCCAAGCAACGGCCTTCAGAACGGCTCCCCCGATGGCGTGGCCTTGGTGGCGCCAGACGGGACGGTGCTGCAGTTCCTGAGCTACGAAGGCCCGATGGTCGCAGTGGGTGGCCCCGCCGATGGCATGACGAGCACAGACATCGGTGTGGCGGAATCGGGCAGCACGCCCGTCGGCTTTTCGTTGCAGGTGAGCGATGACGGTACCTGGACCGGACCGCTCGCAGCCACCGCGGGCACGCTCAATGCCGGGCAGACATTCGGCGGCGGGTCGGCTCCGCAGCCGGGTGCGTTGTCCGTCGACGATGTAAGCACCATCGAAGGCGATAGCGGGACGACAGCCTTTGTCTTTACCGTTACCCGCAGCGGCGGTTCGGACGGCGCGGTGAGCACGGACTGGGCCGTGGCTTTCGGCAGCGCCGATGCAGCCGACCTTACCGGAGCGACGAGCGGCACGGTGAACTTCGCCGATGGCGAAACCAGCGCGATCATCACTGTTTCCGTTATCGGCGACACGGCGATCGAGGCGGATGAGAGCTTCACCGTCGAGCTGTCCAATCCACAGGGTGGGGCGACCATCCTCGACGGGAGCGGCGATGGCACGATCCTCAACGACGATGTCGACACGACGCCGGTCGGCCCGGCGCAGGTGTTCGTCAACGAAGTGCATTATGACAATGCCGGCCCCGATGTCGGCGAGGCGGTCGAAATCGCGGGACCGGCGGGCGCCGATCTGTCTGGCTGGTTGCTGGTGTTGTATAACGGTAATGGCGGCGTGGCTTACAATACCATCGCGCTGTCTGGAATCATCCCGGATCAGGATGACGGCTTCGGCACGCTCGGCTTCGCCGTCTCCGGCATCCAGAACGGCTCGCCCGATGCCTTCGCGCTGGTCGATCCGGCGGGCCGCGTCATCCAGTTCCTCTCCTACGAAGGCACTCTGACTGCCACCAGCGGTCCGGCCATCGGCTTGACCAGCACCGATATCGGTGTCGCGGAGGATGGCGGGACGCCAGAGGGCTTCTCGGTCCAGCTGACCGGCAGTGGCAATGTCGCGGCCGACTTCACATGGCAGAACCCGTCGGACGACAGCTTTGGCGCGGTGAATGCGGGGCAGGACTTCACGCCCGCCAATGCAAACGGCACGCTCTATGTCGGCGATGCCACCGTTACCGAGGGCGACGGCGGCACGACCGCCATCACCTTCGACGTGTTCCGCGTCGGCGGGACGAGCGGCGAAGTGACGGTGGATTACGTCGCGGTGTTCGGCGCAGCCTTTACCGACGCCGATGCGACGGACTTCTTCGGCCCGACGAGCGGCACAGTCATTTTTGCCGACGGCCAGCGTTACGCGACCGTCATGCTGGAGGTGGCGGGCGACGTCGTGCCCGAGCCGAACGAGTTCTTCGACCTTGTCCTTTCCGATGCCACCGGCGGCGCGGATATCGGCGTCGGTACCGGCAGCGGCGCGATCCTCAACGACGACCCGCTCGACTTGCTGGTCGGCGAGATCCAGGGCGCGGGCCATCGCTCGGTGTATGAGGGCAACGAAGTTACCACGCGTGGGATCGTGACGGCGGTGACCGATCGCGGATTCTACCTGCAGGGTGCGGGCGATGGGAATATGGCGACCTCCGACGCGATCCTTGTCTTCACGGGTGATGCGCCGACTGTCGCCCTGGGCGATGCGGTGGAAGTGACGGGAACCGTTGTCGAATTCCTCGCTGGTGGCGACACGTCCAACCTGACGATCACCGAGATCGTCGACCCCGCCGTCACCGTCACCAGCAGTGGCAATGCGCTGCCCGAGGCCGTGCTGATCGGCCCCGAAGGCATCGCCCCGCCGACCGAGATAATCGATGACGACCAGTTCACCGCATTCGATCCCGAGAACGACGGGATAGATTTCTGGGAAAGCCTGGAGGGCATGCGCGTCACCGTGCAGAACCCGGTCGCGGTGGACAGCACGAACGGCTTCGGCGAGCTCTGGACCGTGGCGAGCGACGGGGCGGGCGAGCTGCTCGCCACCAATGTCTCCGAAAGCGGCCTCGTTGTGCTCGAAGGCGGCGAGGGCGGGCTTGGTGTGTTCAACTCCGGTGCAGGGTCCGACTTCAATCCCGAGCGTATCCAGATAGATGTCGCGGGCGCCCTCAACGGGTTTATCCTGACCGTGCCCGATGTGATGCCCGGCGCGGTGCTGGACGATGTAACCGGCATCGTCGACTACAGCTTCGGCAATTACGAGGTGCGCCCGACCGAGGCGATCACGGTCGCCAGCGCGAGCACCAACGAAGCCGAAGTGACGGCGCTTACCGGCGCCGAGAACCAGGTGTCGCTCGCGACCTACAACGTCCTCAATCTCGACATAAACGATGCGGACGGGGATGCGGACGTGGCAAACGGCCGTTTCGAAGCGGTCGCCTACGACATCGCCGTCAACCTGGCATTGCCGGACATCGTCGTGCTGCAGGAAGTGCAGGACGACAGCGGCAGCACAAACGACGGGACAGTCAGCGCGCAACTGACGCTGGAGGCCCTTGCCGATGCGATCTTCGCGGAGAGCGGCGTGCAATATTCGGTGTTTGACAATCCGTTCGTCGTCAACGGCGAAACCGGTGGCCAGCCGGGTGGCAATATCCGCGTCGCCTTCCTCTATCGAGACGACCGCGTCGATTTCGACGAGGCGAGCGCGTTCACCATCACCGACCCGGACGATGGCACGCTGGCCGATGCCTTCCAGGGATCGCGCGCGCCGCTGGGCGGCACCTTCGCCTTTAACGGAGAGGAGCTGACGGTTATCGGCAATCATTTCACCTCGAAAATCGGTTCCGACAATATCTTCAGCGCCAATCAGCCGCCCGCCAATGCCGGGGCGCTGGCGCGCGCGGCGCAAGCGGCGGCGGTCAACGCCTATATCGACGCGCTGCTGGCGCTCGATCCGAATGCCAACATCGCGGTTGCGGGGGATTTCAACGAATTTCAGTTCGAGGAACCCATGCAGGTGCTGACCGGCGAGCTGGACTATGCGGGCGGCATGGAGAGCAACGGATCGAACACCGTCCTCACCAACCTTACCTACTTCCTCGCGCCGGAAGAGAGGTATTCGGTGCTGTTCCAGGGCAACGCCCAGCAGCTCGACCACATCCTCGCCACCGGCAACCTTGCCTCCGGCGCGGCGGTGGACGTGGTGCATGTCAACATCCCGACGGGCGGATTTGTTTCGGATCACGATCCGGTGCTGGCTCGCTTCAACCTCGGCACGCGCACGATTGCGGGCGGGAACGGCAAGGACGCGCTCGAAGGCAATGACGGCAACGACATCCTGCTTGGCGGCAATGGCGAGGATGCGCTGTTCGGTCGCGGGGGCGACGATGCGCTGTATGGCGATAACGGTGCGGACTGGTTGTTCGGCGG
>JBARVT010000227.1:0-9585 GCA_049646405.1 Alteraurantiacibacter sp.
ATGTACTTGTCCGACGCTTTGTTCGAACGCGTGCGCGCTCCCTTGGTGGGCTTGCCCCACGGCGTGACCGGATGGCGGCCGCCCGAGGTGCGGCCCTCGCCGCCGCCATGCGGGTGGTCGATCGGGTTCATGACCACGCCGCGGACCGACGGGCGGATGCCCTTGTGCCGGTTGCGACCCGCCTTGCCGATGTTCTGGTTCGAGTTGTCGGGGTTCGACACCGCGCCCACCGTCGCCATGCATTCCTGCCGGACGAGGCGAAGCTCGCCGGAGGAGAGCCGGATCTGCGCGTAGCCGCCATCGCGGCCGACGAACTGCGCGTAGGTGCCGGCGGCGCGCGCGATCTGGCCGCCCTTGCCGGGCTTCAGCTCGATATTGTGGACGATCGTGCCGATCGGCATGCCCTGGAACGGCATCGCGTTGCCGGGCTTCACGTCGACCTTGGTGCCCGAGACGATCTTGTCGCCCACGGTCAGGCGCTGCGGCGCAAGGATATAGCGCTGCTCGTCGTCGGTATACTGGATCAGCGCGATGAAGGCCGTGCGGTTGGGATCGTATTCGATCCGCTCGACTGTAGCTTCCATGCCCCACTTGCGACGCTTGAAGTCGATGAAGCGGTACTTCTGCTTGTTACCGCCACCAATACCACGCGAAGTGATGTGGCCTTTGTTGTTCCGGCCACCGCTCTTGGTCATGCCCTTGGACAAAGACTTGACCGGGCCACCCTTGTGGAGGCCGGTCTTGTCGACCAGGACGAGGCCGCGGCGCGCCGGGCTAGTCGGTTTGTAATTCTTCAGTGCCATCGGATCAGCCCACGCCTTCCGTGATGTCGATCGACTGGCCGTCGGCCAGCGTCACGATCGCTTTCTTGCTGTCGGACCGCTTGTAGGGCTTGCCCTTCCACCGCTTGGACTTGCCCTTGGTCACGATTGTGTTCACGCCCGTCACCTTCACGTCGAACAGCGCCTCGACCGCAGCCTTTATCTGCGGCTTCGTCGAATCGTTCGCCACCTTGAAGACAACGGCGTTGTTTTCGCTCAGCAACGTCGCCTTTTCGGTGATGTGCGGGGCAAGGATCACGTCGTAGTGACGCGCATCGGTTTCCTGCTTCTTAGCCATTGAACCGCGCCTCCAGCTTTTCGACCGCGTCCTTGGTGAGGACGAGCGTGTCGTGATTGAGGATGTCGTAGACGTTCGCACCCATGGCGGGCAGAACGTTGACGCCCGGCAGGTTGCGCGCCGACTTGGTGAAGCCATCGTCGACATTCTCGCCGCCGATCACCAGCACCTTGCCGTTCCAGCCATTCTTGTCGAAGTGGCCCTTAAGCGCCTGGGTCTTTGCTTCCTTCATCTCGAGGCTATCGACGACGACGAGGCCGTCTTTCGCCTTGCTCGAAAGCGCCATCTTCAGGCCGAGCGCGCGGATCTTTTTGTTGAGCGACTGCTCGAAATCGCGCTTGCGCGCGCCGTGCGCCTTGCCGCCGCCGATGAAGATCGGGGCACCGCGGTCGCCGTGGCGAGCGCCGCCCGAACCCTTTTGCTTGCCCCACTTCTTGCCCGTGCGGGCAACATCGGAACGCTCGCGCGTCGGGCGCGCGGTGGCGCGACGGTTTTCAAGCTGCCACGTCACGACGCGGTGCAGGATATCTGCGCGCGGCTCCACGCCGAAGACATCGTCGTTCAGATCGATGTCGCCGGACGCCTTGCCGTCGATTTTCTGGACCTTCACCTTCATGGCGATCAGCCTTCCTCGTTCTTGGTGTTGGCATCGTCGGCCGGCGGAGTGCCGCTTTCGGTGCCAGCGCCCGCGTCCTGCTGAGCCGCCAGTTTCTTCTGGGTCTCGACATCGACTTCGGGGTTCACTTCGTGCTCGGCCGCGCTTTCGACAAGGCCGGGCGCCGCATCATCGGAGGCGGTTTCATCGGCGTTGCGGCGCATCGCGCCGGGGAACGGAACGCCATCGGGAAGAGCGACCTTCACCGCGTCCTTCACCAGCAGCCAGCCATTCTTCGAACCCGGGACGGAACCCTTGACGAAGATGAGGCCGCGATCGGCATCGGTGCGCACGATTTCCAGGTTCTGCTGGGTGCGCTGGCGATCGCCCATGTGGCCGGCCATCTTCTTGTTCTTGAAGACCTTGCCCGGATCCTGGCGGTTACCCGTCGAACCGTGCGAACGGTGACTGATCGAAACGCCGTGCGTGGCGCGCAGGCCGCCGAAGCCCCAGCGCTTCATGGCGCCGGCAAAGCCCTTGCCGACCGTGTGACCCGTCACGTCGACCATCTGACCAGCGACGAAGTGGTCCGCCGTAATCGTCGCGCCGACAGGAAGGAGACCTTCCTCGTTCTCGACACGGAATTCGGCAACCTTCTGCTTCAGGCCAACTTCCGCTTTCGCGAAGGCTTCGCGCTGCGGCTTGTTGACGTTCTTGTGTTTCGCATCGCCCGCGCCGAGCTGGACAGAGAAATATCCGTCACGGTCGGCAGTGCGGTTACCGGTGACCTGACACCCTTCCAGCGACAGGACGGTCACGGGAACGTGACGTCCGTCCTCCTGGAACAGGCGGGTCATCCCGACTTTCTTTGCGATCACGCCTGTGCGCATGACCAAACTCCTTACAGAGGCACCGCAGGGACCATCCCCGTGGTGCGTGCCCAGCCCGTTTGTCGATGCGTCGCCCCGTCCGGGCTGAAATGCTCTTGCAGCCGCGATGGCTGCGAGAGCGGAACGGAGGACGCAGGCCCGAGCCATTTTTCCCGAAGGAAGGCCCGGCGGTATCCCGATGTTGTACCGGCTCTTGCGATCCGGCGGGGCCATACGGAGCCCCGAATTCTCTCCGGCATTTAGGGTCCGCCGAAAGGACCGGTCGAGTGCGGCTTAGGCCAGCTTGATCTCGACATTCACGCCAGCGGCCAAGTCAAGCTTGCTCAGCGCCTCGACCGTCTGTGCGTTGGGCTGCACAATGTCGAGCAGCCGCTTGTAGGTGCGCACCTCGAACTGCTCGCGCGACTTCTTGTCGATGTGCGGGCCGCGGTTCACGGTGAACTTCTCGATGCGCGTCGGAAGGGGAATCGGACCACGAATTAGAGCGCCGGTGCGCTTCGCAGTGTCCGCGATCTCGCCAGTCGCCTGATCAAGCACGCGGTGATCGAAGGCCTTAAGGCGAATGCGAATATTCTGTGCGTCCATAATTCCAACTACCGATGCGAAAGAGCCAAGGAGCCTTTGCCGCGAGGCACAAACCCATAACAAAAAGGCCCGCCCCGCTATGCCCGGTTTCCCGGAACGGGCGGCCTTCTGAAAATTCGTTGCGGGAGAGACGAATCTCACCCTGTGGCGGCGCATATACGGAGGAGTACCATGACTGGCAACCCCCGAAATGCGTCATTTCTCGGGAATTCCATCTGAAGCACGACGAGGCGTGCGACAGGAAGGATGCCTTCATATGAAAGGGCCCGATGCTCGCTGGGAGCACCGGGCCGCTTTAATCAGGTAAGCGCTTCGCAGCGCCCCCAATTTACTTGGTGATCTTCGAAACCACGCCCGAACCGACGGTGCGGCCGCCTTCACGGATGGCAAAGCGCAAGCCTTCGTCCATCGCGATCGGGGCGATGAGCGTCACGCCGATAGAGACGTTGTCGCCCGGCATGACCATTTCCGTGCCTTCCGGCAGGACCACTTCGCCCGTCACGTCGGTCGTGCGGAAGTAGAACTGAGGACGGTAGTTGGCGAAGAACGGCGTGTGACGGCCGCCTTCGTCCTTCGACAGAACGTAAACTTCGGCTTCGAAATCGGTGTGCGGCGTAACCGAACCAGGCTTTGCGAGAACCTGTCCGCGCTCCACTTCTTCACGGCCCACGCCGCGGATCAGGGCACCGATATTATCGCCGGCTTCACCCCGATCGAGCAGCTTGCGGAACATTTCGACGCCGGTAACGGTCGTCTTGCTGGTGTCCTTGATGCCGACGATTTCGACTTCGTCACCAACGTTCACGATACCGGTTTCCACACGGCCGGTCACAACCGTACCGCGACCCGAGATCGAGAACACGTCTTCGATCGGCATCAGGAAGGCCTGGTCGACCGGACGTTCCGGGGTCGGGATGTACTCGTCCACGGCCTTCATCAGTTCCTTGATCGAGTTTTCGCCGATTTCCGGATCGCGACCTTCAAGTGCGGCCAGCGCCGATCCCTTGATGATCGGAATGTTGTCACCGTCGAAATCGTAGCTGGAGAGGAGCTCACGCACTTCCAGTTCGACCAGTTCGAGAATTTCCTCGTCGTCGACCTGGTCGACCTTGTTCAGGTACACGACCAGCTGCGGCACACCGACCTGGCGAGCAAGCAGGATGTGCTCGCGCGTCTGCGGCATCGGGCCGTCGGCGGCGTTTACAACCAGGATTGCGCCGTCCATCTGGGCAGCACCGGTGATCATGTTCTTCACATAGTCGGCGTGGCCCGGGCAATCGACGTGGGCGTAGTGGCGCGCGTCGGTTTCGTATTCGACGTGGGCGGTCGAAATGGTGATGCCGCGCTCACGCTCTTCGGGCGCCTTGTCGATGTTCGAGAAGTCCACCGGCGCGTCCTGCACCTTGGTGATCGCCGCAGTCAGCGTGGTCTTGCCGTGGTCGACGTGACCGATGGTGCCGACGTTGACGTGCGGCTTATTGCGCTCGAATTTTTCCTTAGCCATTTTTCAAATAACCTCTGTCTGTATTGAATCTCTGCGGGGAGAGAGTCGGCACCCGCCGAAACAGGCGCCGCCCCTAGCTGCATCGCCTGCCTTAGGCAAGCTTCTCCTTGACCTCCTGCGCGACGTTCGCCGGCACTTCGTCATAGTGGCTGAACTGCATGGAGTACTGCGCACGGCCCTGGGTGAAGGACCGCAATTCGTTCACGTAACCGAACATGTTGGCGAGCGGCACATTGGCCTCGACAGCCTGCGCGTTGCCGCGCGCGTCGGTGCCCTGAATCTGGCCACGACGGCTGTTGAGGTCGCCGATGACGTCGCCGAGGTAATCCTCGGGCGTTACGACCTCGACCTTCATGATCGGCTCGAGCAGCTTGATGCCGGACTTTTCCGCCACTTCGCGCATCGCACCGCGAGCGGCGATTTCGAATGCGATCGCGCTCGAATCGACGTCGTGATACGCGCCGTCATACAGGTTGACGGTGAAGTCGATAATCGGAAAGCCGACGAGGTGGCCGCTCGCGGCCTGCTCGCGGAAGCCCTTTTCGATCGCGGGGATATATTCCTTCGGAATGTTACCGCCCTTGATCTCGTCCTCGAACACGAAGCCCTGACCGCGCTCACCCGGGGTGACCTTGACCTTGACGCGGCCGAACTGGCCGGAGCCGCCCGACTGCTTCTTGTGGGTGTAATCGATGTCCACCGGACGGCCGAGATATTCGCGATAGGCGACCTGCGGCGCGCCGACGTTAGCCTCCACCTTGAACTCGCGCTTCATGCGATCGACGAGGATATCGAGGTGAAGCTCACCCATGCCCTTGATGATCGTCTGGCCCGATTCGTGATCGGTGGTAACACGGAAGGACGGATCCTCGGCAGCCAGGCGGTTGAGCGCGACACCCATCTTCTCCTGGTCAGCCTTGGTCTTGGGCTCCACCGACAGTTCGATAACCGGTTCGGGGAATTCCATCCGTTCCAGGATGATCGGCTTGGACGGATCGCACAGCGTGTCGCCGGTAGTCGTTTCCTTCATGCCGGCCAGCGCGACGATGTCGCCCGCGAACGCTTCCTCGATATCCTCGCGGTTGTTCGAGTGCATGAGCAGCATGCGGCCGATCTTCTCGCGCTTGTCCTTCACGCTGTTCAGGACGGAGCCCTTGGCGAGCTTGCCCGAATAGATGCGCGTAAAGGTGAGCGAGCCGACGAACGGGTCGTTCATGATCTTGAACGCCAGCGCAGCAAACGGCTCGTCGTCGGAAGACGGACGGGTCTCTTCCTTGTCGCTGTCGGGCAGCACGCCCTTGATCGCCGGCACGTCGAGCGGGCTCGGCATGTAGTCGACGACCGCGTCGAGGAGCGGCTGCACGCCCTTGTTCTTGAACGCGGAGCCACACAGGACCGGCACGAAATCGCGCGCCATGGTGCCTTTGCGGATCAGGCGCTTGAGCGTGGCGACATCGGGAACGTTGCCTTCGAGATAGGCCTCCATGACATCGTCGTCCTGCTCGACAATGGTTTCGATCAGCTGCTCGCGATATTCGGCGGCCTTTTCGGCCATGTCATCGGGGATCGGGCCGTGATTGTAGCTCGCGCCGAGACCTTCCGATTCCCAGATGATGGCACGATTGCCGACGAGATCGACGACGCCCTGCAAGTCGCTTTCCGCACCAATCGGGAGATACAGCACCAGCGGTGTCGCGCCGAGGCGTTCGACGATCGAGTCCACGCAGTAGTAGAAATCGGCCCCGGTGCGGTCCAGCTTGTTGATGAAGCACATCCGCGGGACGCCGTACTTGTCGGCCTGGCGCCAGACGGTTTCGGATTGCGGTTCCACACCCGCGACACCGTCGAACACGGCGACCGCGCCATCGAGCACGCGCAGGCTGCGTTCGACTTCGATGGTGAAATCGACGTGGCCGGGGGTGTCGATGATATTGATGCGGTGCTTGGGCTGGTCGGCGCGCAGATCATCGGGCGAGGACATGACGTCCATCGTCGGATCTTCGGCCGTCCAGAACGTCGTCGTCGCGGCAGACGTGATGGTGATCCCGCGCTCCTGCTCCTGCTCCATCCAGTCCATCGTCGCGGCGCCATCGTGCACTTCGCCGATCTTGTAGGATTTGCCGGTGTAGTAGAGGATGCGTTCGGTCGTAGTGGTCTTGCCGGCATCGATATGCGCCATGATGCCGATATTGCGATAGCGCTCCAGCGGATATTCGCGGGCCATGATAATTCCTAACGGGTTTGCAGGGCGGAGGAGAAGCTCGCGCCCCATATAGTCATAGATGTGACAGCTTGAAGGCCGGAGCGCAGCACCCCGGCCCGCAAGCGAAACGCCTTACCAGCGGTAATGCGAGAAGGCGCGGTTCGCGTCCGCCATGCGGTGCGTGTCCTCGCGCTTCTTCACGGCATTGCCGCGATTGTTGGCCGCATCCATCAGTTCTGCCGAGAGGCGCGCGCTCATGGTGGTTTCGGCGCGGCCACGCGCGGCCGAGATCAGCCAGCGGATGGCGAGCGCCTGGGCGCGTTCCGGGCGCACCTCGACCGGCACCTGGTAAGTCGCACCACCGACGCGGCGCGAACGCACTTCGACGGCCGGCTTGATGTTGTTCAGCGCATCGTGGAACAGCGCGATCGGATCGGTCTTCGCCTTGGATTCCACCGTGTCGAGCGCGGTGTAGACGATGCCTTCTGCAACGGCCTTCTTGCCGTCCAGCATGAGGTTGTTCATGAATTTCGACAGCACCTGATCCTTGAACTTGGGATCGGGCAGGATTTCCCGCTTCTCGGGACGACGACGACGTGACATTTTGAATTCCTTCGGAATGCGGCGTGCGCGTCCGCGCCCGCCTTGCGGCACCGGCCCGCTCCCCCACCCGGCCACCCAACAGAATACCTTCGAGGTAACCGGGTGGGGGAGCGTGCCGCCGCCGCGTCTGAAACCTTACTTCGGGCGTTTCGCGCCGTACTTCGAACGGGACTGCCTGCGGTCCTTCACGCCCTGCGTGTCGAGCACGCCGCGCAGCACGTGATAGCGCACGCCGGGAAGGTCGCGCACACGGCCGCCGCGGATCAGCACCACGGAGTGTTCCTGCAGATTATGGCCCTCGCCCGGGATGTAGGCGATGATCTCGCGCTGGTTGGTCAGGCGGATCTTGGCGACCTTGCGCAGCGCCGAGTTCGGCTTCTTCGGGGTCGTCGTGTAGACGCGGGTGCACACGCCGCGCTTCTGCGGAGCGGACTGCATCGCGGCAGACTTGCTCTTCTTCACGATCGGCTGGCGGGGCTTCCGCACAAGCTGGTTGATAGTCGGCATCTTGAGTTACTTCACCTTGGTTTGCGGGTCGTCGCGGGGAGCGCCCATCCCCTTCCGTTCGTGCTGAGGAGGGGGAAGGCGGAGCCTGAACCCCGTCTCGAAGCATCGCGGGTCGGCGGACATCCTTCGAGACGTCCTCAACCTGCAGCTTCGTCCTCCTCAGGACGAACGGGAGAGGGACGAGCAGCCCCACACCCGTGGATGGCACCTGCCCCCGAAAGGAGAGACATGCAAATGGAGAAAGGGCCGCCGCGACGCGCATGGCAGGCGATGCGCCTGCATGCTTGCCCCGCTGGCAAGCAGGGCCGCGCCTCGGCGAGCTCGAATCTCTCCACCCACGCCTCTCGTGAAGAGACAAGCACCGGGTTACTTTGACGACTGCCCCGAACCCTTCGGTTCCAATAGAAAGAGGCCCTCCGCCATCACGGCGAGGGGCCCGGGACAACGCCGCCAATGTTCAGCTCTATCTGGCCAGGCGCAGCCGGAGCCGCCCCTTGGATGGCGCGCATTTAGTTTGATTTTGGGTGGGGGTCAAGGGTTGGAACGATTGACTGGTTTGCGCCCTGTTGTCGGACATCATGGCCACCGTCACTTTGTCCCGAATACTGCCGTTCCTTCCAATGAGCGCGGATGGGGCTTCGGGGCCCAGTTCTTAACATGCGAGGCAAGCCTTGATCTAGACTGACGCAAACACGCGAAGTCTTTAAGCTTCTGTTTCGAAAAATGTACCCCTTCGCTCTACCGACATAATTCAGGACGAGAGACTGATCAGGTCTGCTTCTGTGTCGACGTCGCTTAAGGATGCATTGTTGCAGGGCTCGATTGCGGAGACTCCGGCAAGCGACAGGCATCTGGCACCAGCTTCTCCTGAAAGACTGCGTAGATCGCAAAAGGCGGATGAAGGGAATGCGGCTGGGCTGCCTGAATTTCCGTTTGTGTAGCGGGTGAATACAGTCCCGCTTCCAAGAGCGAGCCTGACGAGATGTTCAGGCTCTACGAGCGGCATATCAGCAAGCGTCACGACAAGACGCGAACAGGATTGTCCAGCGTCAACTCCAGCGGCGATCGAGGTGCCCATGCCCTCATCCGCATCGGGATTGATGATGTCCTGCCACCCGGCTCTATTGCCAACCGAAGAATGCTCTCTACGCACGAGATATCTCTTGACGAAACCTGCTTCGTCGGCCGCCTTGGCTGCCCAGGTCCATAAGGGCCGACCGCGGTAGATTTCCTGCAATTTGTCACGGCCATAACGCCTGCCTCGACCTGCCGCGAGCAGGATAATACCAATACTTGGATCAAGTTTTGGCACGCATGTGCTCATATTCACCCACTATTTCAGCCAGCGCCGAAAGCGCCAGCGACGAAGGTAATTTGCAGCCGGGTATCAGTCCTATGGGGCTCCGGACACGCGCAATATCCGTCTCGCAAATTCCGTTTGATGTGAGCGAGAAAAAGCGCGCCATGCGTGCGTTCTCGCCTCCCTGCGCGCCAACATAGAATGCGTTACTCTTCAGGGCATGTGCGAGTATGGCTCTCTCCCATTCGTGATCGTGGAACAGGAGCAATACAGCTGTCC
>JBARVT010000228.1:0-6257 GCA_049646405.1 Alteraurantiacibacter sp.
GGCGGTGACGGGGCGGCGGCTGCCGACTGGCGCTGGCTGGAAAAGCAGCCGGCCAAGGTACGCCGCGAAGCCGAGCGCCGCCTTGCTATAGTCACAGAGCTGGACGTGCTGACCAAGGCCGGGATGACGCGGACGGCGGCGATCGCGGAGATCTGTTCAGCAAAAGGGGTGGGCAAATCGACGCTGTGGAACTGGCTGCGCTTGGTCGACGGACTGGCCCCGCAGGACCGGTTGCCCGCGCTGGCCCCGCGCCGGAAGGGCGGTGGCAGCGCGATCGATATCGATCCCGGCGTGTGGCGCGTGTTCAAGAGCGATTTCCTGCGCCCGTCCGCGCCGACGCTGACAAGCTGTTTTCACCGGGCGCAGTCTTACGCGGCGGAAAGAGGCCTCTCAATGCCTTCCGAGAGGACGATGCGGCGCAAGCTGGAAGCCGAAGTCGATCCGCGCATCATCATGCTGAAGCGTGAAGGCGAAGAGGCGCTGCGCCGGTCGATTCCCGCCCAGCGGCGAACGGTGGTGCACCTGCATGCGCTGGAACATGTGAATATCGACGGGCACCGGTTTGACGTGTTCGTGACTTCCCCGACGACGGGCAAGCCGATCCGCCCGACCATGGTGGCGATACAGGACATTCATTCGAGCAAGATTGTCGCCTGGCGCGTGGCCGAGACGGAATGCAGCGCGACCGCGCGGCTCGCCTTTGCCGATCTGTTCCGCGAGTTCGGCATTCCCAAGGCCTGCACGCTGGACAACGGCAGGGGCTTTGCCAGCAAGTGGATCACCGGCGGCACGCGGACGCGGTTCCGCTTCAAGGTGCGCGACGAGGAGCCGACCGGGCTGCTGGTCGGGCTGGGGATCGAGGTTCACTGGGCACTTCCCTATCGCGGGCAGTCGAAGCCAATCGAGCGCGCGTTCCGCGACCTGTGCGACACCATCGCCAAGCACCCGGCGATGGAGGGTGCCTACACCGGTAACAACCCGACCGCGAAGCCGGAGAATTACGGCAGCCGCGCCATCGGATGGGACGAGTTCCGCGCGCATGTCGAAAATGGGATCGCCGCGCATAACGCGCGGACCGGCCGTCGCGGCCGCAACTATGCCGGGCGCAGTTTCGACCAGGTTTTTGCCGAAAGCTATGCCGCCGCGCCGATAGGCAAGGCCAGCCCCGAGCAGCTGCGCATGGCGCTGCTCGCCGCCGACCAGAAGACCGTCAATCGGCAGACGGGCGAGATCGAGCTGTACGGAAACCGGTACTGGTCGCCCGAATGCGGCCGTCATGCGGGCGAGCGCGTCACCGTGAGATTCGACCCCGAGAACCTGCACGAGGAAGTGCACCTTTATGCGCAGGATGGGGCATATCTGACCAGCGCGGCGGTGATCGCCGATAGCGGGTTCGACGACGTTGCCGGGGCGCGCGATACGGCGAAGCGCCTGAAATCTTATCGCAAGACCGTGCGCGACGGTGTGGAGGCCGAAGACCTCCTGCGCGCCGAGGAGGTGGCGGCCTTGCTGCCGGACGCGGCGAAGCCGAGCCTTCCCGCACCAAGCGTGATCCGCCCCGTGCGACATCGCGGCCAGACTGCGGCGGCACTGAAGCCGTTGACCGAAACCGAGAGAGAAACCGAGGCCCGACCGGCCACCAACAGTGTGTTTTCGGCGCTGCGACTGGTCGGCGGCGAGGACGATTGAAGCGGCGCGCGACAGGGAAGTGAGAAGCCCGTCGCGCGCCATGGCCCTGAACGAACCGGAGAGATTGTAGCATGAACGACCCCAAGAACCAGCCCATCGACATCGAGGAGCAGCATGGCTGGCTCGTCGAGCACAAGGAGGCGACCGGGCAGAGCTGGACGCAGCTGTCGCGCAGCGTCCAGATCCCGACCGGCACGCTGAGCCAGTTCGGCGGCAAGACGTACAAGGGCGACCTTGCGCGGATTGCCGATGCGGTTTTCCGGTATCGCCAGACGCTGGCGTCGCAGGCGGCACTGCGCGTCGAAGCGCCCGAAATTCCCGGTTACTATCCAACCGAAACCAGCGACCAGCTGGTGTACCTGCTGAAGTGGGCGCAGCGCGGGCGCATCGTGACGGCGGCGTTGGGGGCTGGGCTGGGCAAGACGACGACCGCCAAGCATTTCAAGGCCTGCAATTCGAATGTCTTCCACGTGGTCTGCTCGCCCAGCTGCGCGGGCACGCACAATCTGCAGCACCGTGTGCTGTGGGCGCTGGGATCGATCAACAATACCGGATCAATGCAGACGCTGACCTTCCGAATTCAGAAGCTGGTGGAAGGCATGGGCAGCCCGCTGCTGATACTGGACGAAGCGCAGCATCTGACGGTGAAGGCGCTGGAGGAAGCGCGCAGCTGGCACGATGCGACCGGGCTGGGCATCGCGCTGCTGGGCAACGAATCCATCCTGCAGCGCCTGGAGGGTGGCAGCCGGTCCGCCGAATACGCGCAGATGTTCAGTCGGCAGGCAATGAAAATGGTGCGTTCGACCCCGCTGAACGCCGATATCGAGGCCTTGCTGGATGCGTGGGACGTGCGCGACGCGAAAGTCTGCGCGCTGCTCCACACGATCGCGCGCAAGCCGGGCGGGCTGCGCGGCGCGACATTCGTGCTCGAGCTGTCCAAGATGATCGCGATCGCCGAGCGATCGGAGTTGGCCGAGAAGCATATTCAGGATGCGTGGGCGCAGCTGTCCACGCGGGCAGGTGCATGATGAGCGCCCGGCTCTGCCATCACTGCAAGTCGCCCGACGTGGTGCCGGATTGCCTGCCCGGCAGCGCGCTCTGCGCCGACTGCATGCCAATATCGTTGCATATCGTTTCCAACCAGACCGCGCCGGGCGGAGGATCGTTGGCGGTGTGCCGGTGCGGGTGGCATACCACAGTTACCGGGAACGGCCACATGATCGCCCGCGAGAAGCGCGTCCGCGCACACTGGAACGAGGTGCTGGCGAAGAGCGGCGTGGCGGAACGCCTGCCCGAGGTGACATCGTGACGCGGTGGCTGCGCCAAATCTTGCGCGATGCGGCCGAGTTCGAGCGGATGGAAGGCGCGGGCGCGGTGCGCATCGACCTGCTCCACGGTGCCGCCGGCATCATGGCGTTCAGCTGTATTTGCGCGATCGCCATGCGCGTGCTGGCGGGAGGCTGAGATGCAGCACCAGCCCCTCCTCGACGGGATCGGCGTCTTCGTGTGCCGCGAGATGCGCGTAAGCGTCGTCGATCTCGCAAGCACCCGACGCGAAGACATCCCGGCCCGCGCATTGTTCACATGGATCGCGAAGACCGTGAACGACGGCGAAATCACCTTTGTCGAGATCGGCGCATGGCTGGGCAATCGCGATCATGCCACCATCGGATATCTTTACCGGACCGTCGCGCCGCGTCTGCGCCGCCACGACGCCCGGTTTCGCGACCTTTGCGACCAGTTCACCCCCACGAAGGAGGCAGCCTAATGCCCGCGACCCAAACGCGCCTGGCGCAATTCGACCGTTCGGACCAGCATCGCCGATCGATGCTGGCCAAGGTGCATATCGCCAAGAAACAGCTGCAGCTGACCGACGACGATTATCGCCAGATCGTGTTCGAGGAGACCGGCCGGACGAGCGCGGGAGACTGTTCCGAGGCACAGCTCGAAAAGGTGATCGGCCGATTCAGGCGGCAGGGTTTCCGCCCGGTTCCGGCGAAACGCAAGACGAGGACAGCGACGCATCCGGTGGCGTTGAAGGCGCGGGCCATGTGGATCTCGCTTCACCAGCTGGGCGTGGTTCAGAACCCGTCCGACCAGGCACTGGAAGCCTTCGCCAAGCGGCAGCTGGGATGCGATCGGCTCGTCTGGGCAAGGCAGTCACACGGATACCGGCTTATCGAGGCGCTGAAGGCGATGGCCGAGCGCGCCGGTTGGCGGCAGCGCGAGGGCGACGGCGGGGCGTTGTCGCCGCTGAGACTGCGCGAGGCGCTGTGCATGGCGATCCTCGCCAAGCTGAAAGCGGCAGGTGTGGCGGATGACCGCTGGACGCTGGAGACGGCTGCGTTCCGGCTGACCGGCGCGGAGCCGAGACAGCGTGAAGGCGCCGCGTTGATCGAGTATTACACCCGCCTGGCCGATGCCCTGGGCAAGGTTCTGCGCGAGCACGCGCCGAGCGGGGAGACCGTCTGATGGCGACCAAGTTCCAGGAGCGCGCGATGGCGCGGGCGAAGGCACGCGACAGCGAGCTGCAGAGCCATATCGTCTTCGTTTCCAACCAGTGCCTGGCCCCCTTCGCCCGGCTGCGCGGCGCGATGCCGAAAAGCTATTTCGGGAAGCCATACGAAAACTGGCTGAAGAACCAGCGCGACGTGACGGCCACCGTCACACACCGCCTGCGCGAAATTGGCGCGACCGTCCGCGAAAGCAGCGTCGGCGTGGAGATCGTGCTGGGTGGCATCAAGGCGAGATCGACCATGGGCCTTTCGGGCGCGCTGATGAACTGGCGCGATCGCGCCATCGGAAAGAGGAGGCGTTGATGGGCGTCGCAATAAGAATGAAGCCGGCAGAGGCTGCGACGCGCGGATACCATGCGGTGTATCGTCCTGGCGAAATGAACCGCTGCCCGAGCTGCGGCCATGCCAACTGGTATGTCGGCCGATCGATGGCCGAGTGCGGGTTCTGCGAGATGCCGCTGGCCATCGCAGACGATGGGCGCGCGTCATGAGCGGCCCGCGCATTTCCGACCATGCCCTTGTGCGGTTCCTCGAGCGGGCCGGCGGTTTTGATTTCGAGCCGATACGCGATGCCTTGGCCGCTTCGCTCAAGAGATCGCACACCGCTGCCATTTCGATCGGCAGCGAGAACCATGTGATCAAGGTGGACGGCCTGCTTTACGCCATTCGAGGCGGCGTGCTGGTGACCGTTCTGGAAGAACGCAACAAGAGCGATGCTGCGCGCGCGGTGCAGTACGGCCATGAGCGCAAGTGAAGCCCGAACATCACCTTTCGCGGCACCTGCTGCAGATTCTGGGCGAGGAGGCCTTCGTCCGCCTGTGCCAGGAACTGGGTGGAACGCGCGTCTACGTGCCGTACAAATGCCGCGAGGGGAGTGACCTTGTCGACGCGATCGGCGCGGCTGCCTGCGAGAAACTGAGCCTGGCGCTGGCCCCGGCGACCATCCGCGTGCCGCTGGCGCGGCGCGAGCGCGCGCTTTTCTATCGGGGTCAGGGCCTGAGCAATCCCCGCATCGCCTGCAAGCTGGGGATCACCGAGACCGGCCTGCAAAAACTGTTCGCCAGAGAAGCGGACTTGCCGGACCGCGGCGAAAAGACGATGAGTTCGCAAATAGAGTTCGCCCTGGACGAATCGGGCAACCTCCCCCGCTGACCACTTCCTGACCGCCGTGGCGGTCATATTTTAGGCGGCGCTTTGCAGCCACTACACTCGGGATGGAGAAGCCTTCACCCCTGACATCGCGCATCATGCTCGAAATAATCGAGCACGAAGCAATCGTGTGCGAAGCGTACAAGGACAGCGTGGGCCGCTGGACCTGGGGTATTGGTGTAACAGATGCGAGCGGCCACGAGGTCTATCCGCGATACCGCAAGAATCCGTCCAGCATCGCGCGCTGCCTTGAAGTTTACGAATGGCTGCTGCGCGACACCTATCTGCCACCAGTGCTGAAGGCGTTTGCCGGGCGCGAACTGACCGAAGCCCAGCTGGGAGCGGCGCTGTCGTTCCACTGGAACACCGGAGCGATCGGCCGCGCCGATTGGGTGACAAGCTGGCTGCGCGGCGATAGCGCCAAAGCCCACCGCGACTTCCTGAACTGGTGCATGCCGCGTGAGATCATCGGAAGGCGCAAGGCCGAACGGGCGCTGTTCTTCGACGAAGTGTGGACGAGCGACGGCTTCGTGCTGGTGTACGACCGCGTCGATCAGGGCGCGCGGGCCACACCGATTTGGAGCAGCGCGCGGCAGATCGATATCCGCCCGGTGTTGAAAGCCGTCTGCGCGAGAGCAGGTGCGGCATGATCCCGGCATGGCAGGCGCGCGCCGCCGCGAAATTCCCGTTGAGCGGGCTTGCGATGGGGCTGGCCGCGTTCGCCTATCTCGCCCTGGTGGCGGCATTCACCGTGCAGACCGTGCGGATCGAGGGCTTCAAAGTCTGGCCATTCGAGGTTCGGGGCTGGAAGGGTCGCGCGATGGAGGCGGAGCAGGCCAATCGCGACCTAAAGCGCGACGTGGAGCTGGAGCAAGCCGAGGCTGCGCGCCGCCTAGCCGCGCA
>JBARVT010000229.1:0-11780 GCA_049646405.1 Alteraurantiacibacter sp.
GCAGATACCCGAACAGGCGAAGGACCTCGGCATTTCCGAAGAACGCGTGGTCAACGAGATCATGCTCGGCGGAACGGTCGACAAGGAATTCACCACCGTGCAGGACGTGGCCGACGTGGCGATCTTCCTCGCCGGTTTCGACAGCAATGCGCTCACCGGCCAGTCCATGCTGGTGAGTCACGGCTGGGCGATGCGCTGACGCTCAGGTCACAGCGCCGCGCTTCATATATTCTGGGCGCTGCCATTCGCCGGTGTCGAGAATGTCGCGCAACTCGGTGACGAGCCGCGCGCAATCGGCATAGCGGACATAGGCGGGGGCGAATCCCACGCGCAACACGTCCGGTGCGCGAAAATCTCCGGTGATGCGGCGGGCGATCAGCGCCTGGCACAGCGCGTAGGCATGCTCGTGCCGCCACGATAGCTGGCTGCCACGCTGCGCCGGGTCGTCGGGAGAGATGCAGGCGAGTTCGGGGACATGCTCGGCCATCGCTGCCCGCGTGAATTCGGACAGCGCGCGGGCCTTTGCGACCAGCGCCTCCATGCCTATGCCCGCCATCAGGTCCACGCCTACTTCCAGCGCGCTCATGCCGAGGATCGGCGGGGTGCCGCAGAGCAGGCGATCGACGCCGGGTGCGGGCGCGTAATCGTCGGAAAATGCGAAGGGCTGTGCATGCCCCATCCAGCCGCTGAGCGGTTGTTCGAGCGCCTCGTGATGCCGCTGCGCGACGTAGGCGAAGGCGGGTGCGCCGGGCCCGCCGTTCAGGTATTTATAGCCGCAGCCGACGGCAAAGTCCGCGCCTGCGCCGTTTAGGTCCACCGGCACCGCTCCGGCGGAATGCGAGAGGTCCCACAGCACCAGCGCGCCAGCATCGTGCGCGGCTTTCGTCAACTGCGCCATGTCGAACATCGCGCCGGTCTTGTAATGCACATGGGTGAGCATGAGCAGCGCGACATCGTCCCCCAGGGCCGCTTCGATCGCATTGCGCCCCGCCAGCCGCCGCTCGGCGAGGCCTTGCGATTGCAGGCCTTCCACCATGTAGAGATCGGTCGGAAAATTGCCGGGTTCGCTCAGCACGACCTTGCGGCCGGGCCGCATTTTCAACGCCGCGCTGACGAGCTTGAACAGGTTTACCGATACGCTGTCCGCTGCGATGACCTCGTGCCCCTGCGCGCCGATAAGTGGCGCGATCTTTGCGCCGAGCCTTTGCGGGAGGGTGATCCACTCGGCGGTGTTCCAGCTGGCAATGAGGCCTTCGCCCCATTCCTGCTCGACCACCTCGGCAACGCGCTGCGGCGTGGCCTTCGGCAGCGCGCCGAGTGAGTTGCCGTCGAGATAGGAGATGTCGTCGGCGATGCGGAACTGCTCGCGGGCAGCGGCGAGCGGATCGGCGGCGTCGAAGCGGGCGGCCTCCTCGTGCAGGCTCACAACTCCGTCCTCACCGCCAGCAGTTCCGGGAAGAACCCCAGCTTCAGCACGCTTTCCAGATAGGGAATGCCCGCCGTGCCGCCGGTTCCGCGCTTGAAGCCGATGACGCGCTCCACCGTTTTCAGATGCCCGAAACGCCAGCGCTGGAAGTGGTATTCGAGGTCGACCAGCTTCTCGGCCAGCTCGTACAGATCCCAGTATTTCGCCGGATCGCGATAAACCTCGGCCCACGCCGCAGTAACCGCGGCAATGGGTTCGTGCGGGCCGTTGAATTCGCCCTGCACCACGCCATCGGGAATGGTAAAGCCGCGCCGCCGCAGCAGGCGCAGCACTTCGCCGTAAAGGCTGGGGCGCGCGAGTTCGGTGCGCAGCTTCTCCGCCACCTCAGGCGTCGCTTCGTGCATCGTCACCATGTCGGGGTTGCGGCCGCCAAGGATGAATTCCATGAAACGGTACTGCGCCGACTGGAACCCGCTCGAACGACCCAGATGCGGGCGGACCAGCGAATAATCGTGCGGTGTCATCGTCGCCAGCACGTCCCAGCTGGAAATCAGCTGCCGCTGCGCCTGCGCCACGCGGGCGAGCATCTTGAAAGCGGGCGAGAGGTCGTCCGCAATCACCAGCTCGCGCGCCGCCTCCAGCTCGTGCAGGCACAGCTTCAGCCACAGCTCGCTCGCCTGATGGACGATGATGAACAGGAACTCGTCATGCGCATCCGAGGCAGGATGCTGCGCAGACAGGATGCGCTCGAGATCGAGATAGCCCGAATAGGTGACGTCGCTCATGCCTCCCGTCTTAGCGGGAAGCGGTTGCAGCGCAAACTACTGCTCGATCACCCGCGTTTCGGGATGGTGTTTGTCGAGGTGCTTCTTCACGATCTTCAGGTTCTTCGTGTTGGAGCGGAACAGGAAGTCGAACACATCGCCCACCACCGGAACCGCACCCACTGCCGTGTCGAAGCCGATATTCCCGATCATGCGCGCCAGCTTCCATTTCGGCAGGCCGAGTTTGCGCGCTTCCCACACGATATAGGCGCCCATGCCCGCCGCGATGATGTCCCCCACCACGGGGACCAGGCCGATGATCGAATCGAGGCCGACGGGGCGGTTGGTGCCGGGGATCGTGAAGCTGCGCTCCAGGATGCGCTCCATCGCCTCGATCCGGCGGCGTATCGATTGCGCATCGTTGCCCACCGGCAGGTCGAAGCCCATCGCACCGGGGCGCGTCGCATTGTCATGCGCGGTGTGCGGCGGCATCGGTACGGGACTGCGTATCTCGTCGGTCATGCCTGCTATCTGGGGCGCGTCGCCATCGGCGGCAAGGGATGGAAGGCGTAGACGTTCGATGCAAACCCCTCGACATTACCGCGTGCGAGCGACCAACGCAGCGGACGGCCGATGGGGATGTAGATGTTCTGCAGCGTCAGTTCGGCCTCGGCCTGCGCCATCAGCGTGGCGCGGGCCTGCGGATCGCTCTGCGTCATTGCCTGCGCTGCCAAAGTGTCCGCCGCTTCGCTGCACAACCCGCGCCCCAGCGTGCAGCGGAACTGGCCGAGATACCAGCGCGGCGAGGGATAGCGAGCGATGCGGTCGACGATGGCGAGGTCGGCTTCGCGCAAGGAGCGCGCACGCACCAGCTCGACGCCGACTGTGGCGTATTGCGCAGCAAGCTCATCGAACAGGATATTCCAACCCGGCCCCTCGGCCATGGCGAGCGACAGGCGCACCGGGCCTTCACCACCTTCGCGCGCGGCGGCGATCCGGGCGGCGGCGGTGGCGCGCAAATCCTCAAGTTCCTCGCCCTGCCAGCGTTCGGCGACGAGGCCGGGATCGTTCGGCAGGCCGGGATTGACGGGGCGCGTGCTGACCGGCCAGCCGCCGAGGCCGAAGACGCGCATCACCTCGTCCCGGTCGAGTGCCATTGCCAGCCCTTCGCGCGCGGCCTCGTCGCTCAGCACGCCATCGGCGTTCATCACGCGCAGGCCGAAAAGGCCGAGCCCCGTATCGACGCGCAGCGTGCCGGTGGAAAGCGGGCCGGTTTCCACCATCGGGAAATCGCCTATCGTGCCGCCGAGCACCAGCTCCACGGCATTGTCGTCGAACAGCGCGATGGCCTGCCGCGCATCGCTTACCCTGAGCGCAACCTCCTGCACGTCGTCGAGCCAGTCCTCGTCCATTGCCATGCCGCGCGTATCGGGCGGTTTGAATTCGAGCATGGCCATGCTCTCATCCTCCACCGACTGTTTCAGCAGCATCGCCCCTGTCCCGCCCTCCTCACGGCGCAGCGCGAGTTCGGGCTGCGCAAGCAGTTGCAGGAGATAGGGTTCGGGCGTCGACAGGCGCACCTCGACGACGCGCCCGGCCAGAGCGCGCACCTCTTCTATCGGCGCGAGATCCTGCCCAAGCGACGTGCCTTCCAGCCCGTCGATCGCTTCCACCAGCGCGTCTCGCGCGCTTTGAGCCGTCATCGGCTCGCCATTCGGCCACGGCGCGGCGCGCAGGCGGAAGATGAAACTCAACCCGTCATCCGCCGGTAGCCAGGTCTCGGCCAGGGCGGGGACGACCTCGCCTTCCGCGTTCAGCCCGACCAGCCCGCTCTGCGTCGCCGCACGCAGATGCTGGGCGCTGCCCGACAGGCGCAGCGAGGTGGTGTAGATCGAATCCGCATCGCCGATCAGCGCGACGTCGAGCGTGCCGTCATCCTGCGCCCCGCAGCTCGCCAAGAGCGCGGCTGTCAGCGCGGCTCCGGTGATACGAGTGAAAAGGTGCGAGGCCATCGCGAGAGCGAATAGGCCGTGCGGCGTGGCGGTTCAACCGATAGGAGGTGTCAGACCTTGCGGTTGCGCGAAGGGTCCGCGACGCCGAGCGGGTTGATTGTCGAGCCTTCCACCGGCGCGCGAGCGCGCTTCGGGTCGATCTCGTCGATAAACGCGATGCCGAAGCGGTTATCCTGCGTCCACGCCACCGTACCGTCGACCCAGCCGACATTGCGCAATTCCACCGCGATCCGCGCACCGCGCACGACCTTTACGTCGCCTTCGGCCATCATCCCGCCGGCCGAAAGGTTGCGCACCTTCACCCGGCCCGCTTCTTCCGCGCCATCGACCTTGACGGCAGCCAGCAGAAACAGGCTGTCGCGGCCGACCTGGCGGGTATCGACATTGCTCATCGCGTCCACGTTATGCCTTCCGATTAGGTGCGATTACAACAGATTGTGAACCATGCCATCAGGCTAGCCCACACCCGTCTCGCGCGGCAAGCGGATTGGGATGCTAAGCCCTAACTGCGGGTTAATTTCCACGCCCGGATATGAAACCGTCCCGTTACGGGTCAGTCGTCGCGCGAAATCTTTTCGCGGCGTTCATGTGCGGCCTGCGCTTCCACGGTCATCGTGGCGATAGGGCGGGCGATCAGGCGATTGATGCCGATGGGCTCTCCGGTAACTTCGCACCAGCCATATTCGCCCGCATCGATCCGTCGCAGCGCCGCGTCGATCTTCGAAGCGAGCTTGCGCTGCCGGTCGCGCGTGCGCAGCTCGATACCCCAATCGGTCTCGCTTGAGGCACGGTCGTTGAGGTCGGGCTCGCGGATCGGCGCGTCCTGCAGGCTTTGCAGCGTGCCCTCGGCTGCGGCCACCACCGAACGCCTCCATTCGAGAAGCAAGACCCTGAAATAATTGAGCTGCTGGTCCGACATGTAGTCGTCATCGTCACCGGGCGTGTAATCGTGCGGCAGGGCGCGCTGGGCCTTGGCGAGGATGTCGATGTCGTCATGCACGGCAGATGCCATCGGCTGTTCTCTATCCCTTTGCGACGGGCCTTCCCTGCTGCGCTGCCCGGTCGATCGGCGGCCCGTTTGCCGGGTCTCGCCACGGGCGGTGCAAAGGCCGATGCGGTCGGGCGCGCCTATAGGCACGCGCCATCAGCGGCACAAGCGGCAATCTTGGCAGTGCAAGGTTGCAGGATGGCAGCGTTAACCTTTTTGCCGCGCCATTAACCAAATCTTGACCACGTTCCCCCGAACATCGCTTTCACAGGACGCCGGGCAGGGGACCGTTCGGCGCTAAACAGGGGAGAAAGCAGATCATGGAACTGGCCAGGATCGAGACCTTCGTGAAAACCACGCCTGCCGACATTTCGGGCGGGGACATGGTAATCGCCAACTGCCTTGCGGCTGCGGCGGATGGCGACATCAACGCCTATTACGACCTTGGCGTCGCTTTTTCGACCGGCAGCCACGGCGTGGATTGCGACATGATCGAAGCGCATAAATGGTTCAATCTCGCCGCGAGCCGGGGCCACGAGGCGGCCAGCTGGTGCCGCGCGGACGTGTCAGACGAGATGACCGCCCGCGAGATTTCCGAAGCCCAGCGCCGCGCACGCGAATGGTTGAGAGGCGGAGAAGCGCAGGCGGCCTGACCGACCTTACGGCTCGCGCCGGAACGGCATCCGCGCTGCAAGATGCTCGCGGTCCATCGCCACACCCGCGCGCTCCGCTTCGAGAAACTCCGCCACGGCATCGCGGAAGCCCGGATCGGCGAGGTGGTGGAAACTCGTCGTCGCGACGGGTTCGTATCCCCGAGCCATCTTGTGGCCGCCCTGCGCTCCTGCTTCCACGCGAGACAGGCCGCGTTCGATGGCGATGTCGATGGCGCGATAATAGCAAAGCTCGAAATGCAGGAAGGGCTTGTCGACGAGGCAGCCCCAATAGCGGCCGTACAGCGCGTCTGCCCCGATGAAATTGAGCGCGCCGGCGATTGGTCGATCCTCCTCAAAGGCGAGCACCAATGCGATCCGATCGCCCATGCGTTCGCCCATCAGTTCGAAGGCGGCGCGGGTGAGATAGGGCGAACCCCATTTGCGCGCGCCGGTGTCCTGGTAGAACAGCCAGAACGCGTCCCAGTGCTGGGGCAGGATCGCCTCGCCGGTCAGAATCCCGACCCGCACGCCCTCGGTCGCCACCCGCCGTTCGCGGCGCAGCTCCTTGCGCTTACGCGAGGTGAGCGTGGCGAGGAAATCGTCAAAGCTGGCGTAGCCGCGATTGCTCCAATGGAACTGGATGTCGTCGCGCTTCAGCCAGCCTGCCTCGGAGAACGGCGCGTGCTGCCCCGGCTCCACGAAGGTCGCATGCGCGCCCGACCAGCCGTTCTGCGCGACCAGCTGCTCGGCAGCGCGCAACAGGGGCGGGGCGAAGGCCGGGTCGGCGAGCAACAGGCGCGGGCCGGTGGCGGGGGTGAAGGGCGCGGCAATCTGGAGCTTGGGATAATAGGCACCGCCCGCGCGGTGCCAGGCATCGGCCCAGGCATGATCGAACACATATTCGCCCTGGCTGTGGCCCTTGAGATAGCCCGGGAGCGCGCCGAGCACGCGGCCCGCCGAATCCTCCAGCACCAGCGGCGCGGCCTGCCAGCCGGTGCCGGGCCCGACGCTGCCGGAATCCTCCAGCGCAGTGAGGAAATCGTGGGTTACAAACGGGTTGCGTGTCCCTGCCAGCGCGTCCCACTGCGCTTTCCGTATGGCGCCCACCGAGGAATGGATACGCGCGCTAAGTTCGGCATCGGCCATGCGCTCAATCTAGGAAAGCTGCTCCCACGCCGCCACCCCGGCGGCTTCGAGGATAGGCGCGGCACCTGCTTCCATCGCCGTATCGACATGCGCGCCGCTCTTCACCGTCCATGTCAGTAGTGCAAGGCCGCGTCTTGCCTGTCGCGCAGCGAAGCGGCTCGGCAGGTCGCGAATGTCGTAAGCGAGGAAATGCGGCCTGGCAGCGCGGACCGACAGCCGCCGCTTCACCGCGCCCGAAAGCGTGCGCGCGTTCTCCTCCGTCACAACCAGTCCGCGCGGCAGGCTCGGCATGCGGGAAGCGAACCACGCGCCGATGCGCGGGTCGAAGCTCATTACCGCCAGCTTGCCGCGATAACCTTCGACATCGCGCCGCACTGCGCGGCAGAGCTTGTGCACGCTCTCGCGCCGGTCGGTCTTGAGTTCGAGCAACAGCGGCACCCGCCCCGCTACTTGTGCCAGCATGTCGCGCAGTGTGGGAACATGCTCGTCGCTCTCGCCGAGCTTGAGCACGGTCAGTTCGCCGACACTCATCGCGCCGGTTGTGCCTGCATGCCCGGTCAGCCGCCCGGTTTCCGCATCGTGGAACACCATCGCCCGCCCGTCCGCACTCACGCGAACATCGCATTCGATGCCAAGCCCGCGCGCGATGGCGCCATCGAAAGCGGCCAGTGAGTTTTCCGGCACCGCTGCATCGTGCAGCCCGCGATGGGCGTAAGCCTGCTCCGTCAGCCAGCCGGGCGGCGCGTCAGCCATCGGCGAGCGCGACGATGGCATCCACCTCGACGCAGGCGCCCATCGGCAGGCTCGGCACGCCGACGGCGGCGCGGGCGTGGCGACCTTTCTCGCCGAACACCTCGAACATCAGGTCCGACGCGCCGTTCACGACCTTGTGCTGTTCGGTAAAGTCCGGCGTGGAGGCGACGAACCCGCCGAGCTTCACCACTTTCGCCACCTCGTCGAGCGAACCCAGCGCCGCGTTGAGTTGCGCCAGGATCATCAACCCGCAGGCACGCGCGGCTCGCGTCGCGTCCTCCACGCTGGTGCCGTTGCCGAGCTGGCCGGTCGCGATCTCGCCGTCGGCAAAAGGCAGCTGGCCGGACACGAACATCGTGTTCCCATGCCGCATCACCGGCAGATAGCTCGCCAACGCGGGCGAGGTTTCGGGCAGCGTTATGCCGAGTTCTTCGAGACGGGCGGCGATCGTCATGCTTTTCTCTCCGGATGCAATGTATCGAGTATCCATGGCAACGCGTCGTCCCAGCTGTCGATGCGCGCATGGGCGTGGCCCGCTACATGCGCGCATGGAATGTGCGGCGCAATCTCCGGCTCGCCGCACAGATGCAGGCGATAGACATGCGGCACCTCGCGCGAAGCGGATTTGTGGTGACCGGCGAGGTCGTCGATGAAGACCGCGCGGCTTGCGCCGTACTGCTCGACGATGGATTTCAGTGCCGCGCCTTTCGGCCCCTGGTTGGTGTAGACCGGCACGGTCACGCCCAGCTTGCGCAGCTGATCGGTGCGCGCGGTATTGCGGTCGTCGGCAAGGTTGGTGAGGACGACCACGTCGGCATTCTCGGCGATTCGTTCCAGCGCTTCCAGTGCGCCTGCTATCGGCTCCTGCGTGTCCATCTGCGTGTCGAAAAACCCGCCGAGCAGCGCCCAGACCTCTTTTTCGTCGAGCGGTGCATTACTGCCACGCCGGGACATGCTTTGCACGAACGGGTCGCCCTGCAGCGAAAAGGCAATGTCATGCTCGGCATCGAGCCATGCCGCGAAATGGCGGACCATGTGCAGCAGGACTTCGTCGCAATCGGTGATCAGCAGCGGGCGGCTCATGCGCGAATCTCCTGCCCGGCGCGGGCCAGGTCCTCCGGCAGCACGTCCAGAGCATCGGCGCAGGCGAGCAGGTCCGGTTCGTAAGCAGCGAGGTATTCGAACACCGCGCGGTGTGTTCCCGGCTCGTCCAGTGCGGCACGCAGGGCATCCGGCGTGAGGCCGGTCAAGTCGAGGAAGCGCTGCGCGCGAACTCCGTCGGCAAGGATCCAGCCAAGGGCTTGCAAGGCGAGCGCCGAACTATCGTTAAACATAATTTTACAATTCCGGCGAATTGTCACATGCAGCCTTTAGGGGTACAGGCAAGATAAATGGCAGGCGCGGGAACGCTATGCCGAACGGGGGCCGCAATGACGAAGAGAATCCTTGTTGTCGAGGATAACGACCTCAATCGAAAACTTTTCTGCGACGTGCTGCAGGCCGGCGGCTTCGCGGTCGAGCCGGTGGCCGACGGCAAGCTGGCGATAGAGGCGGCACGTGGTTTCCATCCCAATCTCGTGGTGATGGACATCCAGTTGCAGGATGTCTCGGGGCTCGATCTGATTGCCCTGCTCAAGGACGATTCCGAGCTTTCCGATGTGCCCGTTCTCGCCGTGACCGCCTATGCGGGCAAGGGCGACGAGGAGCGGATCCGCGATTCGGGTGCCGAGGGATACCTTTCCAAGCCCGTCAGCATCGGCCCGTTCATGGCCGCGGTCAGGGGATTGATGGAAGCGCCGACGAACGCCGCCGCCGCCTGATCGCTCTCCGCCTCGATCCGCGCACTGCCCGCCCGGGCTTGCCGCTTGCCCGCCGCGTGGCTTAAGGGAACGCGCCAGGCAACACAGGATTGGACCTTTCATGGACCGCGCCAAAGTCGATACGAAAATCCGCTCGATCATCGAACCCTTTAACAAGAAGGACGTGACGATCACGGATGAGACAACCTTTGCGGGCGATCTCGAATTCGACAGCCTGACGGTGATGGATTTCGTCGCCGCGATCGAGGACGAGTTCGATATCATCATCAGCATGAACCAGCAGGCCGAGATCGAAACCTACGGCCAGCTCGTCGATGCGGTCACCAAGATGACGGACGCCTGACATGAGCGAAGGCGTGATGCAGGCCGACCAGCCGGAGGTGCTGGAGGGCGAAGGCAAGGACCTGTTCTCCAAGTTCGACGAGACCATTGCCATGCGCGAAGGTCTGCTGGCGAGCGGGGTGGAAGACCCGTTTTCGCTCGTCATGGAGAAGGTACTGAGCCCCACCCGCGCGATCTGCAACGGGCGCGACACGATCCTGCTCGGTACCTATAATTACATGGGCATGACCTTCGATCCGGATGTCATCGATGCCGGGCAAAGGGCGCTTGCCGACTTCGGCAGCGGCACCACTGGCAGCCGCGTGCTGAACGGCACCTACCAGGGCCACAAGGCGTGCGAGGACGCGCTGCGCGAGTTCTACGCCATGGACCACGCGATGGTCTTCTCGACCGGGTATCAGGCCAATCTCGGGATCATTTCGACGATCGCGGGCAAGGGCGACTATGTCGTGCTCGACATCGACAGCCATGCCAGCATCTGGGACGGGTGCGCGATGGGCAATGCCGAGATCGTGCCCTTTCGCCATAACGATATCGAAGCGATGGAAAAGCGCCTGAAGCGCATTCCCGAAGGCGCGCGCAAGCTGGTGGTGCTGGAAGGCGTTTATTCGATGCTGGGCGATGTCGCGCCCCTGAAAGAAATGGTCCGCATCGCCAAGGACAACGGCGCGATGGTGCTGGTGGACGAAGCGCATTCGATGGGCTTCATCGGTGAAAACGGACGCGGCGTGGTGGAGCAGGCGGGCGTCATCGACGACGTCGACTTCGTTATCGGCACCTTCTCCAAGAGCGTCGGCACGGTGGGCGGATTCTGCGTTTCCAACCACCCCAAGTTCGAGATCATGCGGTTGGTCTGCCGCCCGTATGTCTTCACCGCCAGCCTGCCGCCGAGCGTGGTTGCCACCGCAGCGACCTCGATCCGCAAGTTGATGACGGCAAGGGACAAGCGCGACCATCTCTGGGCCAATTCCAAGCGGCTGCATTCGGGGCTGACCGAACTGGGCTTCCAACTCGGCACGGACGAGCCGCAAAGCGCCATCGTCGCGGTCATCATGCCCGACCTCGAGAAAGGCGCGGCGATGTGGAGCGCGCTTCTGTCCGAAGGGCTCTACGTCAACCTCGCGCGTCCGCCGGCGACGCCTGCCAACATGACGCTGCTGCGCTGCTCGCTCTGCGCCGAACACAGCGAGGAAGAAGTCGGCACGATCCTCGGCATGTTTGAACGTGCGGGCAAGGCCACCGGGATTATCCCCGCCTGATGCGATGAGGGCCGCCCTCGCCTGGCTGGCGCGTACCGGGCTCATCTACCTGCTGCTGTTCGCGGCTATCGCGTTCTTCGTCTTCGCCTGGCCATCGCTGTCGGGCAGTGGTTCGGGCGAAAGCCTGCGGCAGGACGCGATGAGCGTGGAGGCAGTACGCGCGCAGCTTTCCGAAGACCGCGACGCGGCTCAGGCCGGGCTGGTAGCGCGTGTTGCCGAAGCGCAAAACGTCAGCGACGAGGCGCTCGATGCGCGCCGCGACGCGATATTGCAGGAACGCGCGGCCGTGGATGCCGAACTGGCGAACGGCGGCAGCTGGCTAGATTCGGTGCGCCCATCGCGCATCCTCGCCATTAAGCGGCTCGAACTGCGCCGCGCCGCGCTCTCTGCCGAGCTGACCGCCGTCGAGACCGCGCGCGAAGGCAGCATGCGCGAGGCAGCGTTGCGACAGGCGGAAGCGAGGTTCGAGCAATATCGCCGTATCCCCACCACCCGCGCCATCGCGCTCTCGCAGCAAGCCTGCACCCGCGCCGAAGCCGCGCTCGACACCTTCGACGATCGCGAGCAGATCGACCGGGCGGCGCGCAACATCGTCTTGCAGGAACGCGCCGCGCTTG
>JBARVT010000230.1:0-20058 GCA_049646405.1 Alteraurantiacibacter sp.
CCTCGCGCCGCGGGAAGATCTCGAAACCATCGTGCCTGACATGCTGCCCGAGGAAATTACCGGCAGCTCGTCCGACGGCGGCTCCGGCATGACGAACCTGATGGGCGTGCCTCTGCGCGAAGCACGAGAGAGCTTTGAGCGCGAATATCTGCGTATCCAGATCCGGCGGTTTTCGGGTAACATTTCGAAGACAGCGGGCTTTATCGGAATGGAGCGCAGCGCTCTGCACCGCAAACTCAAGCTGCTCGGTATGAACGATCGCAATGGAAGCGGCGACAAGGACTGACGCCGGCAACTTGCGAATCCGGCCGCCGGACCCGATATTACCGGAAACCGGCGGGCGTCTCGAAACTTTCGTATAGAGCCGATACCTTCGCGGTTGCGACTAACCGGTGATGCGCTTCGACGTAGTGTGTCGCCAGACTGCGGCCAGCGACCGGCCGCCAAGAAAACGGAGTCAATCATGGCCAAGGGGACCCTTTCCGCGCGACCGCGCAGCACACCGGAACCGGAGCCGGAGGCGGGTGACGAAGCTGCGCCTGCGATCCACGTTCCGAAGAACGATGGCGGTGCCGGCAAGTCGGGCAGTCTGCAGGACCTCTTTCTCAATCACCTGCGCCGTGAAAAAATGCCGGTCACGATGTTCCTGGTAAAGGGCGTGAAGCTGCAGGGCATCATTACCTGGTTCGACAATTTCTCGATTCTGCTGCGCCGCGACGGCCAATCGCAGCTTGTCTACAAGCATGCGATCAGCACGATGATGCCAGCCAATCCTGTCGATGCGGACAGTTTCGACACAGGCTTCGATGGCAACCGCAAGCAGCGGGTGTTGCAGGACATTTTCCTCAGCCGCGTGCGCGATGCAGGCGTGCAGGTGACGATGTTCCTCGTCAATGGCGTTATGCTGCAAGGCCGCATCGCCGCCTACGACCTGTTCTGCATGTTGCTGGAGCGCGAGGGCTACGTCCAACTCGCCTACAAGCATGCTGTCTCGACCATCCAACCCGCCAGCCATGTCGACCTGACCGATGGCGATGACGATCTTGAAGGCGACGACACCTGATTGTCGACGACGATATTGAAGGCGAGGTGACGCGCGGCGCGCGAGCGCTCGTCGTGTGCCCAGAAATTCGCGGCCAGCGTGTGGGTGAAGACCCTGCTGCGCGCCTGGAGGAAGTCAAGGGACTCGCGCTCGCGATCGGCATCGTGGTGGCCGAAGCCTATGTGCTGACCGTGCGCGACATGAAGCCGAACACGCTATTCGGCGAAGGGCAGGTGCAGCGTATCGCCACCGATTGCGAGCTGCACGAAGCGGAACTCGTCATCGTCGATGGCGCGCTTTCGCCGATCCAGCAGCGGAATCTCGAAGACAAGATCAAGCGCAAGGTGATCGACCGCACCGGGCTCATTCTCGAAATCTTCGGGGAGCGGGCCGTAACGGCGGAAGGCCGACTGCAGGTCGAACTCGCGCATCTCGATTACCAGGCGAGCCGCCTGGTGCGCAGCTGGACGCACCTCGAACGCCAGCGCGGCGGCTTCGGCTTCCTCGGCGGCCCGGGCGAAACTCAGATCGAGGCCGACCGCCGCATGATCCGCGACCGGATGGCCAAGCTGCGCCGCGAATTGGAGCAAGTGCGCAAGACCCGCGAACTGCATCGTAAGCGGCGGGGTAGGGCCCCTTGGCCGATCGTGGCGCTGGTCGGTTATACCAACGCAGGAAAATCCACGCTTTTCAACCGGATGACCGGCGCAGCTGTGATGGCAGAAGACCTGCTCTTCGCGACTTTAGACCCGACGATGCGCGCCATTTCGCTACCCGGCGTGGAAAAAGCGATCCTCTCTGATACGGTGGGCTTCATTTCCGACTTGCCGACCCAGCTTGTCGCTGCTTTCCGCGCCACTCTCGAAGAGGTGACGGCCGCCGATATCGTGCTCCACGTGCGTGACATCGCCAATCCCGACACCGCGCAGCAGAAGCGCGAGGTGCTCGCCGTACTACACGATCTCGGCGTAGTCGACGAAGCGGGCGCTGGCTCCGACGCGCCTGTCCTCGAGGTTTGGAACAAGTGGGACTTGCTCGGCGACGAATTGCGCGCCGAGCTGGAAGGCATCGCGGCGACGGACGACAGCGTCCTGCCGATCTCCGCCATGACTGGCGAAGGCGTCGATGCGCTGGCCCAGAAACTGGGCGAGGTATTGACCCAGGGCGCTCGGACCTATGAACTGTCAATCCCGGCGAGCGACGGCGCGCGCATCGCGTGGCTGCACGCGCATGGCGAGGTGCTTAGCGAGGAGGCAGGCGAGGGCGAGGGCGGGCCGATGCGCCGTGTCGAGGTGCGGCTGACCGACAAGGAATTTGGAAGGTTCGAAGCTCTTAAGAGCTAATCTTCGTGTTTTTTGACCAACTGCCAAAGTGCCTCCTGCTCGTCGAGCCCGAGTTCCGCGAACCGGCCATCCGCCAAAGCCTCCATCCCGCGATAGCGCCGCTCGAACTTGGCATTCGCCGCGCGCAATGCGTCCTCCGGTGCGACACCATAGGCACGCACAAGGTTGACGGCAGCGAACAGCAGGTCGCCTGCATCCTCGAGCTGCTCTTCTCCCGAAGCCTCGCGAAGCTCGTTCATCTCCTCGACCAGCTTTGCCGCAGGGCCATCGCGATCGGGCCAGTCGAAGCCATCTCGCGCCGCACGGTTTTGCAGTTTTTGCGCCCGCATCAGCGCAGGCAGCGCCCGTGCGACGCCGTCCATCGCGCTGTCGGCTCCGTTTGACACCCGCTCGACAGCCTTGATGTCTTCCCATCGCTTCCCGTCCATCACGCCGCCTTCGTCGCCGAATATATGCGGGTGGCGCTTTTCCATCTTGTCGGCGATGGTTTGCGCGACGTCAGCGAAAGTAAAATGCCCGGCTTCCTCTGCCATGCGCGCATGGAAAACGACCTGAAGCAGCAAATCGCCGAGTTCGCCGCACAAGTCCACCATGTCCGCGCGATCGATCGCGTCGGCAACCTCGTAGGCTTCCTCGATCGTGTACGCTGCGATGGTCTCGAAGCTCTGCGCGACATCCCACTCGCAGCCATGCTCGGGATCGCGCAAACGCGCCATGATTGCGAGCAGGCGGGTGAGCTGGTCCAGGGGGGAGCGGTCGATCATTGTATCAAGGGAATGATAATATATATTATGTTAAGTCAAAAGGAGCCGGTCTACTGGATCAGGGTGAAAAGCAGCGCCACCCCGGCAAAGACTGCGCCCCATATCAGCGCCATCCGCACTGTCTTGCTGGCATCGACACGGTGCGCGCGATAGGCTGACAGCGCAAGGATAAGCCATCCGGCCATCGCAATCATCGACACCAGTTGCACCTCGCCCGGCATGCTCATGGCATGACCTCCATACCGTCGAAGCCGGCACGCACATTGTCGGGCAAATCGGCTGACAATTCGGCGTAATCCATGCTCTTGTCGAGATGCGACAGTATTGTCAGCTTTGCCTGACTTCGCTCGGCGAACTCCAGCGCGGTTGCGAGATTGGCGTGCGTCGGGTGCGGATCGCGGCGCAGGCAGTCCGTGACGAGGATGTCGGTATCTGCGAAGAACTCGACGATTTCATCGGTAAGCTCGCTGAAGTCCGTCGCGTACCCCACTGATTTTCCGTCTGCATCAAAACGATAACCCGTCGATTTGATCGGCCCGTGAGGCATTTCCATATGCTCGACGCCAAAGCCTGCGCACATGCGGATATTCTCCAGCGTGCTGAGTTCAACAATGTTGGGATAGCCGTACTGGCCCTTGAATACGTAATCGAACCGCATCCGAAGGCGCCGCGCTGTTTCGTCGGATGCGAAGCCCGGTATGCCGCTCGTCCGCCCGAACCGCAGCGGCCTGAGATCGTCAATCCCGTGACAGTGATCGGCGTGGTCGTGCGTCCAGAAGACGGCATCGAGCCGGTCGATGCGGTTGGCGAGCAGTTGCTGACGCAGATCCGGAGAGGTATCGACGAGCAACCGTTGCCCCGCATCGCTTTCAACCATGATCGACACCCGCGTGCGGCGGTTCTTCGGCTCTGCAGCGTCGCAATCGCCCCAGTCGCCATCGGCATGCCCGGCCCCGACGCGCGGGACCCCCGTGGACGTGCCCGATCCGAGCACAATCAGCTTCACGTGCGCCTGGCCTTAGTGAACAATGCGAAGAAATTGCGGGTTGTGGCGTCACCCAGTGCCTCGATACTCGTTTCGCGCAACTCAGCAACAAACTCCGCCGTGTTGCGCACGAAAGCCGGTTCGCCGGTCTTTCCACGATGCGGGACGGGCGCGAGGAATGGGCTGTCGGTTTCGACGAGGAGCCGGTCTTCCGGAATTTCCTTCGCAAATTCCTGTAATTGCGCGGCGTTCTTGAACGTGACGATACCTGAAAGTGAGATCGTCAGTCCGAGATCGAGCACGCGGCGACCGAATTCAGGCGAGGCGGTAAAGCAGTGGATGAGCGCCGGAAAAGCGCCCCTCCCCATCTCTTCCTCGAGCATGTCGCCCGTGTCCTCGTCCGCCTCGCGCGTATGGATGACAAGCGGCAGGCCCGTTTCCCTCGCGACGCCGATATGCATGCGAAACAAGTCGCGCTGCACGTCGCGGTCGGATTTGTCGTAATAGAAATCGAGCCCGCTCTCGCCGAGTCCGATGACGCGCGGATGCGCGCTCGCTGCCAGCAACTTCTCGCGCCCGAGATCGGCGTGTGTGTCCGCCTCGTGCGGGTGGATGCCGACCGTCGCCCAGACATCGGACTCACGCTCTGCCAGCGCGACGACATCGCTCCACTCGCTTTCGCGCGTGGAGATATTGAGGAAGCCGTGCACACCTGCGCTGCGGGCGTTAGCCAGCACTTCGTCCTGCCGGTCTGCAAGGCCTTCGTAATTGAGGTGGCAATGGCTGTCGATCAGCATCAGGCGCCCTCGCCTTCGGGCAGTTCGAGGCGCGGGAAAAGGCCTTGCGGCTTTTCAAGCGTGAAGTCACTTTCGGCGAGCGCGGCGTACCACGCGGTGCCGAACGGGCCAGTGCGCCGATCTTCCTGCACGCCCATTGCGTCGAGTAGCTTGGTCATCGAGCCGGGCATCACCGGAATAACAGCCACGGCTAGTTTCACGATGGCGACGTAAAGCGTCGCCAGCACGGTGCGCATCCGGCCGGGATTGGTTTTCTTGAGCGCCCAAGGTGCGGCAGTGTCGATATAGGCGTTGCACGCAAAAACCGCGCCCATCCATGCCTCCAGCCCTTGCGCGAAAGCAAGGTCCGCGAATGCGGCAGGCAAATCGCTGTCGACCGCCTTTGCCACCTCAGCGAGCAATTCCTCGTCCTCGGACGCAGGATTCTCGAACGGTGGAAGCTGGCCCTCGCAATTCTTCCAGATCAGCGACAGCGTGCGCTGAGCAAGGTTGCCGAAACTGTTTGCGAGTTCGGAATTCGACCGATTTACAATCGCTTCATGCGAATAGCTGCCATCCTGCCCGAAGCTGAATTCGCGCAGCAGGAAATAGCGCAACACGTCCACGCCATAACGCTCGGCCAGCTCCGCCGGATCGGTGACATTGCCGAGCGACTTGCTTTCCTTCTGCCCCTTGTTGAGCAGGAACCCATGCGCGAAGACGTGTTTGGGAAGCGCTATTCCTGCGCTCATCAGGAACGCGGGCCAGTATACAGTGTGGAACCGCGTGATATCCTTGCCGATCAGGTGGAGGTCGGCGGGCCAGAACTTCGCCATTTCCGGCGTTTCGTCAGGGTAGCCGAGGCCGGTGAGGTAATTGGTCAGGGCGTCGACCCAGACATACATGACATGCCCGTCGCTGCCCGGCACCGGCACGCCCCAGTCAAAACTGGTTCGGCTGACCGACAGGTCACGCAATCCCCCTTCGACGAAGCGCATCACCTCGTTTCGTCGGCTTTCGGGGCGGATGAAGCCCGGATTGTCGCGGTAGAGCGCGAGCAGCTTGTCCTCATATCTGGAAAGGCGGAAGAACCACGTCTCCTCCGCCGTCCATTCGACAGGCGTGCCTTGCGGAGACAGCTTCGCTCCGCCCTCGCCCCCTTCCAGCTCGCTCTCGTCGTAGAACGCCTCGTCGCGAACTGAATACCAGCCTTCGTAGCGGTCGAGATATAGATCGCCACTTTCCTCCATCGCGCGCCAGATCGCCTGGCTGGCGCGGTGGTGCGGCTCGTCCGTCGTACGGATGAAGCGGTCGTAGGAGATATCCAGAGTGTCGAACAAGTCACGGAAATGATCGGACATTTCATCCGCCAGATCGCGCGGTGTCTGGCCGAGGTCGCGCGCCTTTTGCGCCATCTTCAATCCGTGTTCGTCTGTCCCCGTCTGAAAGCGCACCTCGCGACCCCGCTGACGGTGGAAGCGCGCCAGCACGTCGGCCGCGATGGTTTCGTAGGCATGGCCGATATGCGGCCTGCCGTTGGGATAATGAATCGCGGTAGTGAGATAGAACGTATCGGACATCGCCAGATGCCCTAGGCGGCGCTCCTGCCGCTCGCAAGACCGGTGAGCAGAGTGCCGATTTCCATGACGAGGAGGCCGGGATCGAAATTGGCGGTCGGTGCCTGCCCGGCAAGACGGACGAGAGCGGCGTGCGTGTCAGTGACGGCGGGAATGTCATGCGGGGCGATGCCCGTCATGCGCTCGGCGGTGACGGCGCGGGCGAGTTCGATAGCGGCGAGCTGCTTTTCGCGCGTTGGCCGCGCGCCCATCGCGCTTGCTAGCTGACCGCGAAGGCGGAAGTCGGGGTCTCCCTTGAAGGAGATAGCCTGCATCAGCCCGTGGACCTTGCCGAGATCGAGCTGCACGAAATCGATGGCCGCGCCAGGCGATCCGCTGGCGGCGGCGATGGCAGCGGCACGCACATCGTCGCTTGCCTGCGGCGTCTCGCGCGAGAGCACGGCTCTCATGTCGTCGTCCGACACGCGCGGGAAGTCGAGCACGCGGCAGCGCGAGCGGATCGTCGGCAGCAGCCGCCCGATACGGTGCGCGATCAGCATGAAATAGGTGCCCTGCGGCGGCTCCTCCAGACTCTTGAGCAGCGCATTGGCGGCATTGCCTTCGAGATCGTCCGCCGGATCGATGATTACGACACGCCGCGCGCCGAGTGTCGGGCGAGTGGTCAGCCGTTGTTGCAGACGGCGGATCTGGTTGATCTTGATGTTGCGCGCCCGCTCGTATGGCTTCTCGTCCGAGGCCTTCTTCGCCTCGACATCGTTCTTCGGGCCGTGTGTGAGATAGAGAATGTCAGGATGGTCCCGTGCAGGCTGGTCCGCGCCTTCCTCCGCCACCAATTCGCGCGCGGCGGCCAGCGCGAAGGCGGACTTGCCGACACCCTTGCGGCCCGACAGGATCCAGCCATGGTGCATCCGTTCGCTCGCCAGCGCGCGGCGCCATTGCTGCCATGCCGCCTCGTGCCCGATATAATCGTTCAACTGCCCTCCCCCAGCTGCGGGGCGAGCGCGCGCATGATGCGATTGTGCACCTCGCCGGGAGTGCCGGTCGCGTCGATCAGGACGAAGCGTTCGGGGTCCATCGCGGCGAGATCGCGGAAACGCTGCGCGACGCGGGCGTGATAGTCTGCGGGCTTGCCGCCGATCCTGTCGGTGTCGTCGCCGTCCCGCGCGCGCAGGCGCTCCGTGACTGCCGCACTGTCGCCGTCGAGGAGGATCGTCACATCGGGCATAAGCGCGAAACTGCCGATAGTATGCAGCGAGAGGATGGCATCGTCGGAGAGGTCATCGCCACCAGCCTGGTAGGCGCGCGAGGAATCGACGAAGCGGTCGCAAACAACCCATCTGCCGCGATCGAGCGCGGGCCCTATGGCGTTCGCGACGTGATCCGAGCGGGCGGCGGCGAACAGCAACGCCTCGGCGTTCGCATCCCAGTCGAACTGCGTGTCGAGCAGAAGCGCACGGATAGCCTCGGCTCCGGGCGTGCCGCCGGGCTCGCGCGTGAGCAGCACATCCAGCCCGCGCCCTTCCAGCGCATCGGCCACCATGTGCGCCTGCGTGGATTTCCCGACCCCCTCGCCGCCCTCGAGCGTAATGAAACGCCCGCTCATCCGATCCACCGGGCGAATGCGTTGGCGATGCGTTGCAGGGGATTGGCCTCAACCACGGTGCTCGTCGCCTCCAGCGGTGCCTCGAAGGCGGTTTCGCCGTCTATGCTCAGCCGCAATGTCGCAACCCGGTCACCTTGAACAATCGGCGCGACGATAGGGCCGCGATAGACGATCTGCGTGGTCCATTCGCCCGTGCTGCTGCCTTCTGGCAAGGCGACGGTGAAATCCTGCGGCAATCGCAGCCCCACTTCGCGCGCCGTGCCGTCCTGCACCTGCGCAGTGCCGACCAGGGTCTGCGCGCGGTACAGCGTCGTGCGGTCAAAACCCTCGAAGCCCCATTCGAGCAGGTCGCGCGCCGCCGTATCGCGTATCCGCCCGTCGGGCGCGCCCGCCAGCACCATCATCAGCCGCCGCCCGTCGCGCTCTGCCGAGCCGAGAAAGGTGAACCCTGCCTCATTGGTGTAGCCGGTCTTCAAACCGTCGGCCCCGTCGACCCGGCCCGTGACCGGATCGTGGTTCGCCTGCGTCAGCTCGCGCCATTTGAAGGTGCGGTGGCCGAAGAATTGCCGGTAGAGGACCGGATGGTCCAGCGTTACCGCACGGCCTAGCAGGACAAGGTCGTTCGCGGTGGTGTAGGTCTGCCCCCCATCGGGAAAGCCGTTGGGCGAGCCGAAATGCGTGTCGCGCATGCCCAGCTTCTCGGCATTCGCGTTCATCAGGGCGAGCCATTCTTCCAGTGATCCCTTAGTCGCGAGCGCCATCGCCACGCTCGCATCGTTCCCGCTGATGGTGGTGATCCCGAGCAGAAGCTGCGCGATGGTCGGACGTTCGCCCGCCAGAAGGAACATGTTGGAACCTTCGTTATACCATTCGTCCTCCAGCTGCTGGCTGTAGAGGTAGGGCATGTCGAGTCGCAGCTCGCCGGCGGCGATCAACTCGAAGGCGGTGTAAGCTGTCATGACCTTGGTGACCGAGGCGGGGACGAACCGGCGATCCGGCTCGCGTGAAAAGAGCACCTGCCCGGTGGTAATGTCGACGAGCAACGCGACGGGGATTTCCCCAGAGACCGGCGCGGTCGAGTTCGCGCCGCGCCGCGCATCCGCAGGCAGCAGGTTCCCGCCCGGAATCTCGACCGGCGACGAAATGACAGGTGCTGCGCCGGTGAGGAGCAATGCCAAGGGAATTGTCGCTGCCGCCGCTTTCACACGCGCTCCGTTGCGAAGGGCAGCGGGCGCGGGAATGCGCTGGTCAGCCGCCTGTCAGGATTCGCGCGTCGCTATACCCTGCACGCCGGACGATGGCGAGCGAGGCTTCGGCTTCTCCACTGGTGGCGAAAGGGCCGGTGCGCACGCGGTAGAAGCGGCCCGATTGCGAGATCGTCCCGTCCAGTGCGGCGGCGGCACGATCGGCATTGGCGCGATTGGCGAACGCTGCGGCCTGCACGAAGAAGCGCCCCTCGGTTGCTGTCTGCCGCGCGGGGGCGAATTCCTTGACCTGTGCTTTATCGACAGGTGCCGGATTCGTTTCCTCGTCGTACGATTCTGCAATGGCGGGTTCGCGTTCTGTCAATTCCTCCACGGGAGGCAGGACCGGAACAGCTTCCGCAGTGGCCGCGACCGACGGTTCCAGGGCCACGGTCTCGATAAGCCTGTCTTCGGGAGCCAAAAGGGTGGCCAGTCCATTCTGCGGCAGGCGGCGGCGCAGGACCGCCAGTAGCGATTCGGGTGTCGCGAGCGGCTCGGCAGCTGCCTCTCCGGCGCGAAGCAGATACCGCTGCGCCTCGGGCGGATTTACCCGCCGCACGCGTACCGCCGCTTCTTGCGATACACCAAGCTGTACCAGCGCAGCAGGCGATAGCGCGACAAGGTGGTTCGATGCCATCGGCCCGCGCCTTTCGAGCCGCACCAGCACGGTGCGCCCGCTATCAAGAGAGGTTACCTCGACATAGCTCGGCACCGGCAAGGTATGGTGCGCGCCACTGTACCCCGCGGCGCCCTCGTCCAGCGCGACATAGCCGACATGGTCGTAGTTCAGCGTATCGATCGGAACGTATTCGGTGTCGCCGACCAAATACGGCTCGCCCACGAGGACCGGATAATCCGCCGACGGACCGTTTGCACGTGGACCGGGATCGTAAGCATCGACGCTCGCCACGCCCGGCGCATTCGCTGCCCCTCCCCCGCAGGCCGCCAGCGCACAGGCAAGCGACAGGGTTAATGGAGCACGCGCGATGGCGGCTTTGCGGTCAGCGGTCGGCAATCTCATCTGCAAGCAGTCCCACACTCATGGCGTAGTAATTCGAGCAGTTATATTCGAGGATAACCCTATAATTCTGGGTTAAGAGGTAGCCGGGCGCCGCCGGGCCGTCCGGTTCGAAAAGCGCGGCGACCACGTCGTCGCCGATGGGAGTCATGGGTGTAATGCCGCGCTCACGCCAATCGCGCACCGTCATCCAGCGGCTGTGGCGGTCGTGGACCCGGGGACAGACGGGCGAGGAGAGCCGGCTTTCGATACCGCTGCGATCTGCGGAATTCGGGACGAAGGCGCGCACCGCCCAAGGCTGGCCGCGCCGCCACCCGGCATCGCGGAAATAATTGGCAATGGAATGCACGCTGTCAGCGTCTGAGGTCCATACATCGCGGTCGCCGTCCCCGTCGCCATCGACGGCGAGGCGAAGGTATATACTAGGCAGGAATTGGCCATTGCCGAAAGCCCCGGCCCAGCTGCCCTGCAACTGCGAACGCGGAACCCCCTGATCGACCATTTTCATGACGTCGATCAGCTCGCGCTCGAACAGCGCTCGGCGGCGGCCGTCCCATGCCAAAGTGGCGAGCGAGCGCGGAAGGTCGAACCCGCCCATCACCGCGCCGTAGGATGTCTCGTGCCCCCAGATTGCGACGACGATCTCGGCAGGCACGCCATATCGCTGCTCGATCTCGCGGGAGAGATATCCGATCCGGTCCAGCGCACGGCGGCCGCCAGCAATGCGGGCAGAGGTGTTATGGCGCGAGAGGTAGTTCGCCATGCTCGGAAAGCCGGTCGAGCGATTGGTCGGCCCGCTGGAGCCGAACTGGTCGCGGTCGAGCTCGATGACGCGGTTGTTCGGGGTGAGTCCGCCGATCGTTCGGTCAATCGCTGCCTGGCTGACACCCTCGCTGCGCGCCTTGGCGGCGACGGTTTGCAGGTAGGCGTCGAAGCTCTGCGCGCCAGCCGGGACGGCAGTTAGCACCAAGGCGAAGCCCACGGTAGATTTTACGATATCAATGAATTTCATGCCATGCCTTTAAATGCATATACCGACTGACGGAATACGGTTTTCTTTGCGCTGCGGTGAAAGGCGCACATGTTGCGGTCGCCGGAGTGATGGGAACGGGTGACATCGCGCATGTTTCCGATTAGCAGGCCCGAGCTCCGGCCGGACAGGTGGCAGAGCGGTTGAATGCACCGGTCTTGAAAACCGGCAAGGGTGCAAGCCCTTCGTGGGTTCGAATCCCACCCTGTCCGCCAACCTCCCTTTCGCTTGCCCTTCGAGCCGGTGAGACTGCACAGAAAAATTTTTTCACAACTATCGCTTCTATCGAGGGGCGACGATGCCCTTAATTCGGCTGCCTACGTCCAACTGCAACGGCGTCTCAACTTCACCTAATCCGCTCCAAAATGGATTGAATCGATAGCTGCCCCTTTCATATCGTTAATTTTTCGTTATGCATCGCGACCATGGGAGGGGGCTTCTACGTGAATACCGAAAAAGTGCCTCCTGCGGGGGATACGCATTGGGGCCTATCCCGAAATCTTCTTGGGGGTAGGCGATATGGCCACGATTCTTGGTACCGACGGCAACAACACACTTAGCGGCACGAGCGACGACGATACGATTATCGCGCGCGGAGGTGCTGACACGATCAACGCGGGTGCCGGAAACGATATCATCACCGTCGAGGCCGACCCTGCTGGCGCCGACACGATCGACGGCGGCGACGGGATCGACACCGTCGTGCTCGAAACAGCTTATGCAGACACGATCGTAAGTTATGACGCAACCGCCGGTACCGTGATGTTCGACAGCGGATCGGGCAATGTCGAGACGGTCGTCAATATCGAGCAGGTCGGTTTCATCGACGAGGCCGTGCTGATTGTCGGTGCCGGCGGGTTCGCAACTATTCAGGAGGCCGTGGACGCGGCAAATCCCGGCGACCTGATCGTGATTGCGCCCGGCACCTACGCCGAAACCGTGTCGATCACGAAAGAGGTATCGCTGGTCGGTCTCGACGACGGCATGGGCGGCGGCGTAATCCTCGATCCGCCTTCGGGCAACGCCATCAATATCGGCGGCGATATCGACAATGGCGGTGCCGCGACGGTGCGCATCGACAATATCGACCTACAGGACGGCGTGGTGGGAATCCGCATTGCGTCCGACACAATGCTGAGTGCGCTAGAGGTCGATAATGTCAGCTTCAGCGATTTCACGAATGCCGGTATCATCACCGGAAGCGGTGCTGCCGGACTTGGTTCGATCAGCATCGCCGACTCCGCATTCTTAGATGCAGGCCAGAATCTGGGCGGTTCAACTCCGAATGGCTCGGGCGCCATCGTCATGTTCGGCTATACAGGCGATGCGACCATCAGCGATGTCGCGATTGCTTACAGCGCCACCGATGCCACCCCGCAGGGCGAGCGCGCGGACAACGCAATCCAGTTCGCCGGCTTCGATCCCTCGACCTACGACGTGACCGAACCAGCCGGCACGATAACGCTGACGAATGTCACCATCACCGGTTCGACGCACAAGCCGCAGCTTGCAATCCAGGGCTACACGGATCTTTCCGGCTTCAGCTTCACCGATGTGTCCATTACCGGTGGCAGCAATTGGGGCTACAACGTTTTCGTCGATCCGGTCGCAAGTTCAGGCAATGCCTTGCCCGACACCGTGGGTTATCCCGGGAATTTTGGCGGTGACGTTGCGACCAGCACGCTGGACCTGTCGGGCGTGACCGTCACGAATACCGGCACCTCGCCCGGGTTCGACGTTTTCGTGCGCGGTACGGATGCCGCTGATACGCAGACCGGCACCGACGCCAATGACGCGCTCGGATATCCGGCTGAAGGGCCGACCGACCGTGGCGGCAACGACACGCTGAACGGGCTTGGCGGAAACGACCTGCTTTACGGCGGCCTCGATGACGACGTTCTCGATGGCGGCGAAGGGGACGACACCGCGGTCTTTGCAGGCAATGCAGCGGATTACAGCGTTTCCGGCACTAAGAACGCCCAGGGGCAAGTCGTTTCCTTCGATAGCGTAACCGACAACAACGCCGCCGACGGGTTCGAAGGTACCGATACGCTCACGAGCATCGAGACGCTTGCCTTCGCCGATGCTACCCTGAACCTTGCCGACGGCGTGCAGCTGTTCGACGCTTCGGGCCACATCATCGGCACCTACACGACGATCTCCGATGCGGTTGATGCCGCAGGCAGCGTGACTGGCGCGGTGACAATCCTTGTCGGTGATGGCGTTTACAACGAGAACGTTCTGATCGACCGCAGCGATGTTACGCTCGTTTCCGCGAATGGACGCGGCGCGACCAGCATCGTGGGCAATGGCGCGGGTAGCGAGCTTGGCGCAATCGAGCTCGACCCGGCTGTCAACAACGTCACCATCGGCGGCGTGGGCCAGGGTTTCACCGTCGCAGGCCTAAACGGAAACGGTTCGGTCGAGAAGGCCGCGATCTACCTGCAGGGCGCGCATGACAATATCGCAATCCTCGACAACGAGATCGTTGCAAATGGCGATGCCGGGCTGCTGTCCGAATTCGGCGCTGCGGTGACCAACGTGCTCATCGACGGCAACGAGTTCTCCGGCCAAACATTCGAAGGCATCCAGCCGGGCGGCGAAGGCTTCTCCACGCAGTTCACCGCCGGCAACAACGTTCCGCGCCAGCTCGTGACGATCGGCAGTGGCAGCGGGACGACGACGACGAACAATATCGTCTTCACCAACAACGTGGTTTCCGGCACCGCAGGCGGAATCTCGTCCGACACGGGCAATCCGCAGGGCAATACGCTCGTCACCATCGATGCGGCGGACTCGACCATCTCGTCGAACACATTCACCGGTTATACCGACCGCTTCGGCTACGCGATCCGTGCCCGCGGCGCGCGCACCGATATCGAGAACAATACCCTTGATGACGAAACCGGCCAGTCGCGCGGAATCTTTGTGCAGAACCAGGGCGATCCGGGGCTCTATTCGGGCAACGTCTTTAATGGCGGTGACGATACCGACACGGTCTTCTCCATGACCGACGGCGACGATGTGCTGAACGGGAACGACGGTGCCGATACGCTCGTCGCAAGCGGCGGGGACGACATCGTAAACGGCGGAGCGGGCGACGATGTGCTCGTCGGCCAAGGTGGGAACGACGCACTCGACGGCGGCGACGATACCGATACTGCCGTCTACACCGGCAATTTCGCGGATTTCTCCATCGGCACGACCACCGATGCGAACGGGCGTGTGAACGGGTTCACCACCGTGACCGACGCGAACGCGGCGGATGGCGATGAAGGCGCTGACACGCTGACCAGCGTGGAAGTGCTGCAATTTGCCGATGCGACCTTCACCCTCGCCGACCCTATCCAGGTTTTCGACAGCAGCGCTAATTTCGTCGGCAGTTTTGCCGACCTGCAGGACGCGATAGATGCAGCGCCCGATGGCGGGCGGATCGTGCTCGACGCGGGAACCTATACGGGTCAGTTTGAAGTCACGGCAAAGACCGGTCTGACAATCGAGGCTGCGCCCGGTGCCGATGTCACCATCGAAGCACCTGCCGACCTTGTACAAACCTCGACGTCCGGCTCCGGCCGTGAAAACAACGCGATTATCGACGTGGAAGATTCCACCGACATCATCATCAACAACATCATGGTCGACGGGCTCGGGCTCGGTAATTCCGTGGACGGTACGAACCCGAATTTCCTCGGCATCAATTATCGCAACAGCTCAGGCGAGGTGAACAATGTCGACGTCACGGGCATCCGCGACGCTTATCCCGGCACCACCGAACCGGGTGGCGGAAACACCGTCAGCGGAAACCAACGCGGCATAGCCATCCAGGTGGACAACGATGCGCCCGCGATGGGCGCTGCACTCCTCGCCTTCACGATGGACGGCGGGACGCTCAGCGATTTCCAGAAGAACGGCACGAGCTTCAATTATGCCGACCTGAATATCCAGAACGTGACCGTGACCGGCAGCGGTCCGCAGTCCATCATCGCGCAGAACGGTTTCCAGGCGCTCAATTCGACAGGGACGATCAGCAACAACACGGTGACAGCGCTCGGCTACACCGGGGGCGGCACCTATGCCTCGCTGATCCTGCTCGGCAACAATACCGACCTGACCGTGCAGGACAACGTCCTGAGCGGTTCGAACGACATTACGACGGATTCTGCAACGCTCGGCATCTATGTCGCGGACTTCTCCGGCGGCGGAAACAGCGGCGGAACGATCTCCGGCAACGACATCAGCTTCGCCGACGCGGGTATCATCGTCTTCGGTGATACCGGCCCCGATTCCATCACTGTCGGCGACAACAGCTTCGCCGATCTCGATGCCACCGATCCGTTCTTCAACGGAGTCTATTACGACGTTGCGAACACGCTGGCCGACAGCGTAATCGGTTCGCCCTTCGTCGACTTCGTCGTCACGGGCGACGGCGATGATACGATAACCACTCTTGGCGGCGGCGACTTTATCGAAGGGGGCGCAGGCAACGACATTATCGACGGCGGCGAAGACTTCGACACTGCCGCCTATGCCGGGAATGCCGCGGATTTTGCGGTCGGGGTGACCACCGATGCCGGTGGCCGCGTCACGGGCTTCACCTCCGTTTCCGACACCAACGCGGTAGATGGAGATGAAGGCACCGACAGCCTGACCGGTATCGAGGCGCTTGAATTTGCGGACCGAACCTTCTCGCTAGCCGATCCGATCCAGCTGTTCGACGATGCGGGCAATCTTGCCGGCACCTTCACCAGCATCCAGGCCGCTGTCGATGCCGCCGCGGACGACTACACCATCCGCATCGGTGCCGGCACTTTCGATGAGGACGTGACCGTCGACGAAGGCGTGACAATCCTTGGTGCAAATGCAGGGATCGCCGCAACAAGCTTCGATCGCAGTCCGTCCGATGGCACAGCTGAAACCAACATCATCGGTAACTGGACGCTGTCTTCGGCGACCGACGCGACTATCGACGGGCTGCGCTTCGTCAACGATGCGACCACCTCCGGTGCCGGGCTCACCAGCATCCTGACGATTACGACAGGTGGCGACACCGCCGGGCACACCGTCGCAAACAATGTCTTCTGGTCCGAAGTGGCGGGAGGCGGAACAGCCGACCGTGCGATAAACATCAACACGATCGCTGCCGGTGCGATAACGATCACGAGCAATCTCGTCTCGGGCGACCAGGAAGGCAAATACAGCACGGCCAGCTTCGACCGCGGCATCTGGTTCGATGGTGGCGGCGTCGAACTGACGGCGGAGAACAATACCTTCTCCTGGGTCCGCACGGCGCTGAACCTCGACATGGGCGGTATGTCGTCGGCGACAATCACCGACAACGATATCGTCAATTCGGGCAGCGGCATTTCGGTCGGCGTCGATGCCGATGGCCTGTCGATTACCGGCACCGACTTTTCCAACGTCGATACCGAGTTCAATTACCGCAACCTGTCGGGCGATCTCACGCTCGACATTGGTGACGACGTGGGAGTCCTTACGCCAGTTGGCGACTTAAGCGACTTCGTTGTGGCGCTTACTGGCGCGGGGAACGACACCGTCACCGGTAGCGAATACGATGATTACATCGACACCAATAACCTGAGCGCGACCGCAACGGATAGCGACAGCGTATCGGCAGGGCTCGGCAACGATATCGTCCTTACCAAGGGTGGCGACGACAGCCTCGAAGGTGGTGCCGGAGACGATACGCTCGACGGCGGCACCGGTACCGATGTCGCAGTCTATAGCGACGATATCGACCCGTCGGCCGTGACGCTCGATGGCGTTAGCGGGTGGACGGTCGCAGCAACGACCGAGGGCACCGACACGCTCATCGAAATCGAAAGCATCGCGCATGCGGGTGGCACGATCCGTCTTGTCGGCAATGGTGGCTACGACACCATCCAGGAAGCCGTGGACGCGGCCGACCCGGGCGACGAAATCCTGATTGCGCCCGGCACATACGCTGAGAACGTCACGCTCACTCAGGGCGTAACCCTGATCGGCCTCGATGATGGTATGGGTGGCGTCGTTACTATCGATCCGCCGTCCGGCATCGCGATCACGATCTCGGGCGATATCGACAATGGCGCCGCTGCAACCATCTCGCTGTCCAACATCGACCTTCAGGATGGCTCGGTCGGCATCAAGGTCGACAGCAGCACGATCCTTTCGAACCTGCTGGTCGACAATGTCGACGTCAGCGGTTTCACTCAGCACGGGATTATCACCTCGAACACCGGTGCCAATGTCGGTAATGTCGAGATCACCAACGCGACATTCACCGATGCGGGACAAAATCTCGGCGGGTCGACCAGCAACGGCGCAGGCGCGATCGTGCTGTTCGACTATCTCGGAAATGCGCTGATCCAGAACGTCGACATCGTCTTCACAGCGGATGATGCGACGCCACAGGGCGAGCGGGCGGACAACGCGATCCAGGTCGCGGGTTTCGACCAGGCGACCTACGATGTCGATGCTGCAGCGGGCACGATCGTGTTCGACACGGTGACCATCACCGGCTCGACCCACAAACCGCAACTGGCGATACAGGGCTTCACCGACCTGTCGGGATTCAGCTTTACCGACGTTGCGATTACAGGCGGTAGCAACTGGGGCTACAACATCTTTGTCGATCCCGTGGCCAGCCCAGGCACCGACACTCCGGGCGCGGCAGGTTACCCCGGTAATTTTGCTGGCGGTGCGGGCGCGAGCACGCTGGATCTTTCGGGCGTCACCGTTACGAACACCGGCACCTCGCCCGGGTTCGATGTCTTCGTCCGCGGTACCGACGCCGCCGATGTCCAGACCGGCACGAATGCTGCCGATGCCCTCGGCCAGCTTGCCGAGACTGGCGTCGATTACGGAGGTGAGGACACACTGAGCGGGCTCGGCGGGAACGACCTGCTATTCGGTGGCCTCGGCAACGACACTCTTGATGGCGGTGCCGATACCGACACCGCCTTCTTCAGCGGCAACGCTGCGGACTACACCGTGGTGGCGACGCTCGGCACGAATGGCCGCGTGGTCAGCTTCGACAGCGTGACGGACAATAATGCCACCAACGGCGACGAAGGCACCGATACGCTCACCAGCGTGGAAGTGTTGCAGTTCGCCGATATCGCTTTCAGCGTCGACGATGCGGTGCAGCTGTTCGACGAAAATGGCGATTTCGTCGCCTCCTACGCGAGCATCCAGGATGCGGTGGATGCGGCGTCGACCGGCTATACTATCGACGTTGCCGACGGCACCTATGCCGAAAACGTAATGATCGATAAGTCGCTGACCATTAATGGCGCAAATGCGGGTATCGCGGGCACCGTCATGCGCGGCGATGAAAGCGTGTTGGCTGGAATTTTCACGCTTGCAGCGGACGGCATCACGATCGACGGCTTCACCATTGATGGGGGCGACACGAATGCGCACGGCATCAGGGGTGCGTCCGGCCTGTCGACGCATAGCGACATCGTGATCGACAACAATATCCTTACCGGACAGACCGGCCAGCCGATCCTCATGGGCTTCGGCTTCGGCGGCGGCATCGGTTCAACGGACTGGTCGGTGAGAGACAATCTCGTAACGGACATCGGCGGCAGCAACGCCACCGGCATCGCCCTGTTCAATATCACCGGGCTCACCGTGACCGGCAACACCATCGTGCATGACGACGTGGCGCTTTCGGGCCGTCGCGGTATTAATCTCGACGGCGTCGTCGATGCTTTCGTGTCGGGCAATACCCTCGCCTTCGGCGATGCGTCCGGTACGAACTGGGGGATTCAGCTTTCCATGTCGGATCGCGAGGTGTCGAATGTCGATATCATCGGCAACACCGTCACGGACAACGCAGTTGGCATCCTCACGCTCAGCCAGCGCAGTGCGACGGATGTCGATATCCAGGGCAACACAGTCGATGCGAGTACCGTTGGCATCCTCGTGAATTCGGGGAGCGGTGCCCCGATAGAATCGGGCGTGACGATGACCGACTTCACCGTCATCGGAAATACGATTGCCTCCGGCACCTATGCTGTCTTCGTACGCGATCTGCATGAGGACAGTGCGAACGGGCCTGTCGCCTTCGATAATCTCGTTGTGAGCGGAAACACAATCTCATCGGGCACGGTAGTGGCCGGGCGTCTCGAAACCTCGTCCTCCGGCGGCGAATTGCTCAACGTCACTGGACTAACTTTCATTGAGGGCGGCGCGGACGACGACCTCGTGCAGGTCGAAGGGCCGGGTACGGTTGTCTTCGACGGTTTCGACGGGGCCGACACCTTTATCGGTGGCGACGGCAATGATGTCGCAAATGGTGGCGCAGGCGCCGACAGCCTTTCTGGCAATGGCGGCAACGACATCCTCGATGGCGGCACTGGCGCGGATACGATGGATGGCGGCGTAGGCGACGACACCTATTACGTCGACAATTTCGGTGACCAAGTCATCGAGGCAATCGGCAACGGGTTCGACGAGGTGCGTAGCTCGATCAACTACCTGCTTGCCGACGATCAAGAGGTCGAACGGCTCGTCGTGATCGGCACTGCTGGGCTGACCCTGATAGCGAACGATCTTGGTGTCGAACTGGTCGGAAATGTCGGCAATGACAATCTGATCGGTGGCGACGGTATCGATGTTCTGGACGGTGGTGCTGGCAACGATACGATGATCGGCGGTACAGGTGACGAT
>JBARVT010000231.1:0-2472 GCA_049646405.1 Alteraurantiacibacter sp.
TCGAAGCACGAGATGGTGTTCGTCTACCGTGTTGGCAGCGCTGCGCATACCAACGCCGTGGAGCTGGGCAAGCACGGTCGCAACCGCACCAATGTCTGGGACTATGCCAGCGTCAACTCGATGCGAGGCAGCAGGCGGGAGGACCTCGCGCTACACCCCACGGTAAAGCCTGTTGCCATGGTGGCCGACGCGATATGCGACGTGACCCGGCAGGGCGAGCTGGTGCTCGATATCTTCCTGGGGTCAGGCACCAGCCTGATCGCGGCCGAGCGGGTGGGACGACGGTTCCGCGGGCTCGATATCGATCCTGCCTATGTCGATCTTGCCATGACCCGCTGGAGCGATCTCACTGGCAGGGAGCCAGTGCTGGTGCACCGCGAGGATACACCGGAGATCGCCGCATGAGCAGCTCGCGGTTCCAGCCTGGCAAGTCGGGCAACCCCAAGGGACGACCAAGAGCGCGTCGTCCGCATAACTCGGCCTTCGACATCATCTTCGACAAGACTCTGGTGGTGACGCAGGGCGGGAAGGAGCGCGAGCTGAGTGTCGATGAAGCGCTTGAACTTCAAACCTACCAGGCAGCGCTGAAGGGCAGCCGCATGGCGATCCGCAAAATCCTCAAGATGATCGAGAAACGCGAGGCAGTGCTAGCGAAGAAGAACGGTCCGCCGCCAGCGCCGGTGGTCGTGGAGCGACACCATAGCGCTGACAATGCCAACGAGGCCATGCGTCTCCTTGGTATCGCCGACAAGGACCCCGATCACCCGATGCGATGGAAGTTGCACGCCTGGGCGACGCAGGCCGCGCTGAGCCGTCCGGGCCGGCGCCGGTTCTGTGACAAGGATACACGCGGCATCAAGTTCTTCACCTTCGATATTGAAACGCTGCGCTGGCCGCGTGGGAAGATGGCATGAGCGCTGACGAGGGTGTGGGCTATGGCAAGCCTCCCAAGGCGACGCAGTTTGCGAAGGGGCGCTCGGGCAACCCGAAAGGCCGCCCTCGGAACCGGCATCGAGAGATCCCTCACGATGCCGTGCTGGGACAGATGGTAACGGTCCGCGAGAATGGAAAGGAACGCAGGGTGACGGCGGCCGAGGCTTTCCTGCTGCAGCTCACCCAGAAGGGCCTGGCTGGAGACAGTGCAGCCGCGCGCGCGTCGCTGGAAGCGATTGAACGGGCGAGGGCCACGCGCGGTCATGAGAGCCATGACCCGCTGACGATCATAATCTCGCCAATCGACAACGGTGCCGATGTTATCCTCGAGCCGCTAGGCCTCGGCAGGAAGAAATACCCTACCGACGAGAAACGCGTTCGATGGGAACTCAACCCCTGGATCGTCCAGGCTGCACTGGATCGACTTGGTGATGGTCAGTTGACCACGGCCGAGCAGCGCGAAGTCTGGGATGCGACGCGAACGCCGCATAAGGTCCAGTGGCCCGCCTGGTGGTCGGTGAAGAAATGATGAAATGCCCAAGCGAACATTGTCGGGCAGCTTCTCCGCGCCAGCGAATGGCCACGCAGAGCGAACTTAATCTCCTGCCTAACGATGCAAAAGCGCAGCGGGTTCACTGCTGTCAGTATTGTGGATGCCTATGGTCAGCGCGGCCGGATCGAACTGCAACCATTTGGCATGATCCGCCGCTCTCGGCGTAATGACCGCTTTGCGCCCCTTCTCGGCCATTCCGAAAGAGGGGTCTGTTACCCATCAGATGAAATTCGGTTCGCTTTGAGCGAATGTTATAACAGCCAATCGATCGGTAAGCGCTCCAGCGCCCGAACGACTATCCGCGACAAGAATGTAGTCCCTGGTTCTGTTCTCTCGAACACCAGCTCATCATCGCGCGTGTCGATCCAACCAAGCTCGTCGCCGTCCAGAACAACACGATATGTGTTGCGCGCTATTGTGTCGTCGAAAGCCTGGCGCATCTGTTTCGCCAACGCGGCGCTGTCGATTACGATGCCAAGTTCGGTGTTAAGCGAGAAGGAACGGGGATCGAAGTTCAGCGAACCCACGAACAACCGGGTCCCGTCGGCGGCAAAGGCCGTGGCATGCAAGGTCGAATTCGAGCGGCCGGACCTGTCGCGCGAACCGGTGCGTACGAACTTGTGAGCGGTGTTCGGCTTATCACCGGGCGCAGGGACTTCAAACAGTTGGACTCCGGCTCTAGTCAGTCTTTCGCGATGTTTTGCGTATCCGGCGTGGACAGCCCCCACGTCCGTTGAAGCATAGGAATTCGTCAGTACCCGCAGATCCACGCCAGCCTGCGACATTTCTGCGAGCGCGTTAGCACCATCGTCGGTCGGGACGAAATAGGCCGAAACGATCAGCAACTCGTTTTTCGGTGCGCCGATAATCTTGGTAAGTGAATCGATCAGTTGGCCGCCGGCCTTGCGAGTCTGATGAACCTTCTCGGGAGGATCGCTCACCAATTGCACAGGTGCCCATATCAGGTCGATCTCGCCGCGTTCGAT
>JBARVT010000232.1:0-22779 GCA_049646405.1 Alteraurantiacibacter sp.
GGGATTGACGGCCAGCGTGTGGTAATGCGTCGCGGTGCCGACGGGTGCGTAAACCACGCCCGCCAGCGCCTCGCGCGCGATGCGGCTCGCTCGCCGCCAGCCGCTTGCCGAAGGGCGCCGCGCCAAGGCACCGTCACAGGTAAAGGTGAACTGGCACCCGGTCTGCCGCTCGCTACCCTGATAGACGACGCCGCATACGGTGCGGGGATAGGCTGGGTGCGCGACCCGGTTCAGGACGACCTGCGCCACCGCGCGCTGACCCGCATCGCTCTCGCTTGCCGCCTCGTAATAGATTGCCTGCGCCATGCATTCCTGCGCGCGCATGTGATCGCGGTCGCTTCCGCGAACGCGCAAGGGGGCGGCAGCGAGCGGCAGATGTTCGGCATCGTCGCCTGCCGCCAGCGCCGGTTCGCCGATGACCTCGACCGGGCTGTCCCAGCCTTCCGCCTCGACGAGCTGCGGCACTTCGTCGAGATAATAGAAGGCCGACCCAGGGAAACTTTCGCCCGGCGTTTCGAATGGCATGGCGGTGATGGGCGCTGCGGCTGGCTCCTCGTCAGGTGAAAGGTCCAATCCGCCGGTCGCCGCGAAGGCGGGTATGGCGACGGCAAGCGCCATCACCGCCAAGCGCCTTGCCAGCGGACGCAGCCGCTCCCGCCGCGACAGACGCGGCGTGCGAAAATCGCGGTGCGGATTTTCGGGGATCGGGATGACGCTGTGCTGCACACCGCCCTCATACAAACGCAGGCGTTACCGAACGATTGCGCGGGTGTTACCGTGCCGAAACGGGACGGCTGGCGGCTCCGGCTCGGCAGGCCTAATGGCCGCGCGACGTCACGGGTTCTCCGCGCGAGCGGAGCTGAGAGGGAAGGAGGTGCAAAACCTCCGCTGCTCCCGCAACTGTGACCGGGGAGGGCCGCTCCCATCATGCCACTGCCTCACGGCGGGAAGGCGAGGGCGGCCTGGCGATCCGGGAGCCAGGAGACCTGCCGGGTGACGGTCGCTTTTGCAGCCGGGCGGGGTGTACCGGAGGCATTCGGAAAGAGCCGCAATCCTGCGCTCGCTTCCGTCATAGGCGACGTTCGCTTGTGATAGGAGGTTTTGTGTACAAATATCTGTTTTTCGGTGTTTCTCTGGCGGCGATGGCTTCGCCTGCGATGGCGCAGGAGGAGGAAGTCACGATCCAGCGTGTGGGCGAATCCTGCATCGCAGATTTGGGCGGAGGTTCTTCCGTCTATGCAGAGTGTATAGATCCGGAAGAAACCATTACCGTCACTGCCACTGGCACGCGCACCGAAATCGAAGATTCCGGCCAGGCCATAACCGTTATCGGCGAAGACGAAATCGCCGCGCTCCAAGGCCCCGATCTGCCGCGCGTGCTCGAACGCGTCCCCGGCCTTACCTTCAGTCGCACCGGCGGTCTCGGTACGCAAACGGGTGTGCGACTGCGCGGTTCGGAGGCGGAGCAGGTGCTCGTAATTCTCGACGGCGTGCGCGTCGCCGACCCGGCCTCGCCTTCGGGCGGGTTCGATTTCGGCAACCTGCTTGCCACCAATCTTGCCAAGATCGAGGTTCTTCGTGGCTCGAACTCCACCATCTGGGGATCGGATGCGCTGGGCGGCGTGATCGTTGCCTCGACCCGCGCCGACACGGGGCTGGACGGCGCATTCGAATATGGCACGCATGACAGTCTGACCGCTGCAGCGTCGGGCGGCGTAGGCAACCAGGACACCGGCTTCCTCGGTGCGTCGGCCAGCTATACGCGCACCCATGGCTTCTCCGCCGCGGCATCGGGAACCGAGCCGGACGGCTTCGAGCAATGGGCGCTGGAAGGCCACGGCCGGTACTACGCTTCCTACGACTTCGAACTCTTTGCCCGAATCCGCCATGCCGAGGGCGAGCTTGAGATTGACGGCTTCCCGGCCCCGGATTTCACGCTCGCCGATACGAACGGGACGCAGGACACGGCGCAGACCTTCGGCTCGGCAGGGGCGGTGTACGACACGGGGCCGCTGTTCATTACCGCCAGCTACAGCTTCGCCGATACCGCGCGAGACAATTTTGACGAGAGCGGCGCAGAGACCTTCACCAGCGATGGCCAGTCGGACCGGCTGGCCCTGCGGGGCGAATGGCGACCCATCGGCCCAATTATCGTTAATTTCGGGGCGGAAAACGAGTGGACGAACTACCAAACACTGTTCGATAGCGGCAATAACACGCGGATCTTCGGGACGTATGCGCAGGCGGGGGTGGAGTGGCGCGGCATTTCCGGCCATCTCGGCGCGCGCGTGGACGATCACCGCGATTTCGGCACGGAGGTCAGCTTCGGCGGAGATGCGAGCTATGCAATCGCGCCCGACTGGCGGCTGCGCGCGAGCGTGGGCGAAGGGTTCAAGGCTCCGAGCTTGTTCCAGCTTTTCAGCGATTTTGGCAATGCGTCACTGCAACCCGAGCGGGCGACGAGCTTCGATCTCGGCCTCGCCTATGGAGGGCGGGCAACCAGCCCGGTCTATGGCGCGCTCACGCTGTTTCGCCGCGATACCGAAGACCAGATCGCCTTCGTCGGCTGCTTCGGCTCGGTCGATCCGATCTGCGAGGACCGGCCGTTTGGAACATACGACAACATCACCAGCGCACGGGCTCAAGGCGTGGAGGCGGAACTGCGTGCGCGGCCAGCCAGCGGTGTGGTGCTGGGAGCGGCCTATGCCTTCGTTGATGCCGAGAACCGCGACACGGGCTTGGAGCTCCCCCGTCGCGCGCGCCACGCGGCGACATTTACGGCGAAGTGGGAGCCATTCGATGCGCTGTCGCTCGGCGTGGATGTGCGGGTGGTTTCGTCGAGTTTCGACGACGCGGCAAACACCGTGCGACTCGGCGCTTACGAGACGCTGACGTTGCGCGCGGCCTATGAGGTCACCGATGCGGTGCAGCTATACGGGCGGGTCGAGAACGCCTGGGACGAGCAATATCAGACCGCCGCCGGCTACGCGACACGGGGACGCGCCGCCTTCATCGGCGCGCGGCTGGCGTTTTGAGGCGGATCGCGGCTTTTGCTTGTATTCTGGCCGGTTGCACCTTTGCGGAGCCACCGGCCAGAAGCGACACCGCGCCTACGATCGTTAGCCTCAACCCGTGCGCTGATGCCATCCTCGCAGAGGTCGCCGCGCCGGGACAGTTGCTGGCGATCTCGCATTACAGCCACGATCCGGACGCAAGCTCGATGGCAGCGGAAGATGCAGCGCGCTTCGCCTCGACCGGCGGGACGGCGGAGGAGGTCATCGCGCTCGCGCCCGACATTGTCGTTGCCGACATCTTCCTTCCGCCTCCAACCAAGGAAGCTCTGGAAAACGCAGGGCTCCGCGTGGAGCAGGTCGGCATCGCCTCGACCCGCGCCGAAAGCTATGCGCAGGTGCGGCAGCTTGCCGCTTGGACGAGCGAAGAGGCGGCGGGCGAGGCGCTGGTCACACGGATTGAAACGGCGTGGGATGCGGCAGAATATTCTGGCATGCCAGTAGAGACTTTGCTGTGGCAAGAGGGCGGCATCGTGCCGGGCGAGGGATCGCTGGCCGCCGACATCCTCGAGCACAGCGGTTTCACCCTGCAATCCGCCGCACGTGGCATGGGGCAGGGCACCTATCTGCCACTCGAACAAGTGATGGTCGATCCGCCTGCACTTGTGCTGGCTGCGGGCGACGAGCGGATGCTGCGTCACCCGGTGCTGCGCGAGCTGGCTCGTGTGCGATACGAGACCTTCGACAGCGCGCTGCTGTATTGCGGAGGTCCGACCATCCCGCGTGCGCTGACGCGATTGCGGGAAATCAGGTCGAACTTGGATTCCCGCGAAGGCGGGAACCTCTCGCAAGCCAGAGCAAGGCTCTCGCCCTCGCGGGAATTTCCTCGGTGACGCGCGCAATCGCCATCTTCGCCGCGCTGCTCGTCATAGCCGCGCCCATCTCCCTGCTCGCAGGGCGCGTGTGGATCGATCCCTTCGGCGACACCGCGAACGCCGCGCTCATCCTCGCCGACCTGCGCCTGCCGCGAGCGATCCTCGCCTTCGTCATCGGTGGCGGCTTGGGTGCGGCGGGCGCGGCGATGCAAGGCTACCTTCGCAATCCACTTGCCGATCCGGGCCTGTTCGGCATCGCGCCCGGCGCGGCCTTCGGCGCGGTCATGGCACTCACCTTCGGCGTGTCCTCCACCGTATTGCTGACCGGTTCCGCGCTCGCAGGCGGGGCGGGGGCAATGGCGCTGCTTGCCCTCATCGCCGGACGCACGGCGAGCCCGGTCAATGGCATCGCGCTGTTCACGCTCGCGGGCATGATGATCGCCAGCCTTGCCGGCGCGCTCACCAGCCTTGCAATTAGCCTCGCTCCCAATGCCTTTGCCATGAGCAGCATCGTCACATGGTTGATGGGCGCGCTCACCGATCGCAGCTGGGCCGACGTGACGCTTGCTGCGCCTCTCACGCTGGCGGGCGTGCTGGTGCTATGGCGAGCGGGCAAGGCGCTCGACGCGTTGACGCTGGGGGAAGTGGCGGCGAGGTCCATGGGGGTGAACCCGCGCGCGCTGATGGGTATAATGGTGATCGGCACCGGCCTGACAGTAGGCAGCGGCGTGGCGGTGGTGGGCATCATCGGATTCGTCGGCCTGATCGTCCCGCATTTGGTGAGACCGCTGACAGATCATCGCCCCTCCAGCCTGATCGTGCCGAGCGCACTGGCCGGCGCGCTGCTGGTGCTTGTCGCCGATGTCGTGTGCCGCATCCTGCCGCTGGTGACCGAACTCAGGCTCGGCATCGCGCTCAGCCTGATCGGCGCGCCGTTCTTCCTGTGGCTGCTGCTGCGTATGAGGGGACGGCGCGTATGATCCTCGCCGCACATACGCTGTCGATCAATGCCGGGGAGAAGCGCATTCTTGACCGCATAGATTGTGCGCTGATGCCAGGCGACATTACCGCAATCTGCGGGCCGAACGGGGCGGGCAAGTCGACGCTACTCTCGGTGCTCGCGAACCTTGTCAATCCGGAGGAGGGCAGCGTCACGCTTGCCGATCGTAAGATTTCCGAAATGCACCCGCTCACCCGCGCGCGCAATATCGGCTACCTGCCGCAATCGACGGAAATCGCGTGGGACGTATCGGTGCGCAATCTTGTCGCGCTCGGCCGCCTGCCGCATCGCGACCGGGGCGAAGGCGAAATCCGGCAGGCGCTGGGCATTTGCGATCTCGATGAGTTTGCGGACCGGACTATCTCGACCCTGTCGGGCGGTGAAAAGGCGCGCGCGCTGCTCGCCCGCGTGCTGGCGGGGCAGCCGCAATGGGTGCTCGCCGACGAACCTCTTGCTGCGCTCGACCTCGCGCATCAGCTGGCGATGCTGCGCGTGTTGCGAAGCGAGGCCGAAGCGGGCAGCGGTGTCGTCATCGTGCTGCACGACCTTGCGCTGGCGATGAACCATGCGGATCGGGTGCTGGTGCTGGATAAGGGACGGCTGGTCGCCGACGGCGCGCCGGAGGAGGCGCTGGCCGAAAGCGTCATCGCCGATGTCTGGGAGGTCTCCGCGCGCTGGACGGGGGAACCGGGACAGCGCGCGCTCGTCGTGACGGAGTGACCTGCGCCGAACTCGAAGCTCGCTGGTTCGCGCTCACCGGCGAGACGATGCCCGCGCTCGCGGCGGGGCGCGGCTGGCCGGTACGCTTCGATCACTGCTTCCAGCATATCCTGCTCGACTATGCCTGCGACCGCCCGTGGCGCGAGGTTATCGAACCGCTTGCCTTTGCAACGCGAGCGACGCGGTGCTGGGCGAGGCAGTTATGCTGGGCGACAGGGTTTTGGCTGGCGAAGCCCATCTTTCCGACTTGAACCGCCGCTCACTGCTGTTGCGCGGGGAAATTTTGACGCACTCAGGGACGCGGCGATTCTAGACCGCGCCGTACGCGCTCTGTTTCGCCTGATTTTCGCTCCGTCTTCGGCGCGGCTATTTCCCCATCCGGGCCTTCGCGTGAAATAGAAAGGCCGTCGGATCGCTCCGACGGCCCTCCCAATTCGTATGGCGAGAACAACTCATTGCGCCCCTGCAGCTCCATCGACGCCGGTAATCCCGTCATCGTCGGCGATCAAGCCGCGCGCTTCCAGCAAAGGCTCGACGCGCGGGTCGCGGCCGGTGAAATCGCGGAACATCTGTTCGTAGCTCTTCGAGTGGCCCTGACCAAGGAAAGTGGACACGATGTGGTCGCCCATTTCGCGCGTCATGCCGCCATTCTCCACCACGTAGGTGTAGGCATCGTGGTGCAGCATTTCGGTCCACGTGTAGGCGTAATAGCCCGCGTCATATCCGTGCTCGAAGATGTGCCGGAAATAGGGGGTGCGATAGCGTGGCGGCACGAGGTCGGAGCGCAAGCCGATCCGCTCCAGCGCTTCGGCCTCAAAGGCCATGACGTCGGTTGGCGCAGGCTCGCTCGGGTCGAGTGAGGCCCATTCCATGTCGAGCAGCGAGGCGGCGATAATCTCGCCGAAGCTGTGGCCCTGGTCAAACCGGCTGGCGCGCTCAATGGCCTGGACCAGTTCGTCCGGGATCACCTCGCCCGTTTCGTGATGACGCGCATACCGCCGCAGAACTTCGGGCTCGGCAGCAAAGTTTTCGTGGAACTGGCTGGGGAATTCCACCCAGTCGCGCGCCGTGTTGGTGCCCGACAGCGAGGGATATTGCTGGTCCGCGAAAATGCCGTGCAGAGCATGGCCGAATTCGTGGAACATTGTTGTCACATCGTCCCACGTCGCCAAGCGCGGCTGGCCGGGTGCGGGCGGGGCAACGTTCTGCGTGTTGGTGACGACGGGTTTCAGCCCGAGCAGATGGCTCTGCTCGACGAAATTGCTCATCCACGCACCGCCGCGCTTGGTATCGCGGCTCATCGGGTCGAAATAGAACAGCGCGATGGGGTCGCCATCGTGCAGGACAGTATAAACCGACACGTCGGGGTGATAAGTGGGGATGTCGCTGCGCTTCTCGAAAGTCAGGCCGTACAGCTCGCCGGCCATGTAGAAAACACCGTCCTCCAGCACGCGGTCGACTTCGAAATACTGCTTGATCTCCTCGTTATCGAGTGAATAGCGTTCCTGCCGAACGATCTCCGCGTAATAGGGCCAGTCGTAAGCGGCGAGTTGGAAGGTGTTACCGTCCTGCTCCAGCCGGTCCTGCAGCACGGCTGCCTCGCGTTCCTGCGTCGCGCGCAGGGCGGGGACCATGTCGGTCATGAAGCGGATGGCGGTGGCCGGGTCCGAAACCATGCGATCGTACATCTGCCAGGCGGCGTGGCTTTCCTCTCCGAACAACTGGGCGCGGCGGTTGCGCAGCGCGATGGTCTCCCGCGCCAAGCTGAGCGTTTCGGCATCGCCCGACTGGTTGCGAACGAGGCTCGCTTCAAGCAGGCGCCGGCGCACGTCGCGGTTTCTGATCTGGGACAGTGTCGGCACACCTGAGGTGTTGCTGACGGTGAGCATATACATGCCATCATGCCCGCGCTCCGCAGCGAGCGCGGCGGCAGACTCGATCTGCCCGTCGGACAGGCCATCGAGTTCGGCGCGCGTCTCGACGAGGATCGCCGCTTCGTTCTGGCCGGTCGTGATGCGCTGGCTGATCTGAGACGAGAGCGAACTCAGCCGCTCGTTGATCTGGCGCAATTCGGTCTGCGAGGCATCGCCCAGTAGCGCGCCGCGATGGACAAATTCGGCGTAATAGGTTTCGAGCAGCATCGCGTCTTCGGGGGTCATGCTCATCGCCGCGCGATCATCGTAAATCGTGCGCACGCGCTGGAACAATCGCGGATTGAGATAAATGCTGTCGTTCATCGCCGCGATCTGCGGGGCGAGCGCCTCGTCTGTGGCAGCGATGGTGTCATTGATGTTGGCGGAAACGATCTGGCTGAACGCGCCATATGCGCGATCGAACACCTGCCCGCTGCGCTCCATCGCGACGAGGGTATTTGCGAAGGTTGGCGGGTTGGGATTGGCAGCGATGGCGTCCACTTCGGCGAGCTGGATACGGATCGCTTCCTCGATAATCGGCTGCCATTCGGCATCGCTCACCCGGTCGAATTGCGGCGCGTGCAAGTAAAGGGGGGAAGCTTCGGCGAAGATGCTGGTCGCAGCGGGGATTTCGGGATCGTAATCGAGGGCGGCGGGCATCGTGGCCATTTGCGGGTCCTCCATCGTAGTGCAGGCGCTGGCGAGCGCGGCGATCATGGTTGTGGCGAGCAGGCGCGGTTTCATGTGAGGCAACCTCTTTCTTGTCATGGTCCGGCAGGCCTTCCGGACAGGAGGCGGTTGCCGTTGAAACTTTCTTAGGAGTAGCAGGCGAACCTGCCAAGCCGCTGAACAAACGCGCAGGAGGGCGGAAGGTTGCGCGCTGCTACTGGCGCGAAAGCGAAGCTTCCGCCGCGCTGTCGTGTTCGGCGGCGCCGGCTTCCGCCAATGCCTGCCGGTTCACCGTAACCAGATAAGGTCGACCGCCCGGCTCGCGTGCGACCAGCCAGAGCGAGCCGAGCGCGAAATAGCCACCCTGATCGGGCACGACGGTCATGTCTTCCAACTGCAGGTCGCGCAGAACGGCCAACATTTCCGACGTAAAGATATCGTCGAACCTTGCGTCCATGTCGTCAGGCTCGGCGACATCGCTGCGCAATCCGGCATCGTCGATAAAAAGAAGCGGGATGCCGGTCGCTTCGAGCAATGCGACACGATCGTTCTGCCTGGCAGCTTCACGGATGGTTTTAATTGACGCTTCGTATTCGCTGGGGCTGGTGCCAGTTGCACATGAAATCGTCCCGCCTTCCACAAGATCGTGCGAACGGTCAAATTCCCGGTCGGGCGAAGGTTGCTTGTCCCAAACGACGACGAGGCAGTCGGAATCACTTTCCGTCAAGATCGGGCGCACGTCTGCCCCGGCCGATTGGACTGTGACGGCCCCAGTCTTCTCGGTACGCTCCGTCTGCGCGATGGGATCGCCATCCGACACCAGTCCACATCCGGACAAGACAAAGCATAATACCGCCCCGATTAACGGAAGGGCGCTATAGCCGTAAGAGGTCTGGTTGGTCACGGCACGCATATCGTTTAGCAGATGGTACGAAAAGTCGAAGGCGACAAGCAGCCATGCGGCGGACCGAGCTATCAGGTCGAGAATGTGCTTCCGACGCCGATCTCCATCGGCCGAGGATCGTGATAGGCAGCATCCGTGAAAATGGCCTGCCGTCGTTCGGATCTGTAGACGAGGCCGTTCGCCTTCGATCCGCCCGCATGGTAATAGTGTAGCTCGGCGGCAATGCGTTCATAGTCCCGGGAACTGATAGCTGCATTCAACTTTGGACTCTCCCCCTCCGATACATTGCCAGCGCCGACATTGTAGATCAGGTCCGCCAACGCATCGAATTCGTGTTGGTAAAGCGGCAGCTCGCCGACAAGGTTGCGGACGCCCTCTTCGGCATGTTTGATATCTTCGTCCAAAAACTTTAGCGCCTGCTCATACGTGATCGTATCGCCAACTTTCAGGCCGTCTGCGGGCCTGACAAGATGTCCCACACCGACCGTCGGATAGCCCGCCACATCGCGATAGACGGTGAGGCGGACGCCCTCTTCTTCGGCCAGCGCCTCCTTCATTGCGTCACTGACGCTTATGTTGTTCGCTCCAATTCGCACCTTTGTGGCATCGAGAGCCATATTTTCGGTCGCCGGGGCCGGATAGTCGATAGCGCCGGGGCTTGCAGCCATGACAGCTGCGGAGACAGCCAAGGCAGTCTTTCGCTTGTGACGTCTTTTCCGATCGCGCTGGAGCAATTCGCGCACCATTTCTGTGCGCATCCAGAACAGTGCAGGGGCAAGTTCACTTCTGGTCTCGCGACTTCTTTTCGTCGATTTTGAATTAGCGGGTGAACGTGTCGATCCGTCGAGACGGTCCGCCCGCAAAGAGCGGTCGGTTTGCGCTGCTGGGAGTTGTGCCATAGTGTCCTGTTGCTTCCTGCACGCCGCCCGCATGGGTGTCGATAAATCAATCGGTTACGACGCTGGTGCTTTGTTACGTATTCCTCTTATCAACGGTCGTCCGCCGCAAATGGTCCACGTTTCGTCCTATGTAGCCCACGTCTGGCATGCTTGAGCGGTCCATCTCAGGCGAAGCTGGCGACGGACGAATAAATCGCGCCCTGCGGTGTCACGTCGCTCTCGAATAGCTCGAATCGATCGACAATCCACGGTTGGAGCGAGAGGTCGCCATGGGTGCACAGCCAGCCGTGGATGGGTGCGCTTGCGCTGTTCAGACGGGCGAGGGTGACATGCGGCACGAATTTGCGTGTTTCGGGAAGAAGCCCGGCGCGGCGGCACGCCATTTCTACGCTGTTCTGGAGGCTGCGTAGGGCGGGGGAGCCCTCGACGGCGGCCCAAATGGCCCGTGGTCGGCGCTTGCCTTCGAAATGGCTTACACTTGCTATCCTGACAGGGAATGGGCGAAACGGAACGGTTGAAAGCACAGTACAGATATCGGCGAACATGTGCCGGTTAACCTCGCCGATAAAGCGCAGTGTGATGTGCAGGTTGTCTGCATCCTGCCATCGCGCGCCCGCGACGCCCTCCATCGTATCGAGCAGCGCATCGCATACCCGCTGCGGCGGGCGTAGAGCGACGAAGAGTCGGCGACTGGCCATGCGCGGCACCTTCCACGTATGATCGACCCTGGCCAGTTTGCTATCAGGCGAACGAGAAGATGAAGTCGCTTTCGATCAGGTTCAGCGTGCCGTCGACACGGAATGCGAAATCGGCCTGCGCATCGCCATTGAAGTCGATTTGGACCATCGTGTAGCTGTTGTCGAAGAATTCGTAGCGAACTTCGCCAACACCTTGGCCGAGGCCGATCTGGCCATTTTCGTTTAGCGTATGACCGATAAAGCCATCTCTTCCGATGAAGGCGAAGGACTGTCCGCCGTGACTGAAAAGCTCGGTGACGAGCGCGCCGATATCGATTTGGTCTCCGTCGCCGCGGCTGAAATCGGTGATGCGATCGGCATTGTGACCCTCGAACCCGGCATTGTCGCCCTGTAAGAAGCGGAAGATGTCGCTGCCCGTGCCGCCGGTCATGGTGTCCTGATCGGCACCGCCGATGAGGATGTCTCTGCCGTCGTTGCCGCGCAGGTCGTCATTGCCTTCGCTGCCGACAAGCGTGTCGTGGCCGCGCTGGCCCTTGAGGAAGTCATTGCCGGCACCGCCGACGACAGTATCCCAGCCATTGCCACCCTGAAGGTTGTCATTGCCGGCCCCGCCGTAGATTTCGTCGGAAAGTCCTTCGCCAAGGATCGTGTCGTCGCCCTCGTCACCATGGAGGATATCCTTGCCGCTTCCGCCCAATATCTCGTCGCTGCCGTCTCCGCCGTAAATGGTATCGAGCCCTCTTCCCCCGTCGACGAAGTCGTTTCCTGCGTAGGCGTAGATAAGGTCGTCTCCGCCAAATCCGTAAATCTCGTCCACATTCTGCGAACCTTCGAGGCTGTCGGCCTGGTCTGTTCCATTCAGCCGTCCGCCGGCAACGATCGCCATATCTGACTGGACGTCGACTTTCGTATTGTCCGATCCCAGCGCCGCCTGCACCTCGATAGCGCCTGACAACGCGCCGCCGGTAAAAGCGATGGTGTAGGCGCCTGAGGGTACCGCGATCTGCCAACCGCCTGAGCCCCAGGTGGTTGTGGTATACGTACCGCTAACGCTGGTCAGCGTGACGGTGATTCCGCCCATGCCCTCGCCGACATCGTAAAAGTCGTCCCCGTCCGCGTCGTCGATCACCACGCCGACGAACTGCGCTTCATAGCCGAAGCGCGTGCCAAGATTGTGTGTGGTGACATAGGGGCCGACGCTGGTGGAACTGTCGGTTTCCTCGGTGACGGCAACACCGATCTCGGTGTAGGCCGCATTCATCAGGTTGAGCAGGTGACCCGCAGGATCCTGGATACCGTCGCCGCGGCTCTGCCAGTCGGCATAGCGCACGCCCGAAGCGTCGAAATCATCGACGTCATAGCCCCAGTCGATAACAAAGCCGGCATGGCCGTAAATGGCGCTGCGCGAAAAAGCATAGACATTCTCGCCGAGCGAGCGCCAGTTTTCATATCCTGCCGCTGTTACGCGGTCACCCAGACCCGCTTCGCCGGGGAGCCGATGGCTTTGCGTGTCGGTGGCGATCATTTCGTCGTTGTGGCCCGACGCCGCAACGTGCAGCGCCTCGTTCCACGCCAGCGGCGCGAGCGCCGCGAATGCGTCCATCGCGGTGGCGAAGCTGTCCATGTCGACGCCGAAAAAGTCGAGCGCGCTCCGGATTTCGGACAGCACGGCCGGATCTGTCAAGCGCGCTGCTTCGCCGCCCGGATCCATGCGCAAGCGGTTGATTAGCTCCAGAATGAGCTGTTCTTCGTTGGTCGGTCCCATCGCGCGATCCCATCGATTTACGATCCGCTGGAGCTGATACGGGAGTTACCTTAACAACCGATTTCAGACGAGAAATTCCTTGGCTACCCGAGGCTATTTGGCGATGAATTGCTTCGCGTTCGGGTTGGAAGATCGGATTTCACGTCGGACCCGGCCCAACAGGCCAAGCCGACCGAGTTGACGACCGCTTTGGCATCGGTGCCGACTCTCACTCGGAGCGCCGTCCGCAAGGGCACTTGAGGGTTTCCCCCGGCCAAGGAATGCGCTCACGCAGCGCGACGTTTGCCGCCAGAAGATCCTGCCCCACCGGCAGCAATGCCATGGCGGCGCGGGTTTGCGGTTCTACCATCGCGCGCTCCTGTCGCTTGCCACTTGCATAGCGCGCGCCGTGCCGCCAACTGTTCCGTCATGCCCATGCCGTCCCCCATCCGCGCCGCGATCATTCCTGTCACGCCGTTTCAGCAGAACTGCTCGCTTGTATGGTGCACGAAAACAATGCGCGGTGCGCTGGTCGATCCGGGCGGGGAACTGGAGAAGCTGAAAGCCGCCGTCTCCAAGGCGGGGGTAACGCTCGAGAAAATCCTGCTCACCCACGGTCATGCCGACCATTGCGGGCAGGCGGGGATGCTTGCCAATGACCTCGCCCTCCCGATCGAGGGGCCACACGAGGCGGATCGGTTCTGGATTTCGCGGCTCGACGAGGATGGACCGCGCTTTGGCATGGAGTGCGCCGTATTCGAGCCGACGCGCTGGCTGGAGGATGGCGACACGGTGACGGTGGGCGAAGTGGCGCTCGACGTCATCCACTGCCCCGGCCACACGCCCGGCCATGTCGTCTTCGTCAGCAAGGATGCCAGCTTCGCCTGGGTCGGCGACGTGCTCTTCCAGGGCAGCATCGGCCGGACCGATTTCCCGATGAGCGACCACCAGAGCCTGCTGGACGCGATCACACGAAAGCTCTGGCCGCTGGGCGACAATATCGCCTTCATTCCCGGCCACGGTCCGACGAGCACATTCGGGCAGGAGCGGGCGAACAACCCGTTCGTGGGCGATGCGGTTTTGGGCAGGCAGTAGGCTGTCGGCAGGCGCGATTACAGCCATGCGCGGTCAACCTCGTAACGACTGAGCACGAACATCGATTGGACGAGTTCCCGTAAGAGTGGTCGTGATGCAGGGCTCTCGGACGAGAGCACGACGGTCTTCCTGTCGAGCGCCTCATCGGAGACAGATTTTGCGACAACAAGCCCTGCATTTTCGCGCGACGCAAACGTATATTGGCGAGAAGCGATGCCGTTTGGGAGAATTTGCCGTTCCCCGCCAGACGCCAACCCGACCGGGCCGCTGGAGATTTCCAGCCAAACCGGCATCCCTTCAAGGGCGAGGGCGCGCGGCGGATCGGGCGTTTCTCGACCGGCAATGCCGTGGAGGAGGTTACGGCTTGGCAGGAGAACCGCCTCCTCGCTTACCGGGTGCTCGAACAGCCGCCGATAATGGCGGAGATGAGCCCCTATCGCCGCGTCCATGCGCCTCATGTTGAAGGCTATTTCGCAACCGGGGAGACGCGCTATGCTCTCGAACCGCTCGCGGGTGGCAGAACAAGGCTGGTGCTCGCCTCCGAACACATCCTGCGTATTGACCCGCTCCCTTACTGGAAGCCTTTCGCGCGCCACGCCATCGATGCCAATGTAGTGCGCGTCCTCGAAGACCTGAAACGCAAGGCCGAGCGCAGCCGCTAGAAAAGCTTCAGCCCCGTCAGTGTCGCCGCCACGCCCAGCGCCAGCAAGGTTGGGATTGTGCACAGCACGCCAACCGTGCGGGCATAGCCGGGCACCTCCGCGTCCATTCCCACGGCGTGGAATATGCGGCCTGCCAGGAACAGGCCTGCGCCCACGCCCAGCGGCCAGCCGCCGTGTCCGGTCAGCTCCAGCGCGGCGACCAATATGAGGAAAAGCGGCGTGTATTCGGTGAAATTGGCATGCGCGCGCATCGCGCGGCCGAGCAACGCGTCGCCGCCGTCGCCATGCGCAACCTTCCCCCTCATCCGTGCCCGCCCGCAGCGGATAGCGAGCCAGATATTGATGAACGCGGCAAGCCCCGCGCTCAGCAAAGTGATATGCAGGTCGAACATCGGTGCGCTCCCTTTGACCCCGAACCAGCGCGATTACCGCCATCGCACCGTACTTGCAACGCGGCGAGAAACCGCTATAGCGCGCGCCTTCGCCGCATCCTTGGGGCCTGCCAGCGCGCTTGCGCGCCTGCCATGCTTCGCCTAGGGCGGCACCCGAACAGTTACCAACGAATTCAAGGAACAGGTGCCGAGATGGCCGTCCCTAAGAGAAAAGTTTCGCCGCATCGCCGGGGCAATCGCCGGGCACACGATTCGCTGAAGGTCGAAGCCTTCCACGAATGCGGGAATTGCGGCGAGCTGAAGCGTCCGCACATGCTGTGCAACGCCTGCGGCCATTATAACGGCCGCCAGATCATCGAGCCAAAGGGTCTTTAAGACACCAGGCCGGGAAGGATTTTGCGCATGACATTTCCGCGTATCGCGATCGATGCGATGGGCGGGGATGAAGGCGTGCGCACGATGGTAGACGGTGCGGCGGAAGCCCGCCGTCAGCACGATCGTTTCCGCTTCCTCCTCGTCGGCGACGAAACGCGCATCAAGGCCGCGCTCGAAACGCATCCGGGCATGAGCTCGGCGAGCGAGATACTGCATTGCGACGAAGTGGTGGCGGGCGACGAGAAGCCCAGCCGCGCACTGCGCCGTGCAAAGACGACCAGCATGGGCCTCGCCATCAATGCGGTGAAGGACGGGACGTGCAGCGCCGCCGTGAGCGGTGGGAACACCGGCGCACTGATGGCGATGAGCAAGCTGGCGTTGCGGACCATGCCGGGGATCGACCGGCCCGCGCTCGCCGGATTGATGCCGACGCTGGGCAATAACGACGTCGTCATGCTCGATCTTGGCGCCAACACCGATTGCGACGCGCGCAACCTCGTTCAGTTCGCGATCATGGGCGCGGCCTATGCCCGTATTGTTACCGGCAAGCCGCAGCCGCGCGTGCGCCTGCTCAACATCGGGACAGAAAGCATCAAGGGGACGGACGATCTCCGTGATGCCAGCCTGCGCCTGCGCGACGCGACGGGTCTGGAGATGGAGTTCGACGGCTTCATCGAAGCGGACAAGATCAATCGCGGCGAAGTTGATGTCGTGGTGACAGACGGCTTCTCCGGCAACATTGCCCTGAAGGCTATCGAAGGCTCGGCCCGTTTCGTTACGGACCTATTGAAAGAAGCGTTCACCAGTTCGCTGCGCAGCAAGATCGGCTTTCTCGTCAGCCGCCCGGCGACCGAGCTGCTCCGTCACCATCTCGATCCGAACAATCACAATGGCGGGGTCTTTCTCGGCCTTAACGGCGTGATCGTGAAGTCGCATGGCAGTGCTAATGCGAAAGGCGTCGCTAACGCCGTCCATGTCACTGCCCGCCTGCTGGAAGACGATCTGACCGACCGCATCGCTGCCGATCTCGCCGAGATGGGCGAGGATGCCCTGCGCGCGAACGGCAATTCTGCTGACGCCGGATCACAGGCCGAAGAGCCAACCAAATGATCCGCTCCGTCGTCACCGGCTGCGGCTCCGCGCTGCCGACCAATTGCGTTTCCAACGAAGAGCTGTCCAGGCGCGTGGACACCAGCGACGAATGGATCCGCGAGCGCACTGGCATAACCCAGCGCTATATTGCGGGCGAGGGCGAAACGACCGGCTCGCTCGCCACCGACGCGGCGCGCGCGGCGATGGCGGATGCGGGGGTGGCAATCGACAGTATCGACCTGATCGTGCTTGCCACCGCGACACCCGACCGCACGTTTCCCGCCACTGCCACCACTGTGCAGCACAATCTCGGCGGCAAGGGCTTTCCGGCCTTCGACGTTGCGGCAGTGTGCTCGGGTTTTCTCTACGCGCTCGGAACGGCGGACGCGATGCTGCGCAGCGGCATGGCGACACGCGCGCTGGTGATCGGCGCGGAGACCTTCAGCCGTATCCTCGACTGGGAAGACCGCGCCACCTGCGTGCTGTTCGGAGACGGGGCGGGAGCATTTGTTGTCGAAGCGCAGGATGTGGCCGAGGACGGCCCTGGCCTGCTCGCCACGAAGCTTCACGCCGAGGGAGAGCATAGCGACCTGCTCTATGTCGATGGCGGCGCATCTACCACAGGTGAGGTCGGCAAGCTGCGCATGAAGGGCCGCGAGGTGTTCCGCCATGCAGTCGTGAACCTTGCCGAGGTTCTCGGCGAGGTGTTGGCCGATGCCGGACACCAGGCGGACGATATCGACTGGGTCGTGCCGCACCAAGCTAACCGGCGCATCTTGGATGCGACCGCGAAAAAGCTTGGCCTACCGGGCGAAAAGGTCGTCGTCACGGTGGACCGCCACGCCAATACCAGCGCCGCTTCCGTGCCGCTGGCCTACGACACGGCGAAGAGGGACGGGCGCATCAAAAAGGGTGATCTCGTCATGCTGGAAGCCATGGGCGGCGGATTTACCTGGGGCGCCACGCTGCTGCGCGCGTAACTTTATCCCCATTTTTCAATGCCCGCCCTTGCCTTTCCACGGTAAGAGGTTCATAAATGTTATGTGGGGTCGCACTCACAACAGGAGTTTGGACGCATGGATATGATGCGCTCCGTCGGAACACTGACACGGGCGGACCTTGCCGAAACAATCAATCGCCGGATGGGCTTTTCGCGTGCGGAAAGCCTTGATTTGGTCGAAGAGATTCTCGCCAAGATGTGCCACGCGATGTCTGAGGGTGAGAACGTGAAGATTTCCGGCTTCGGCAGCTTCGTCTTGCGCGACAAGAAGGAACGGGTCGGCCGCAACCCCAAAACCGGGGTCGAGGTGCCAATCACGCCGCGCCGCGTGATGACCTTTCGCGCCAGCCAGAAGCTGAAAGAAAAGATCGCCAACGCCGGATGAGCGATACGCTGTTCGATGACGGCAAGGCCGACGGCGCAATGCGTACGATCGGCGAAGTGTCGGATGCGCTCGGCATCAAGCCGCATGTGCTTCGATACTGGGAACAGAAGTTTCCCTTGCTCCAGCCACTAAAGCGCAGCGGCGGGCGTCGGCTGTATCGCAGCGAGGACGTGGCGCTGGTCGAGACGATAGACCGGCTGGTCAATCGCGAAGGCTATACCCTGAAGGGGGCGCGGCAGGCGATCGCATCAGGCGGTTCGGAAGAAGGCATCGGGGAGGCCGGCAAGACACCCGTTCGGGCTCCGGTGGAAACCCCCGACCTTTCCGGCATCGAGGCGCAGCTGCGCGCTATCCGCGACCGGTTGGCCGCCGCGCTCGCTTCCTGAAAAAGCCTACAGGCTAGTTCGGCAACGAGGCCATCAGCGCATCTATGCTGGGCTGTGCGTGCAGGATGCGGCGATGGCCGAGGCCGTCGAGCGGTTTCAGCCGCACCCGGTCCCCCAGCACGGCATAACGTTCCGCCGCATCGAAACTGACTTCCATGTCATCTCGCGAATGCAGGATGGTGAGGCTGTTGCCGCACCCTTCCAACAACAGGTTCGCGTCCATCGCCTTCAGCGATCCGCCAAAGGGCGCGACAAGCTCCGCCTCGAAGATCTCCTGCGCCTCTTTCGACAGGCCGATATAGCGCGCGAACTGCTCAGTCACATCGGCAAGCCGGTTCGGCGAGGCGATAAAGATGAGCTGCGTATCGGCGTGGAGCGTGGGCGACAGGTCGCTCGCCACCGCCATCGTCGTCACCGGGCCGCCGAAACTGTGCGCGATGACGGTATCGATCGGGCCGTAACGGTTGGCGACCGCGACCAGCGCCAGCACGCAGTCCATCATGACGGCGCGCCTCCCGCTGCTCTTGCCGTGCGCGGGCATGTCGAACGCGACGACGTCGTATCCGCGCGCCAGCAGCCGGTCGACCGGCGCGGTCATGAATGCCGCCGCGCTCGTCCAGCCATGCACCATCAGCACCGTGCCTTTACGCTCTTGGGCAGAGGTGGCGAAGCGCCAGGTGGCGATGCGGTATCCGCAGGCACGCAAGTCCTCGCGCGCAGCTTCGCCCAGCTTGACGCGAGCCTTTGCGGCGAGGCGTCTCTCGGCCCTGGTCGAGATCGCGGTGGGCTTGGGGTGGGTGAACAGGAACAGCGCTGCACGCGCCGCGACACGCGGGTTCGCCGACTGCAAAAGCCGAAAAAGCTGGGAAATCCGTTCCATCCACGCCTTCATTCTAGCTTGCGGTCCAAATGATAACACCGTTATCATTTGCGCGGTCCCGCCCGCATCGTCAAGGCTCCCCGCTGATGAAACCGCACGAAGTCTTTGTCGCCGCTGCCTCAGAGGCTCTCGAGGATTTGGGCGTGGACGGGCTGACCGTGCGCGAAGTGGCGCGGCGTGCGAAGCAGTCGACCATCGGCATTTACCGGCACTTTTCGGGCAAGCCCGGCCTGCTCGACGCGCTGTTCCGGCGCGGGTTCGAGCAGCTGGGCGAAGCGGCGCAGGAGGCGGGCGAGCGCGAGGCGAACGCGCATGACGCGGTCCTGGCGACGGTCGGCGCCTATCTCGACCTCGCACATAGCCACCCGCAACACTATCGCCTGATGTTCGCCCCCGCGACCGCAGGTTATGCGCCGACCGCGGAAGCGCGCGCCTTCGCGCTCGACAATTATGCGCGCTTCGTGGCGCTGGTGGAGCGGCTGCCCGGACACGCCTACGATGCGCGGCGCGTTGCGGCGGATTTGTTCGCGCTCGTCCACGGCCATGTCGCCTTGCGCGCGCAGGCGCTCGGCCCGGCGTTGGCTTGGGACGAATGGGCAGGGCGGATCGCGGCGAGCGTGGATCGCCAGCTTGCGATGCTGGAGCGGAATTAGCGCTCCGGCCCCAGTGCCGGATCGAGATCGCGGGGGCGGGCAAGGTAGACGAGCTTGCCGCAGCCCGCCGTAACGTCTGACCAGCAGTCGATGGCAAGTTCGAGCACGGCATAGGTCGCGGTCGGGTATTTCTGCATGACCTCGTTGTAGAAATCATTCTCGTCGCACTCCGCCACGAGGTCGAGCGCCAACTCCTGCAAGCCCGGATTATGGCCAGCGAGCAGCACTGCATCCTCCTCGTCCGGCACATCGTGCAGGATCGCCATCAGCGTTGGCGAATCCGCGAGATAGGCGCGTTCGTCCCACGTCACGTCGAGATCGAGACCACTTGCCGCCAGCGTGCGCTTCACCCGCTCCGCCGGGCTGGCGACGGCCTTTGTCCACTTCGCGCCGCTATCGGCGATATGCCTTCCCATCAGCGCCGCGCCCTTGTGCCCGCGATCGTTCAGACCGCGGTCGAAATCGCGCAGGGAAAGATCGTCCCAGTCGGACTTGGCATGGCGCAGCAGGCCGAGGCGTTTCAAATGTCGAGTTCCTTGTCGATGGCGACCTGCGTCCCAGAAACACCCGCCGCGATGCGTTGTAAAGCCTCGTCGAGCGTCAGGCGGATGACTTGTACGCCTTTCGGAAAGGCGGGCAGCAGGCGGCTGGGGAAAGCAGGGGAAAGGACGACGAAATGCCCGCGGTCGTCGCGGCTGCGGATCAGTCGCCCAAAGGCCTGCGCAAGCCGTCCGCGAATGATCGCATCGTCATAAGCGCTGCCGCCACCTGCCGCGCGCCGCGCCCGGTGGAGGATGCTGGGCTTGGGCCACGGGACCTGTTCCATGACGACGCAGCGCAGCGATTCGCCAGGAACATCCACCCCGTCACGCAGTGCATCGGTGCCGAGCAGGCTGGCGCGCGGATCGTCGCGGAAAATATCGACCAGCGTGCCGGTATCGATCGGGTCGACATGCTGGGCGAAGAGCGGCAGCCCCTCCCGCGCCAACCGGTCTGCGATGCGGCCATGCACTGCGCGCAGACGGCGGATCGCGGTGAACAGGCCGAGCACGCCGCCGCCGCTCGTCTCGATGATCTTCGTATAAGCGCCCGCCAGCCCGGCAAGGTCGCCCTTGCGCACATCGGTGACGATCAGCACCTCGGCATTGGCGGCGTAGTCGAACGGGCTTTCCGCCTCCGCCGTGCGCGGCATGACCTCGATATGCGCCGCACCGGAGCGGGCGATGGCCCCAGCCCAGTCGCGCCCCTCCTCGCGCCGGTCTGTCAGCGTGGCGCTGGTCAGCATGACGCCATGCGCGCCTTCGAGAACGGTGTCGGCGAAGGGCTTCATGGGGTCGAGGAAATGGCGGTAGAGGCCGATATCGAACTCGCGCGCATCGTTTCGGTCCACAGCGAGCCAGTCGACAAAGGCCGGGTCCGCCGGTCCGCCAAGCCGGTTCAGCAGCGCTTCCCATGCCGCCAGTGTGTCGATGCGCCAGCTGAGCGAGAAACGCGCGCCCTCGATACGGGCTCGGCCCTGCCCGTCGAGCCAATCGGGCGGGTCTTCCAGCATCGCCTCCAGCCGTACGCCCAGCTTGATGAGCGGCACGCGGATTGCGGCAAGCGCCTGCGCGGCCATCTGCGCGTGTTCGATGAAGGCGCCGTCGAGCCCAGCCGCCTCGGTCTCTATGCCGTATCCCGCACCCGCCGCGTCACTTTCGTCGCGAGCATAGGTGAGCGCGCGCACGCGGGCGAGCAGCACTTCGATTTCGCCCGAAGGCGCATTCTCGCCGATTCGGCCGAGCCAGCCATCGGAGGGGAGCGCGGCGGCAGCATTACGCGCTGCCTCGATGGCTTCGCCGCCCGCCTCGTCGTAACTCGCGACATCTGCCAACCGCGCGGAGAGACCGCGGCGGCGGCCTTTGGAACCGCGTTCCGGCCCGATGATCCAGCGCCTGAGTTCGATGGCCTCCTGCCCCGTCAGCGCGGCGGAGAAGGTGGAGTCGGCGGCGTCGAAAACATGGTGCCCCTCGTCGAAAACGATGCGCGTCGGGTGCTGCGCGTGGTCCCGCCCGCGCGCCGCGTTCACCATGACCAGCGCGTGGTTGGCAATGACGAGATCGGCCTGCGCGGAGGCCCTTGCAGCGCGCTCTATGAAGCATTTGCGGTAATGCGGGCAGCCGGCATAGATGCATTCGCCGCGCTGGTCTGTCAGCGAACGGATAGCGCGGGCGCGGAACAGCGTGCCGAGCCAGCCGGGCAGATCGCCCCCGATCATGTCCCCGTCGCGCGAGTATGCCGCCCAGCGCGCGACCAGATGCGCCAGCATCGCGGCGCGCCCGCCAAACCCGCCCTGCATCGCATCCTCCAGGTTGAGCAGGCACAAGTAATTCTCCCTCCCCTTGCGCACCACGACAGGCTGGCTGCCATCGGCGCGCCGTTCGGGCCAGGCACGCTTCGCCTCGGCGCGCAGCTGGCGTTGCAGGTTCTTGGTATAGGTGCTCACCCAGACGGTGCCCTGCGCCTCGCTTGCCCACAAAGAGGCTGGCGCGAGATAGCCGAGCGTCTTGCCAATGCCCGTCCCCGCCTCGGCCAGAAGCACGTGCGGGCGGGCGCGTTTTTCGCGCGGGGCGAAAATGCCACCGGCCGCGCTCGCATAGTCGCGCTGCCCCTTCCGATCCTCCGCGCCGGTGCCGGTGAGCCGTTCAAGCTGGCCGTGAATCGCGCTTTCCCCGATCAGGACATGCGCGGGTTGCGGGCGTTCGGGCGTCTCCTCCCATTCGGGCAGGCGCGCGAAGAGCCATTTCTCCGCACGCTCAGGCCGCGCGACATGGGGGCCGAGCACCTGCGCCCACGGCCAGCGCATCCGCAGCAGCGACTGCAAAACGCTCCAAGCACCGTCACGCTCGGCCCAGTCCTCCGCCTCGCAATGGGCGAACAATTCGCCTGCCGCGCGCTGGAGAAAGACCGGCACATCCGCGCCGTCCTCCGGTTCGTCCAGCGACAGCGCATGGGCCAGGCCCTTTGCCGTGGGCACGCAGAACTTCGCCGGATGGACGAAAGCGAACAGTTCCAGCAGGTCTAGGCCGGACAGGTCGGGATAGCCCAGACGCGTCGCCACCAACGGCGCGTTGAGCACGAGGTGCGGCGTATCGGCTGCCGCCATCACAACCTCGCCTTTGGAACAGCCGCGCGTCGCCCCGTTCGCTTCGCACATCCAGCTGCCCGCATGGCTGGCGTGAAGTGCAGGCAGGGGGACGGGATGCGCGGCCATCTGTTCCAGTATCGGATGCGGGAACGAAAAGTAAACGGAGTGCGCACCGCTTTCGCCGGAAATCGGGCGTGGCATCGTCGTCCAGCGCATGGGCAGGGCGATCTGTCGCGCGGCGCAGATTGTTCAGGCAAATGCCAGCGCGGCGCGCTATGGCGGATAGGCCATGTTCGCGC
>JBARVT010000233.1:0-7027 GCA_049646405.1 Alteraurantiacibacter sp.
TTCACGGCCTCTGCTGTATAGCCGGGCAAATCGCCCCGGCCCTCGCGACAAGCGCGTGCCGGGGCGCTCGCTTTTGCACTCGAAGGAAACGCCGCCCATGTCCCGTCGCCGCCAGATCTACGAAGGCAAGGCCAAGATCCTTTACGAAGGGCCGGAGCCGGGCACGATCATCCAGTATTTCAAGGACGATGCGACCGCCTTCAACGCGGAAAAGCGCGGTACGATCAACGGCAAGGGCGTGATCAACAATCGCATCAGCGAGCACGTCTTCACGCGGCTGAGCCACATCGGGATCCCGACGCATTTCATCCGCCGCCTCAACATGCGCGAGCAGCTGGTGAGGCAGGTGGAAATCATCCCCCTCGAAGTCGTCGTGCGCAATGTCGCGGCAGGTTCCATCGCCAAGCGCCTCGGCATCGAGGAAGGCGAGATGCTGCCGCACACGCTCATCGAATATTACCTGAAGGACGATGCGCTTGGTGATCCGCTCGTTTCCGAAGAGCATATCGCCGCTTTCAATTGGGCTGGCCACGAAGAGATGCAGGACATCGCTGCGATGGCGATCCGCATAAATGACTTCATGTGCGGCATGCTGGCAGCGGTGAATATCCGTCTGGTCGATTTCAAGCTGGAATTCGGACGCATCTACGACGGCGATTTCAGCCGCGTGATCCTCGCCGACGAAATTAGCCCCGACAATTGCCGCTTGTGGGATTTCGACACCAACGAGAAGCTCGACAAGGACCGTTTCCGCCGCGACATGGGCGGGGAGGAAGAGGCCTATCAGGAAGTCGCACGGCGGCTCGGCCTGCTGAATGGCGAGAACGACGGCCCGGGCGAAGTGCTCGATATGGACGCACATCGCTCGCGCCTCAGGCAGGCACCACCCAAGCCTAAAAAGTAAGCGATAGCTGCGATGAAGCGGTTGTTTCTGGCGGTGAATCGTGCATGGTCCACCCATGCCAAAGACCGTGTCGCCGTTTCGAGCCGCTCTCGCCATCACCCTGCTTGCAAGTGCAGCTACTGTCTCCGCGCAGGATGACGGTGTGCGCATCGGCCCCGCCCCCGATTGGGTTGAGCAGGTCGAAGCGCTCGACGTGCCAGCGGATGCGCGTGGCCTCGCTTTCTTTCGCAAGCAGGTTACGCAGGTTCACCTGACCCGCGACACGCAGGAAACCTACATGCTCCAGCATGTTCGCCTGCTGCATCCGAACGCGCTGCAGATGGGCAATGTCGGGATTACGTGGAACCCGGCCGCCGGGACGCCGACGGTCCATGCCTTGCGCATCCACCGCGATGGCGATGCGATCGACGTGCTGGACCAGGTGCAGTTCGAAGTTCTGCGACGGGAAGACCAGCTGGAGCAGGCATGGATCGACGGGCTGCTGACCGCGACGCTGCAGGTGCCGGACCTGCGCGTCGGCGACGATCTGGAAATGGCTTTCACCCTGCCCACCGGCAATCCCTCGTTGCCCGACCGGGATTTCGGCCTGATGACGATGGCGGCCAGCCCCACGCCGGGGCGCATCAACATGAGGGTGAGCTGGGAGGAAGATACGGACGCCCCGCATATCCGCATTACCGACGATCTCGCGCAGTTCGCCACACGGGAAGAGCGCGCCGTCGTCATTGCTGCGGATTCAGCTGATGCTGTCACCCCGCCACGCGACGCTCCGCCACGCTATAATTGGCAGCGCGTGCTCGAATTCACCGATTTCGCCGATTGGCGCAGTGTCTCCAACCGCTTCGACAGGCTCTTCGATGCCGCCCGGCAAATCGATGATGGGTCTCCGGTGGCGGCGGAAGCGGCGCGCATCGCACGCGCGCACGAGACCGACATGGCCCGCGCCCGCGCCGCGCTCGACCTTGTCACGCGGCAGGTGCGCTATATCTTCGTCGGCCTCAATACCGGCGCGCTGACGCCCGCCTCGGCTGCGGAGACGTGGGAGCGGCGCTATGGCGATTGCAAGGGCAAGACCGCGCTACTGCTATCTCTGCTCGACGAACTCGGCATTCCGGCCGAAGCGGTGCTGGTGAACAATACCGGTATCGACGATGCCTTCGCCGACTTGTTGCCCACCCCCGGCGCGTTCGACCATGTGCTGGTGCGAGCGACCATCGACGGGGAACAGTACTGGATGGACGGCACGCTGCCGGATGTCGCGGTGCCGACGCAGCGTGCGCTGTTTCCCTACAGCCATGTCCTGCCGCTGCGCGATGGCGGAGCGGACCTGGAAACCCTCGCCTGGCAGCCGTTCGATGCGCCGCAGGAAACCGTACTTTACGAAATCGACGCGCGCGCCGGTTTCGAAAGCCCCGCGAAAATCAGCCAGACGATCATCACCCGCGGCCTGTCGGCAGTCGCGCAGTATGCGACGCTCTCCGCGCTGACCGAGCAACAGCTCGAACAGGCATGGCGCGCGGAGCTGGCCGGGTCGACAACGTGGGACACGGTGGAATCGGTCGACTGGCGGTTCGACAAGGAGGCGCAGGCGAGCATCCTCATCATTACCGGCAGCGGAATGCCCGACTGGGAAGACGAAGGCGGCGGCGCGAAGCAGCTCTCGCTTGTCGGCGGCGGCCTTTACCCGCCCGGACGCAAGCAGCGCGATGCCGGGCAGGACCAGTCTGCACCGTTTTGGAGCGAAAGCCTCTGGGACTGCAACGTCACCACGGTTCGCATTCCGGAGGACACGAGCGTCAAGCAGTGGAGTTCCAACACCACCTATGACAGCCAGATCTACGGCCGCGTGGACCGGCGCATGTTCGGCGCGGGCGACGGCGCGATCCGCATGATCCGCTCCAGCTATACCGCGAAGAACGAAATTTCGCCGGAACAGGCGCAGCGCGACAACGCGCGACTGGCCAATTTCGACAATTCACAGGCTTGGATCTATTATGAACCGGGCGAATCCTCGCGCTGGCCGAAGGACGTTCCCGTCCCCGCCACATACGAGCGCGACTGGGTGGCCGACTATTCCCCCTGCGATAGCGACTATGGCGGGTGACACAGCCGCAAGGCCCTGTTGCGCGGGGTTAATCCGCAGGGCATAGTATCACACGCAACCGGGGGCATCGCGCGAGGGGACTGCGCGCTAGCCCTATCGACAGATTTCCAGAGGGGACGCATCATCATGACCATTCGCCGCGCCATTCGCACCGGCATTTCCGCCGCAGCACTTACCTGCACGCTGGCCCTTGCCGCGCCCGCCATTGCGCAGGTCGGCCCGACCGAAGGCTGGGGCGTGGAGGCGACCGACGTCGTGCCCGATCCCAGCATCCTTTACGGCACGCTCGACAATGGCATGAAATACGCCATCCAGCAGAACGACACGCCCGACGGCGCGGCATCCTTTCGCATGCATTTCGATTTTGGCAGCTTCGGCGAAGCAGACAATGAGCAGGGCCTTGCCCACTTCATCGAGCACATGGCCTTCAACGGCTCCACCAATGTGCCCGAAGGCGAGATGATCCCGCTGCTCGAACGGCTCGGCCTCAGCTTCGGCGCGGACACCAACGCCTACACCAGTTTCGAGGAAACGGTGTACATGCTCGAAGCCCCCAACGTGGACGACGAAACGCTCGACACTGCGCTGTTCCTGCTGCGCGAGACGGCGAGTGAACTGACCTTCACGCCCGAGGCAGTGGACCGCGAGCGCGAAATCCTCGTCTCTGAACGCCGCGTGCGCGACACTGCGGGCCTGCGCAACTTCCGCGACCTGTTCGAATTCCGCATCCCCGGCACGCGCTATGTCAGCCGCTTCCCCATCGGCCTCGATAGCATCTTGCGCGATGCCCCGGCAGAGCGGCTGCACAACCTCTACCGCCGCTTTTACCGCCCCGAGAACGCGACGCTGATCGTCGTCGGCGATGTCGACGTGGCGGACATGGAAGCCGAGATCGTCGAGCGTTTCTCCAGCTGGGAAGGCGTGGGAGAAGCAGGCGCCATCCCCGCGATCGGCACCGCCGATTTCGACCGCACGGCCGAATTTGACGCCTTCGTCGACCCGACCATCGGATCGGGCGTCGCGATTTACCAGCTGCGCCCCTACACCGATCCGGCAGACACGGTGGCAGAGCGCACGACCGAGCAGCTGGAAAGCCTGGGACGCATTATCTTCAACCGCCGCATCTCGCGCATCGCTAATCGCGAAAACAGCCCGATCCTGGGCGGCGGCGTTTCCAATTCGAACGACGAATTAGTCGCCGATTACAGCGCCATCAACATCGACACGCGCGACGGGCAGTGGGCGGAAGGTCTCGCTATTGCAGAGCAAGAGCTGCGCCGCGCGCTGCAATACGGTTTCACCCAGAATGAACTGGAATATGCGCTGACGCAGGCCGAGAGCAGCCTGAGGCGCAGCGCGGCGCAGGCCGATGCACGCACCAATGCGCAGCTTGCCGGGGCGCTGGTGGGGGCCGCCGAACAGAACGATTTCATCACCGATCCGCGATGGCGATATGACCTGTTCCAGACGATCCGCCCGCAGCTGACGCTCGATGCGGTCAATGCCGCCTTTGGCGAAGCGTGGAGCGAGGGACAGCCGCTGGTGCGCGTCACGTCGAAACAGCTGGACGGCGGTGTCGACGCGGTGCGCGCGGCCTATGAAGGCAGCACGCAAATCGCCGTGGCGGAGCCGGAAGACGCGCCCATCGTCGCGTTCGCCTACGAGGATTGGGGCACGCCCGGCACCGTTGTGTCGGATACGATGATCGAAGATCTCGGCATCCGCACCGTCACCTTTGCCAACAATGTCCGACTGAATATCAAGCAGACCGATTTCGAGCCGGGCCGCGTGCGCTATTCGGTGAACATGGATGGCGGATATTTCGCCATTCCCGATGTCAATCCGGCGGCGGCAGGCCTCTACCTGCAATTCGCCTCGGGCGTCGGCGGGCTCGGCCAGAACAGCGCGGACGAGCTGACCGAAATTCTCGCGGGGAAGCAGGTCGGCACGGGCATTTCCGCAGGGACGGAGACCTTCAATTCCGGCGGAACGACCACGCCCGAAGACCTCGCCACGCAGATGAAGGTGAGCGCCGCCTTCCTCACCGATATCGGCCTGCGCCCCGAAGCTGATGCACGCTACAACGCGATCATCGACACGATCTGGGGCCAGCTCGAATCGCAGCCCGCCACGGTGTTCGGCCTGCGCAGCGGAGAGCAGCTGTCCGACAGCCGCTACTCCCGCTTCCCGACACGCGCCGAGATGGACGCCATCGACCGCGAAGCGCTGAAAGCTGCGATCTTGGCAGCCTCGCAAAGCGGCGCCATCGAGATTGGCATCGTCGGCGATATCGACCCAGATGCTGCCATCGCCGCCGTCGCGCAGAGCTTCGGCACGCTGGGCGAGCGCAATGCGGAATTTGCCGACAATGCCGACAAGCGCGGGATCTCCTTCCTCGACCTGTCGGGCGACGAGGTGAACACCTACACGCATACCGGGCAGGCCGATCAGGCGCTGGTGGGCAGCATCTGGCGCACCCGCGACGACAGCGACTTCACCGACGAAGTCGGGCTGGACATGCTTGTCTCGGTCTTCCGCCTGAAGGCGATCGAGGTGCTGCGCGAGGAAGTCGCCGCCACCTACAGCCCGCTCGTCTCCGGCTCGACCAGTTCGGTGTTCGACGATTACGGCAGCGTCAGCATGGCCGCCGTCATCGACCCGGCGCAGGCCGAACAGGTGCAGGATATCATCCTGCGCCTCGCCAGCGAGATGCGTGACGAGGCGGTGAGCGACGACATGCTGCTGCGCGCACGCCAGCCGGTGCTCGAAAGCTTGCGCCAGAGCCGGGAGAACAATGGCTGGTGGATGGGCGTCGTCTCCGACGCGCAGAGCGAAGCCGAGAGGCTGGACCGGGTGCGGATGCAGGAAGAGGTGGTGCGCGCGGTGACCCCCGCCGACATCCAGCGCCTTGCACGAAGCTACCTCACGCCAGAACGCCGCGCCGATACGCGTATCGTGATGGCCGAAGGCGAATGATCAAGTTTAACCGTTCGCCCTGAGGAGCGAGGACGCATGTCCGAGTTTCTCGAAGGATCTCTGGCCTAGGACTGGGTCACAGGTCCTTCGAGACGCCTTCAGACTGTGTCTACAGGCTCCTCAGGACGAACGGTTCTATTTCATGCCAAGCCTATCGGTTCAAAGCGAGGCCGAGTGTCATCCCGGCCTTGTGCCGGGGGCGGTCCTTTTCCGTACGCCACCAAGAAAGCCCGATCTCGGAACAAGTCCGGGATGACCCCTGTCTTTTTGACCCACGCTACTCCACCATCGTCGAATGAATGTGCAGGTCGCCTTCTATCGTGCGGTGAACCGGGCATTTGTCGGCGATTTCCATCAGCTTTGCGCGCTGTTTCTCGGTAAGGTCGCCGCGTAGCTCTATCGCGCGGTCGATCACCTGGATCACTTCACCGCCCTGCTCGCAATCCAGGCAGTCGACGTGGTGGTCGCGGCTGTGCTCCAGTTCGATGCGCACGCTCTCGAGCGGGATTTTCTTGCGTTGGGCATACATCTGGATCGTCATGCTGGTGCAGGTGCCGAGCGCGCCGAGCAGCAGGTCGTAGGGCGTGGGGCCGTCATCCTCGCCGCCATAGGAGACAGGCTCGTCCGCAATGAAGGCGTGCGTCGGCGTGCGCACCCATTGGGCGAACTTGCCGCCCGCGGTAGACACTTCGACGCTGCCCGAAAACTGCGCTTGCGGCTCCGCCATGTCGGAGAGCATCGGTCCGGCCCATGCGCCAATCATGTCGGCGGCGAAAGCGGCCTTGGCCGGATCGGACAGCAGGTGGTCCGCCCCGTCGAGCGAGAGGAAGCTCTTGGGGTGGCGCGCGGCAAGGAAAATATGGCTGGCATTGTCGAGCGCTACCGTCTCGTCGCGCGGCGCGTGCATCACCAGCAGCGGCAGGCCGAGATTGGCGATGCGCTCCTCCTGCGGCTGCCCGCGTCCCTGCTCGATGAAATCACGCGAGATGGTGAATTTGCGCCCGGCGAGCGTTACCTCGGCCTCGCCTTGCTCCTCGATCTCG
>JBARVT010000234.1:0-3938 GCA_049646405.1 Alteraurantiacibacter sp.
CAGTAATACGGCGGCCGCCTTCCTGCCGCCCGTAATCCATCGCGGTCACCGCGATGCGCCCGTCTGCCGCCTCCGCAGGCACGGTGGTGACGCGCAGCGGTTCCGTCTGGCCGGATGCGCCGACCAGCAGCGACCAGCTTGCCGCCGGGCGCCCGTCGGCAAACCAGGTGCGGCTGTCGCCACCCGCCGCGCTCGTATCGACTTCGGCCAGCGCAACCCAGTCGCCCGCCGCAGAGCCGTATTCGAGGCCATAGCCGAGAGGATAGAGCACGCCGTCTGCAAGGTCGGGCGTGGTCGGCCATGCGGCAGGCAGAGTGCCGGAAAAGTCGTGACGCGGATTGCCGTTCGCATCGCCCACCAGCACATCCGCCACGCCGCCGCCTTCGCTGCCCGGCAGCCATGCGACGACAAAGGCGTCGGCGGTGTTAAGCGCAGGGTTCACATAAAGCGGTCGCCCGGTAATCATCACTGCGACGACTGGAATGCCTTGCGCCTCCAGAAGGCGCATCGTTTCGTAAGGCGCGGTCAGTTCGGGGTCGAGCTGGAGCGAGGCGCGGTCGCCCTGGAATTCGGCATAGGGCTTCTCTCCGAAGACCACCACGGCGGCATCGGGCCGTTGCGTGAAGCTGCCGTCGGGCGAAAGCTCTGCGCTGCCACCGCCGGAGACGACAGCGTATTCGAGACCCGACCAGATCGAGGTCGCGCCGGGGAAAAGATCGTTGGTGAGACCGGTGCCCTGCCAGCTCAACGTCCAGCCGCCGGACTGGCGGGCGATATCGTCGGCCCCGTCGCCTGCGACAAGCAGCCGCCCGCCGGGTGCCAGCGGCAGCACGCCCTGGTTCTTCAGCAGCACCAGCGATTCGCGCACCGCCTGCCGCGCCACTGCACGATGCTCTGGCGCGCCGAGCAATTCCCATTCGCCGGAAAAGGCGCGCGCCGAAGGGGTTGGCGCATCGAGCAGGCCAAGCCGCGATTTCACGCGCAGGACAGATACCACCGCCTCGTCGATCCGCTCCATCGGGATGGCGCCGCTGCGCGCGCCCGCCAGCGTGCTGTCGTAGATCGCGCGCCAGCTGTCTGGCGCCATGTACATGTCGATCCCGGCGGTCAGTGCCTGCGGACACGCCTCGTTGGTGCAGCCCGCAACTTGTCCGTGCGCGTTCCAGTCGGACACGGTAAAGCCGTCGAACCCCATCCGCTCGCGCAGCACGCCTGTCAGCAGCGATTCGTTGCCGGTCATCTTAACGCCCTGCCAACTGGAAAAGCTCGCCATGACAGTCATCACGCCGTTCTCGATGGCGGGGCCATAAGGCGCGCCGTGAATGTCACGCAGCTGCTCTTCTGAAATGCTCGAATCGCCCTGGTCGACGCCGTTATCGGTGCCGCCATCGGCGAGGTAGTGCTTGGTGCTGGCGAGCACATAAGGCCCGTCCAGCAGGTCGCGATTGCCCGGCGGCCCCTGCAGCCCGCGCACCATCGCGCCGGTATATTCGGCGACCAGAGCAGGGTCCGACGAATAGCCTTCGTAAGCGCGGCCCCAGCGGAAATCCTGCGGCACAGCGACGGTGGGGGCAAAAGTCCATTCCTGCCCGGTGACGCGAATCTCCTTGGCGGTAACTTCGCCGATATCCTCGACAAGATCGGGGTTCCGCATCGCGCCCAGACCGATATTGTGCGGGAAGAGCGTCGCGCCGATGATGTTGGAATGGCCGTGCACCGCATCCGTCCCCCAGACGAGCGGGATGCCGACGCCGCCATCGGAGGTGTCGGTGGAGGCGGAGTAGAACTCGTCGGCCAGCTTCAGCCAGTCGCGCCCGGGGGCGAGGTCGTCACCATAGGGGCCGCTATTCCCGCCATTGAGCACAGAGCCGAGATTGTAGGTGCGCACGTCCTCCACGCTGACGCAGCACAGATCCGCCTGCACCAACTGGCCGACCTTTTCCTCCACCGTCATGCGCGACAGGATAGCCGCGATGCGCGCTTCCTCTGCCGCGTCGCGAGCGTAGGGGTATTCGTATTCGGGCCAGATCGCAGGATTGGCGACGCCGCGACCCGGATCGCTGGCCGCCATGTCGCCCGGCATCGTCGTGCAAGCGCCCAGCAATACTGCCGCGGTCAATGGAATCCAGCGCACGAAACCCTCTCCCTCATCCCTTATGGTAACGCTAACATAATCACAGGAGCGGGTCGCGTGTCAAAGCCTAATCGCGCCGAGCTGCAAACCGCTGCTACGGCGCTCGAATTGACCTGACAAGTTTCCCGTGCAACGGCCTTTCGCGAGAGGAGATGCCGCCCGCATGAGTGCCAATATCGCCGAAATGGAACGTCGCCGGGAGGCTGCCCGGATGGGTGGCGGCCAGAAGCGGATCGACGCGCAGCACGCCAAGGGCAAGCTGACAGCGCGCGAACGGCTAGACGTGCTGCTGGACGAGGGTTCTTTCGAGGAGATGGATACGTTCGTCGAGCACGACTGCTCCGATTTCGGGATGGACGAGCAGAAGATTCCCGGCGACGGCGTCGTCACCGGCAGCGGCACGATCGACGGGCGGCTGGTCTATGTTTTCTCGCAGGACTTCACCGTGTTCGGCGGCTCCTTGTCGAAACGGCACGCGGAAAAGATCATCAAGGTCATGGAAACCGCGCTGAAGGTCGGCGCGCCGGTTATCGGGTTGAACGACAGTGGCGGCGCGCGCATTCAGGAAGGCGTGGCCAGTCTTGGCGGCTACGCCGAGGTGTTCCAGCAGAATGTGCTGGCATCGGGCGTGGTGCCACAGCTTTCGCTCATCATGGGGCCGTGCGCGGGCGGCGCGGTGTATTCGCCTGCCATGACCGACTTCATTTTCATGGTGAAGGACTCGAGCTACATGTTCGTGACCGGGCCGGAGGTGGTGAAGACCGTCACCAACGAGGAAGTCACGCAGGAGGAATTGGGCGGCGCGGTGGTGCATACCACCAAGACCAGCGTTGCCGACCTTGCGCTGGAGAACGACATCGAGGCGCTGATCGCCGCGCGCGAACTGATGGGGTTCCTGCCGTCCAGCAACCAGTCCGAGCTGCCCGAACTGCCGACCAGCGACCCGTGGGACCGCATCGAGGACAGCCTCGACACGCTGATCCCCGCCAACGCCAACATGCCTTACGACATGCATGAAGTGATCGCAAAGGTGGTGGACGAGGGCACGTTCTTCGAAATCCAGCCCGCGCACGGGGCGAACATCATCACCGGCTTCGGGCGGATCGAGGGGCGGCCGGTGGGCTTCGTCGCCAACCAGCCAATGGTGCTGGCGGGCGTGCTCGACATCAATGCCAGCCGCAAGGCCGCGCGCTTCGTCCGCTTCTGCGATGCCTTCAGTATTCCGATTGTGACGCTGGTGGACGTGCCCGGCTTCCTTCCCGGCACGGCGCAGGAGCACAACGGCATCATCAAGCACGGCGCAAAGCTGCTGTTCGCCTATGCCGAGGCGACCGTGCCCAAGATCACGATCATCACGAGGAAAGCCTATGGCGGCGCCTATGACGTGATGGCGAGCAAGCACCTGCGCGGGGACCTCAACTACGCCTGGCCCACCGCCGAAATCGCCGTGATGGGCGCCAAGGGCGCGGTGGAGATCATCTTCCGCCAGGACCGCGACGATCCGGACAAGATCGCCGAGAAGACCAAGGAATACGAAGATCGCTTCGCTAACCCCTTCGTGGCGGCGAGCCGGGGCTATATCGACGAGGTGATCTACCCGCACTCGACCCGGCGGCGGATTGCGCTGGGCCTGCGCAAGCTGGCGAATAAGCAGCTCGAGAACCCGTGGAAGAAGCACGATAATATTCCGTTGTAGGATACCTCATTGACCGAAAAAATCCCGGAATGGATCTTTGAGGAGCGCAAGCTGATCGCTCGTGATGCGATCTCGCGCTTTTTCGATGCTTCGATAGGGCTCTTGAAA